>JBAWFQ010000259.1:0-9093 GCA_049592035.1 Terriglobales bacterium
GCAATGATGAGGGTGAGAAAAACGCCGAATAGCCCGAGCCCCATCAAGTGGAACCACTGATAAGCACGCGACAGGATTACTTCAAAGCCCCAACTGTAGGCAACCCACGGCCGGTCGGCTGCGGTCCACGAAAAAAGACCGTTATGAGGAACGGCATGGTGTGCGACGATCCAGTCCCCCGTCTTCACGTGCCACCACATATCAGGGTCACGGACGCTGAACTTGTGGTCGACTGCCCCTTTCGCAACACAGACGAGCATTGCCGCGAGCGCGATGAACTGAATGAGACGCCGGTCTAACAAGCCACGCAGTTCTTTTGACGCACTCATTTTCTGGACAGTTCCTCTGGAAAGTTCCTGAGGTCAAAATATTACATACGTTCGGGAGCACTCGCACTCACAAAGAGGAGCGCGCAAAGCCGAGGCAATCATTCATCGCAATAGCCGTATGATGTCGCTGTAATCGTCGGTCCAGACTCTGGGCGCAAGTTTGCTTGGGGGCGCAGGGGTGGGAACCAACCCGTTCACCTGCAGATCTGCTTGATTCCGAGCCAAGATTACCCACTTACTCGGCATGTACGGCAAGTCACCGTCCACATCCCGGAGCAGCGTGTAGGCCTGGTAATGCTCGGCCGTGCCTTCGATCACCGGCATGAGGTCAACATGGCGGCTGCTGATGTGAATGGCAATCACGCCGTGCTCCGGGTTCAAATGTTTCCAGTAGGTGTCGAACGCTTCAATGGTCAGCAGATGGACGGGAATCGCATCGCCAGAGAACGCATCGAGAACCAGCACATCGAAATTCTGCCCCTCCCCGCGCTGCAATTCGCGTTCTAGCAATAAGCGCGCATCCCCCAGTTCGATGTCCACCTTGGCTTGCGAGTCCCGAACGTACGTAAAAACGGGTTGCGCTCCGGCAGAAAGATCAACCACATCCGGATCGATCTCATAAAAGCGGAAATAATCTCCGGGTAGGCCGTAGGCGGCCAGCGTTCCTGCTCCCATTCCCACGACGCCAACCCGCAGGCCCGAATTGCCAGGACTGCGCTTGGGATGGTTCTGCAACAGAATACCGATGCCGCTGTTTTCGCCGTAGTAGGCCAATGGAGTCCGATTGTATGGCGGGTCAAGTTGCAGGCCATGCTGCGTTCGCCCGTGTACCAGGAGCTTGCCACCGGCTCGCAGTTGATAAACGCGCAGGGCTCCATAGAAATTGCGTTTGCCCAAATAAAGGGCAGCTGTCGGTTGAGCAATTACATACAAAGCTGCCAGCGACAGTGTCGCCACAAACACCACAAGCACCTGTCCCGCACAAAATGCCCGCCTCCCCGGTTTGCCGGGGGACTTCTGAAGGAACGCACCCGGCAATGTTAGCCCGGCGATCAGAATCGCAATCGGATAGAACCTGAGCGTATCCAGCATCGGCGGAAGCGCGGGGATCCATCTTCCGGCAGCGTAAGGAGCAGCGATTATTGCCAAAGCAATTCCCGCGGTCAGCCAGAAGCTCATGCGATATATCCACGAACCGGGATCCATAAATAAACAGCAGAGCAGCAGGACTACACAGGCTCCCAAGGCGACCTCATACTCCGTAAAAAAGCGGAAGATCAGCGGGGCCACAACGGCCACAAACACTCCGCCAAGCGCGCCTCCGGCTGAGATAGCGAGGTAGAAGGAGGTAAGGCGCTGCACTTCCGGCTTCAATCTCACCAACTCGCCGTGACAAATCATGCATGCTACGAATAGCAACAGGGGCACGATCGCCATTTCCAGTGTGACCAGCGAAAAATGGACGGCCACGTAAAACGCAGGAACGCCTAGCAAGAGCAGGGGATGGAAAATCTCACGCCGGTACCAGCGCGGGTGATCAAAGCACAGGATGAAGCTCAGCAAGTAGAGCGCAAGGGGCAGCACCCAGAGGAGCGGAATCGAGGTGATTTCCTGGCAGAGCAGGTTGGTCGTCGCCAATAAAAGCGCTGAGGCACAACCCGGCAGCAGGACCCAGAGTACGCGCGCTATACCGGTTGTGTGGCTTGGCGGATCGGCAACCTTGGATGGCAACGCCGCGGCACCCGTGCCATGGCGTGCCCGCCATGCAGACCAACCGCACGCGACCACGAAAAGGCTGAATAGAAGCGCCCATATGCGGCCCTGCGTGGTCATATGCAGCATGGGCTCCAGCAGGAACGGGAACGTCAGCAGTCCCAACAGAGACCCCAGATTGGAAACGGCGTAAAGGCGATAGGTCTGTGTATTGCCTCCCTCGCGGGCAAACCAGCGCTGCAACAACGGACCAGTTGTGGAAAGTACAAAGAACGGCAAGCCGGCCGAAAGAAGCAGGATTAGGGTTACGCTCCAGAGTGGATTCGCGCGATTCGATGGTTTCCAGTTTTGGCCTGGCGTAATTGCCGATGGCCACAGCAACGACAACGTGACCACCAGCAGCAATGCCGCGAACAATAACGCCAGATGTAGGTTGGACTGGGCTTTCAGCGAGAGCCGCTCCGAGACCAGATGCGAATACACATAACCACCCAGCAGCAACATCTGGAAAACAAGCAAGCTTGTAGTCCAGACTGCGGCCGAGCCTCCGAACCAGGGGAGGATGTACTTGCCGATGATGAGCTGCACCTGGAACAACAAAAATGCGCTCAGAAACAACGTAGAGCCAAATACGATTGCCAAGATCCGCATCGGCACGCGTTTGTGCTCGGCAGCATGTTGTTCTAACGCAGTCGAGGCATGGGTCCGCACGCTAGTGGCCTGCCCCTGCTTGATTCAATGCCTTTTGCTGCAGTCGCAGTGCCATGTTGTTACTCGGATCGATCTGCAGCGCCGCCGCCAATCTCATCTGTGCGGTTTGATAATCACCGAGCGCCAGGAGTATCTCGCCAGAATTGATCAAACACGAAAGCGCCAGATCCTTGTTATCGGTGAGACTTACGGCGATGTCGAGTTGCTCGAGTGCGTCTCTGAGTTGATGTCGATTGAATAAAATTTGCGACATATTGTAATGACAGAGTGGATAGGTTGGAAGTAAAGTGCACGCCGCGCCGTAGTGCTTATAGGCTTCGGTTTCGCGGCCAGACGAAGCAAGCGCATCTCCGAGGGCCTCTTCGATGGCATAGTCAGGATGGTCAGCTACGAGGGCTGCTCGAGTGAACAGTTTGGCTCCGTTTTGCCAGTAGGGTAAATAATCGCTGGTCGCAACGGCTAGTCCAGAAATCAGGCCGAGTGCGGCCACGGCGGTTACCACCGGAGGGACGGCTGTGGCAGAGAGTACGTCACTTAAGCCCCATGCGACGATGATAAAAAGTCCTATGCACGGGATGTAAGCGTAGCGGTCGGCCATAGCTTGACGGCCGACTTGGACAATTCCGATTACTGGAATCAGAGTCACAACAAACAGACACCAGCCCATCCCCAAGTAGCGTGCGCGACGAAAATATAATACGGCTGCGGTGATGGCTACCAAGATCACGGCCGCTGCGATGAGGTCAGACCACGGCTGCGGGTGTTCCGAGTAGGGATAAAAGACGGACAGACGGGAGGGCCAAATCGTCTTTCCGATGTACGCCACATAGGACCCAATTGCATTCCCGATTCGCACAGACAGAGGCAACGCAGATGCGTCTGCGATAGCATGACCTGAACGCTGTGCGAGCACCGTAACAATAGAACTTGCCACACTCATCAATATCAGCGGCAATTTTTCTATCGACAGCAGCACCCACTTACGTCGAACGGGGAGCTCTTCATACCGTTGTAAGGGCCAGTAGTCCAGCAGTAACAGGACAATGGGGAGGCTTACTGCCATCGGTTTTGACATCAGCGCCAACGCAAAGGCGACGACGACGACCATGTACCTCTTCCAACCAGGGCGTCTGGCGTACCAGCCATAGGCGGCAATCGTGAGGAACGAAAAAAGGGCGCTGAGCAGACTTTTTCTCTCCGCCACCCAGGCGACCGTTTCCACGTTCAGCGGATGCACGGCGAAGAGTGCGGCCACGAAGAAACTGCGCCCCGCTGCGCCGGTGGCCTTTTGCAGCAGCCAGAACAGCAGCAGAACGTTGACGGCATGGATTGCGACATTGACGAGGTGAGGAGGTCCGGGCCTCAGGCCGAACCACTGACAATCCGCCATGTGGGAGAGCCAGGTGATTGGATGCCAGTTCCCCTCGCGGAAACTGGTAAAAGCCCAAATCACATTGCCGAGCTTCAGGCCGGTGTTGACATGAATATTCTGGGTGACATAGGGCTTGTCATCAAAGATGAGGAACTCGTAGTGCGCGACTCGGCAATACAGCAAAAGCGTGGCGAACACGAGCACCGCGCCCAGCAGCAGCGGCTTCTGACGCAAATGGGCAATGAGCTGTTCCAAGGGAGAAGTACTCACGGTGTGGTCTTTATCATGCAGAACCGCTGCTCAGATCCTATTGCAATGGCTTGGCCGGCGTCCCCGGTTTCACCCCCGCATGCTTCTTGGCCTCTGCCATCAACTCCAGAACCTTGTCTTTATTTTCATAGTTCGGATTTGTAGCCAGCAACTTCTGCCACGCGGCGGTCGCTTTGTCGATGTCCATCTTGCCTTGCCATTCGACGATGCCGAGGTTGAATAGCGTGTTGGCCTTGTTCGGTTCGTAAGAGAGCGACTTCTGGAATTCCGCGATGGCGCTATCGGCGTCGCCGGTATACCAATACGCGGTCGCCATGTCAGTACGAACGCCAGCATTGGCTGGCTCTAGCTTGAGCGCGCGCTGGTAGTAATCAATCGCTGTGGGATACTGCTGGGTGTCGTAATAGATGTTCCCGATGCTCGCCAGAAGTCCTGCGTTGGCTGGGTCGGCCTTGAGCTTTTCGATCAATGGTGCGGCTTGCGTGTCGGCCATTTTCTGCATCTGAGCCGGAGTTGGCGCTTGCGCAGCCGGATTTCCCATGGCGGGAGCCGGCGCCGATGCGGTCGCGATCTCAGCCCCGGCGGCCGCTGGAGTCTGGGATCCGCGGATGAACCAGCCGCCGGCGATTCCTACCAGCAGGCAGATGACCGCCAACACATAAGCCTGCACGCTGGTCCATTGCTCATTATTAGGAGAACTAGAAGTTGCTCGATTTGCATCCGTCATTGCTCACTGCTCCTTCAGATCCTGTTTGTGTTTGTCGGCAAAAGCCGACGCGAGCCGATCTCGCCAGCGCTAGCTCTTGCTCTGCATGCGGACGTCGGCAATTAGTTTCTGCACTCTGGCTTTGCGGTCTGCGTCCAATTGCGGATTCGAGTTCAACAGCAACTGCCAAGCCGCGAGCGCTCCCTTGGTGTCCTTTTTTCCCTGCAACTTAATCATGCCAAGGTTGAACAGGGAGTTGGCATCCTTGGGATCGTATTGCAGCGCCTGCTGTAGCTGACTGATCGCCCCGTCGACATCGCCCTGATAGTAGAGGCAGGAAGCCATCTGGGTGCGAACGCGGACGTTCTTCGGATTCACTTGCAATGCCTTGTCATAATAGCCGGCCGCTTCCTGGAACTGGTGGGCAGCCTGGTACAAGTCTCCGGCCCTGGTAAGCAAATCGATGTTGCTCGGATCGCCTTTCAGCTTCTCGAGCAGCGGCGCCGCCTTGGCATCGGCCATCTGTTTCATCTGTTCAAGGCTGGGCATCTGGCCGCCCATACCGCCTGCGCCGGGAGACGGCTGGGAAGCGGCAACCACAGGTTGCGGCGGCGGCGCAGGCGATTGCGACCCGCGAAACAAGTATCCAATCGCCAGCCCAACCACCAGGCTGATTGCCGCCATCGCATAGACCTGCTTCACCTCCCAAGCCGATGCCGTGGTTGGCTGCGCCTTGGTCTCGTTTTCCATTCCTGATTCCCCCTAGTCGGTATCGGGCTTAGATCGAATCTTGCCGAAGTCAAGACTATACGACGCTTTTCGCCCGCAGGCAGCGATTGGTCGACCTTTGCCTTGGCTCATTTACCTTTACCTTAAAGGCGGAGCACGAGACCGGCAGCATTCTGCGTCACTAGAGAACGTGATGGCGATCACATGAAGGAGGAGTCTGCCACCCTACGGTGGATTGTGTGAGGACGCACTGCACAGTGCTGCTTTGCCTTGCGGTGAGTGTCATTACGCAAGCCCACAAATCGGCTATCGGTTTTATAGTGAAATGGAGCGTTTGTTTATAAGCTGCAATTTTCCATGCAAGTTTCCTCCGAAAAATGCTATCGCGTTGCCAGATTGGTATTGATTTGTCTGGTGTTGCTTAGCGCCCTGTGTGCCGGGTTGCACACTGCTGGCGATAATGACATGGGGTGGCATCTGGCAACAGGCCGCTGGGTGGTGGAGCATCGCCAGATTCCTCGTACCGATGTGCTGTCGTTTCCTTCCGCGGGCACGCCATGGATGTATCCACCCTTCGCGGGCGTGCTGCTCTATCTCATCTACAATGCGTTTGGCTATGCTGGGTTGAGTTGGTTTTGCGCGCTGGCTTGTCTAGCGGTCGTGGCTTACCTGATTCGCCGAGGAGACATGGGCAGCGCAGTCTTAGCTCTGCTTGCGGTCGGGTCGATCGCCACCCGAACCGCTCCGCGGGCGGACCTCTTCACCACGGTTTTCTTTGCCCTGTTTCTTGGAGAACTCTGGGCATACCAGCGGGGAATGCGCTGCCGGCTTTGGCTTCTGCCAGTGATCATGCTGTTCTGGGTCAATCTGCACCCAGGTTTCATCGCAGGACTGGCGGCCATTGGCGCTTATCTTTTGTTTGAGATCTCCGATTTGGTGTTTGCGGAAAGGCGTGAGGCTGCGCTTTTGCGGTTGCGACGGGTATGGCCCTGGCTTGCGGCCTGCGGCGTGGCCACTCTACTGAATCCGTGGGGAGCCAGAATTTATTCCGCCTCGCTGAACATGGCTGGCGCCAGTTCAACCCAGGGAAAGCTCAATGGCAATATCGCTATCGCTGAGTTCATGAGTGTGCCCATTTCAACTCATTTGTTGTATCAACTCATCGATGTGCGACACGCTCAGTTTGGTTTTACCTGGCTGCTTCTGCTGGCAGTGTTGCTGGCCGCACTTTGTTTCTGGAAGCGGCAGGCCGGCGCGGGTCTGGTTGTGCTCGTCGCACTCTATGCCGCTTTGAATCACGCGCGCTACTCGGCGCTGTTCGCAATTACGGTGGTGACTTTGGGTGCGGGTTTATGGGAGGCGCTTTTGGCCAACCGCTCCACCCTCCCCGCAAAGAAAAAATCGCCGCCCTTGCTTCGAGTTCCGACGTCAGCTGCCATCTTGTTGGCATCTGTTTTTTGTGCTGTCGCGCTGTTGCAGATTAGCGACTTTGTCTCTAACCGCACCTACGTCGTATTCAATCCAGATTTGAGGTTTGGCGCCGGAGCAGCTTCTTGGCTGCCCGCCCGCGCCGCGGCGTTTATCCTTCAGGAACAGCTTCCGGGAAATATTTTCGAAGACTATGAACTCGGCGGTTACGCAGCGTGGAGCCTGGGCCCGAAGTATCCCGACTTTATCGATGGACGGGGGAACAATCCCGATCTAGCGATCGAACAGTTCAATCTCTACAGCGAAGCTCCCGATTCCCAGGCGTGGCAGAAGGAGGCCGAGCGCTGGAACTTGAATGTTCTGCTGGTTGCGACCGCCGGACTGCGTGGCTTGCGCAACATGGATCCGTACAAGTTTTGCCAGAGCACGAACTGGCGTCCCATTTACATGGATGATGTCTCATTGGTATTTCTGCGGAACACACCTGGCAATTCTTCCTGGATCAATCGCCTGCAGATAGACTGCTCTACCCAGGCGCTCAATCCTCCCGTGGGTGCTTCGCGTTCAGCTCTTCACGACTTCTACCTGAATTCGGGAGAGCTCTTTTTCATTTTGCATCGGGATCGTGACGCGGAAGAGTTTCTAGGCCGCGCACAGGGGCTCTATCGCGACGATCCGAATGTTCATCTCTTGAAGGGGCTGTTGTTTGAACGGCGGCAGCAATATGCGGAAGCCGAGCAGGAATTCCGTGCATCACTCGCGATCAATGAAAACGGTGGGGTCTGGTACCGTCTGGCTTCCCTTTACGGAAACGAGGGCCGCAACACAGCTGCCCTGCAAGCGCTGGAGCGCGCCGCAGGACTGGCCCTTCAGCCTTTCAATATCTACATGACCATGGGAAAGCTTCAGCTTGCTCTAAACCATCCGGAGGATGCGTTGGTGGCTTTTGACAAGGCCGAGAAAAGCAGCCCATATCGCAACGGCGCCGAATCGCTGGCGCCTGAAGTTTACGCTGAACTCGCCGAAGGGCGCTCTGAAGCGCATCGGCTACTCTCGCATTGGAATGAAGCGATTGCTTTCCAGCAAGAGGCAATCCAGAGAACGCCGGGGGTTCCGAGGCGCTGGGACAGGCTTGCCCGACTTTACGAGGCGAGTGGACAAATGAAGGAAGCGGCTGAGGTGCGCCAGCGAATGCTGGAGTTGCAAAGCTCCGAGAATCAGAATTCAACAGTGAGCAAGTGAAGCCGCAGGGAAGCTGGCGGCTCCGGCTATTTGGCTGAATCGTTTCTTCGTCGTATGCGCCGACCTCCATCGGTGACTGCTCAGTCTCCAGAACAAAGCATAAATTCGTAACTGCACTCACGATAACCACACAATTATGAGGGCGCCGCATATGCCGATATGCATGGCGGAGTGATGTGCCTCACACGACGTTGGGCATTTCTAAATCAAGTGTTTTAAGAACCATCAAAGCCGTTTTCACGCTTGACGCGAATTCAATGCGTTAAATGCGTCACCTTTTTAAGTGCGGGTCATCACTGAATATCAATGACGTGTTGTTTACATTGTTGTCGAGCATTTCTTGCTCTCTTTTCTGTTGGCCGAACTCTCGGCCGCAAGCGCACGGCCACCGTCCGGCGATTGGCTCCCCCAAGCTCGAAACAGACTTAAAGATCGAGATCGTCCGATAAACGCAAGCTGACTGACAAGGCCTTATAGACACACAAGGAGGATGTTTATGAAAGTCATTCTTGCAACTCTGCTCGTAATTATGGCTTCCGCCATGGTGCTCGCCCAAGGCGTAACACAGGGCGCAAACCCCACAAGCTCCGGAG
>JBAWFQ010000260.1:0-6480 GCA_049592035.1 Terriglobales bacterium
CGTTTGCCGTGGCGATGAAGAAGACCTGCGAGAGATCGTATTCCACGTCGAGATAATGATCGACGAACATGAAGTTCTGCTCGGGATCGAGCACTTCCAGCAGCGCAGCGGAGGGGTCGCCGCGAAAATCCATCGACATCTTGTCGACTTCGTCGAGCATGAAGACGGGATTCTTGGTGCCGGCCTTTTTCATCATCTGGATGATCTGGCCGGGCAAGGCGCCGATGTAAGTTCGGCGATGGCCGCGCACTTCGGCTTCGTCACGCACGCCGCCCAGCGACATGCGAACGAACTTGCGTACTGTCGCCTTGGCAATACTCATGCCGAGAGACGTTTTGCCGACGCCCGGAGGTCCGACGAAGCAGAGGATGGAGCCTTTGGGATTTTTCACCAGTTGGCGCACGGCGAGAAACTCCAGAATGCGTTCCTTGATTTTCTCCAGCCCGTAGTGATCTTCGTTGAGCGTCTTCTCGGCAACGTCGATATTGCGAATTTCCTTGGAGCGCTTCTTCCACGGCACCGCCAGCAGCCAGTCGAGATAGTTGCGAGAAACGGTAGACTCCGCCGACATGGGCGGCATCGCTTCCAGTTTCTTCAGTTCCTGGATCGCCTTGTCGCGAACTTCTTTCGGCATGCCCGCGGCTTCGACTTTCTTTTTCAGTTCGTCGAACTCGCTTTTTTCGCCGCGTCCCAGTTCTTTCTGGATGGCCTTGATTTTCTCGTTGAGGTAATACTCTTTCTGCGCCTTCTCCATCTGGCGCTTCACGCGCGACTGGATGGTGCGATCCATGTTGAGCTTTTCAATTTCGACGTCCAGCACGTCGCCGATCCGGTTCAGGCGTTCGGCCGGATCGAAGATTTCGAGCAATCCCTGCTTCTCTTCAATCGAAAGCTGCAGATTCGCGGCGATGGTGTCGGTGAGCTTCGCCGGATCTTCCATGCGCACGGCCGCGATCATGGTTTCGTAGTTCAGCGACTGGCAAAGCTTTACATACTGCTCGAACATGCCGGTGACGCGCTGCATGCCCGCTTCAATCTGAGCCGTCGTTTCCGTGGCGTAACGCGCAACGCGCACAGTCGCCTGCAAATAGCCCTCGGTCTCGATCACCTGCAAAATCTTTCCGCGCTCAATACCTTCGACCAGCACCTTGATGTTTCCGTCGGGAAGTTTCAGGCTCTGCACGATGTTGACGATGGTGCCCACCTGGAAGATGTCGTTGGCCTTGGGTTCATCGATCGAGGCATCGTGCTGCGTGGCAAGAAAGATCTTCTTGTCGCTGGCCAGAGCTTCTTCGAGCGCACGCACGCTTGATTCGCGGCCCACGACGAACGGAGTCATCATGTAGGGAAAGATGACCACGTCCCGAATGGGCATCATCGGCAGCTTCTTGCTCTCGAATTTTTCCTTGGGATTCGACAACTTGGTCTCCCGTCTCTGGTCTTCGCTCAGTGAGTTCTAACTTGCCGCCTTTTCGATCATGGCCAGCGAGACGTTCCGCTTCTCCACCATCTCACGGGTTACTTCAAATTCCTTAACCTTCTTCTGGCTGGGCAGACTATACATCAATTCCAGCATGAGCTCTTCGAGAATCATGCGCAAGCCGCGAGCGCCGACCTTGCGCGCCATCGCCTGCCGTGCAATCGCTCGGTTGGCGTCTTCGCTGAACTTCAGCCGCACATTCTCAAACTCGAACAGCCGTTGGTATTGTTTCACAATCGCGTTCTTCGGACGCGTCAAAATTTCCACCAGCGCGTTCTCGTCCAGTTGCTGTAGCACGCCCATCACCGGCAGCCGCCCGACAAACTCGGGGATCAGCCCAAACTTGATCAGGTCCTCCGGCTGCGCTTCCGACACCAGTTCGAAATTACGCTTGGAGGACGCAACCGTCTGTTCGGTTTCCTCTTCCGCTCCGGTGCGGAAGCCCAGAGCCTTCTTGCCCACGCGCCGCCCGATAATCTTCTCCAGGCCGACGAAAGCGCCGCCGCAGATGAAGAGGATGTTGGTGGTGTCGACCGGCGTGAATTCCTGGTGCGGATGTTTGCGGCCACCCTGCGGCGGCACGTTCGCAATCGTCCCTTCCAGAATCTTGAGCAAAGCCTGCTGCACGCCTTCGCCCGACACGTCGCGCGTGATCGAGGGATTCTCGTCCTTGCGCCCGATCTTGTCGATTTCGTCAATATAGATGATGCCGGTCTGGGTGCGGCTCACATCGCCTTCGGCCGCCTGCAGCAACTTAAGAATGATGTTCTCGACGTCTTCGCCCACGTAACCGGCTTCGGTCAGCGTGGTCGCGTCGACAATCGCGAAAGGCACATCGAGCATGCGGGCCAGCGTTTGCGCCAGCAGCGTCTTGCCCGTTCCCGTCGGCCCGATCAGCAGAATGTTCGACTTGGTCAGTTCCACGCCGTCGCCGGTGCGCTGCCGGTTCATGTAGATGCGCTTGTAATGGTTGTAGACGGCGACCGCCAGTTTCTTCTTGGTCTGTTCCTGTCCGATAACGTATTCGTCGAGGAACGTCTTCACTTCCTGCGGCTTGGGCAACTGGTTGGGAACCGCAGCCGCGGGCGTCGCGGTGCGGTCGTCTTCGAGAATCGAGTTGCAGACGGCGACGCACTCGTCACAGATGTATGCCCGGGGATAGTCGCTCGGCGAAGAGATGAGCTTCGCGACCGCGTCCTGCGACTTGTGGCAGAACGAACAGCGCAGCATCTCATCGGAACCCGATCTGGTTTTCACTCGGTCTTACTCCTTTTCCGGTCGCCTAGCCAAGAACGCCGATCTTATCCTCTATCGCGTCTTATAGATGATATCGTCAATGATTCCGTATTCCTTAGCTTGCTGCGAATTCATGATGAAGTCGCGCTCTACGTCCTTCTCCACTTTATCCAGCTTTTGGCCGGTGTGCTTGGCCAGTAACTGATTAGTAATCTCCCGCATGCGCAGAATCTCGCGGGCATGAATGTCAATGTCGGTCGCCTGTCCGGAAAGTCCGCCCATCGAGGGCTGGTGAATCAGGATGCGCGAATTCGGCAGCGCCAGCCGCTTCTTGACCTGGCCCGACGCAAGCAGCAACGCTGCCATGGAAGCCGCCTGGCCAATGCAGATGGTGGTCACATCGTTCTTTACGTATTGCATGGTGTCGTAAATCGCCATGCCTGCCGTGATCGAGCCGCCCGGCGAGTTGATGTAAAGCTGGATGTCTTTCTCCGGATCTTCTTGCGCCAGGAACAACATCTGGGCGATCACCAGGTTAGCAATGTTGTCATCAATCGGCGTCCCGATAAAAATGATGTTGTCGCGCAGCAGGCGGGAATAAATGTCGTAGGCGCGTTCGCCCCGACCAGTCGACTCGATCACCATGGGTACGAGCATCATTTGTGGCTCTTTGGAACTGGAATTGGAATTCACGTTCACCCCTTCCACACTCCTGCCCTGAACTCGGTCTAGCGGCTCGGGGGAGGATCGAAATGGTCCGCGGTCATTGTTCACTACGCGGACTGACGATACAGAAAATCGAGGGTCTTCTCGTTGCGGATTCTGGTTCGTATCCTATCGAGGCCCCCATCCCGTGTCAAACGAGCGCGCACTGCTTCGGACGTCTGTTTTGATTGTTTGGCCAGCGCTTCCAGTTCCCGTTCGAACTCTTCGTCGCTGACCTGGATATTCTCTTCCTCCGCCACTCTTTCGAGCAACAATGCGGCTTTTACATCGTGAATCGCCTGCTCGCGCTGTCCCGCGCGCAGACGCGGCAAATCCATTTTCTTCATCTGTTCGGCAGTCAAGCCCTGTGCCGCCAGCGCCCGCAGTCCCCGCTCCAGGCGGATGTCGATCTGCTGCTCGATCAGCGAATCGGGAACCTCAAAATCGTTTCGCTGAATCAGTTCTCCCACCAGCTTTTCCTTGGCGGCATGTTCGGCCTCGTGCCTGCGCTCCGCTTCCATCTGCTCGCGAATCGCCTTGCGCACATCGTCCATGGTCTGGAATTCGCCGAGCGTTTTGGCGAACTCGTCGTTCATCTCCGGCAGACTTTTCTGCTTGATCGATTGCACCTTCACCGTATAGGTGAAGGTTTTTCCCGCCAGGCGCTTGTCCTGCGTGTCTTCGGGATAATTCACATCGAAGGTGTGCTCATCGCCGCCATTGGCGCCGCGCAGGTGCTCGGTAAATTCCGGCATGGTGTTCTTGCCGGCGATTTCGACGAGCACTTCGTCCATGTGCACGGGCTGGCCGTCTTCCGCCTTGCCAGCAACGGATTTGGGAGTGCCGTCGAGCGCGACTTGGGCAAAATCGCCGTCGGCGAGGGCGCGCCCCTCCACTGGATTGAAACTGGCATGACGCTCGCGCACATCGGCCAGCGCCTGCTCCACATCGGCTTCGGAAACCGCGATCTCTGGTTTGTCGGCGCGCAACTCTTTGTAGCCTTCCAACTTGATTTCGGGCAGCACCT
Source organism: Terriglobales bacterium (assembly GCA_049592035.1). Taxonomy (GTDB): domain Bacteria; phylum Acidobacteriota; class Terriglobia; order Terriglobales; family Acidobacteriaceae; genus Acidiflorens. Next base: position 4,449 of record JBAWFQ010000260.1, read on the forward strand.
CGAAAGCGGCTTTGAAGCGCAGCGGTTCGCCATCGTGCAGGTGCAGATCGGTCACCCGCGGCTGCGATACCGGATGCAGGCTCAGACGCTCGGCTTCCTGCCGGAAGAAGCGCGGAATCAGCGCCTCGACCATATCGGTCTTGATCTCTTCGGAAAAACGCTGGCGAATAATCGATGCCGGAACATGGCCGCGGCGGAAGCCGGGAATGCGCGCCACTTTCTGATATTTCTGGATCAGCGAATCGGTCTGCCGGTTGACATCCTCGAGCGGAATCTCGATTTGGATTTCTCGCTTGGTGGCGCTGTCCTTAACCGCGCCTTCCTTCGCACTATCTTTGATCTCAGCAGGGCTCACAATTACCTTTCTCGTGCGGCCTTGGCAGCGGAGTCGGGAGGGAAGTTGTTCCGCTGCGACGCCTTGTGCCGTAAGCTTGAGTGTAAAGACTCTGGAAGAGCAACGTCAAACCGGGGAGGGCGACTTCCTACCCACCAAAGTAACGGGCCAGGGCATTAGCGTGGTGCGGACGCCCCGGAGCAATTTGCAATTTGGTAATCGGGTAATTTCGTAATCGGACACCAGTCCGGGCTGAAATTACAAAATTATCCGATTACAAAATTACAAAATGCCCCTTCCCAACTGGCTCAAGGTTCTCAACACCGAGGTCATCGCCTGCACGCTCTGTCCGCGTCTCGTCACGTATCGTGAGCAGATTGCTCGCGAAAAGCGCCGCGCTTACCGCGACCACGAATACTGGGGCAAGCCCGTTCCCGGCTTCGGCGATCCCCACGCCCGCGTCCTAGTGCTCGGACTCGCGCCCGGCGCTCACGGTTCGAATCGCACCGGCCGCCCTTTCACCGGAGACGCTTCGGGCAAATTCATGTACCCGGTGCTCTACGAAACCGGGTTCGCAAATCGGCCCACGGCCACGGACCGGAACGACGGACTGGTGCTGCGCGATCTCTACATCACCGCTGCGGCGCGCTGTGCGCCACCCGAAAACAAGCCTCTGCCCGAAGAACTAGCCAACTGCGCTCCGTTTCTGGAACGTGAACTCGAGGGACTGAAAGATCTGCGCGTCATCGTTGCCCTGGGAAGGATCGGATTCGAAGCCTATCTCAACTACTTGATCCGAAGGAAGCTGATCGCGAGCAAACGAGAGTTTGTATTTCGCCACGGTGCCGAATACGTGCTGCCGGATGGTCGCGTCCTTTTGGCGTCGTATCACCCCTCGAATCAGAACACGCAGACGGGCAAGCTTACTAAGGAGATGTTCCAAAGGATTTTCAAGCGGGCGCGCGAGTTGGCCGATGATTCAATAGGGCGGATTCCGCGGTAACGGACACCGCTGGGCCGGCATGGGGGCTCCGTCGCTCCGGGATGGGCCGCCCTTATTTTATTGTTCTGTAGAGACGGGGCTTGCCCGTCTCCCGTGTGCAGTGCCCCCAACGCGGTGTTTTAGTCGGAGACGCGTCCAGCCGCGTTTCTACGGGAATTGAGTAGTATTCAAAATCCTACGAACACCGGCTCCGGTTCCAGCAGAATACCCCACGCTTCCTGCACACCGTGCTGGATTTCATCTTTCAGCTCGACGATATCGCTCGCCTTCGCATCTCCGCGGTTGATCAGCGCCAACGCATGTTTGTTCGAGATCCCTGCCGCTCCCGCTACATATCCTTTGGAGAAGCCCGAATGTTCCACCAACCATGCCGCGGATACTTTGTGTTGCGCCTCCAGAGCTGGATAGTGGGGAATCTCAAGCCCCTTGGTTGCGGCGCGCGCGGCTAGGTCTTTGAACTGCGCTTCGCCGAGCACGGGATTCTTGAAGAACGATCCAGCGCTCCGGCACTCCGCGTCGCCGGGGACAATCAGCATCCCTTTGCTTCGCCGTATTTCGCGCACTGCCTCGCGTGTCTCGGCGAGCGAAGGCGGCACCTTTTGCTCGCCAAAGCGCTTCTGCAGATCGGCGTACTTCAGATTCGGAGCCCCTCCCCGCTTCAAACGGTAGTTCACTCGCAGGATGATGTAGCGGCC
>JBAWFQ010000261.1:0-17840 GCA_049592035.1 Terriglobales bacterium
GGCCCCGAGGGAACTCTTTTACGAGCTGGGCTTCGGTGAGGAAAAGTTTTCCGAGTGGTGTCTCAGAGTAGGAGGCGCTCTGGGTCGCCTTGGTCGCTGCCGCCGTCTGAACCATCCGATCCCTCCAGCCAAAAAAAGATTCCCAGCCCCTTGCGGGGAACTGGTGTCCTCTTTGGCCGTCAGAATCAGAGCTGCTTGCTCGCTCTTTGGTTAACGGCGCCATGACGCCCACTTGGGAGGAGCGTCACGGACTTTGTTGGTACGTCTCGGAATCTACCCGAACTGTCTCGAAGTGTCAACGGCCTTCCCGGGATACACGGCGGATACATTTCAAAGCGCTCCGGGTGCGAAGTTCGGAAAACGGCAGGTTTTATTGGGTTATTTGCGATCCGCCGACCGCCAGGCGGCAGACTCTTAATCAGTAGGTTGTAGGTTCGATTCCTACCGCGCTCACCATCTTTAAAATCAATCGCCTACATCGTAATCCGCTCCTCTTCTCGGATCGCCTCTCGCTCCAGTTCTTGATGCCTCAACATCACGCTCTAATGGCTGACGAATACGGCGGTCTCTTCGGCTCGCCTCTATTGGAACATAAGGGTGCTTTTTTCGCCCCGAGAGGTGTCCCGATCCCGGCTGCCGCGCGGGAAGCCGGTGGCCTTGCTCTGCCATTCGCCTGGGGTGCTTCATCGGGTCACCTGCAACGGCGCACCGATTGTGATGGACACACGCGAGCCGAGACGCCCGGGCAGCACTCTAGGATCGATCTTGGGGTTGGTCACCGGTTTCGCAAGTGCTAGACTGCGAAAATGGCTACTAAGAAAAAGGGCAAGAAAGCGATGAAGTCCAAACGAACCTCCAGCAAAAAGGTCACAACGACTCGTCGCGTGTCAAAGAGAGGGGCTTCGAAAAAACTGACCGCCAAAAAGAAAGCTCCGTCCAGTGCCAGCAAGGCACTCGGAACCGCTAGCTCTTCGCAGCGAGACGGAACTCGACGGAGGAACGCACGACAGAGTGCAGCGTTCGAACTGAAAACGGGACCGCGTTCTGCTGGGCAATCTGGAGACTTGCAGGGATTGCGCGACGATGAAAGAGCTGATTCGGAAAGTGTCGGCGAATTGCTCGAAGAAGGAAACGCGTTCGAGGCCGGGGTAGTAGGAGGTGTCGAGCGTGCCGAGGACGATAAAAAGCGGGAAGTCCACACGCACGAGGTGCCGGAGGACGATGTGCCCGAGGAATACCTGGACAAAGACTGATAGCTTTTCGGACGGACACTACCCATGAACTCCAAATCGTCGCGAATCAATGGGTCGTGGAATATGGTCTTGGTGGCGACATAGTCGACGCGCGCACGACGCGCAGTTTCGCGGCAATTTTCACCAGGTCGACAAGAAAATCGGCCTTCATCTTTTGCATCACGTTGCCTCGGTGTGCCTTCACCGTAATCTCGCTGATCCCGAGTTCCCCACCGACCTGTTTATTCAACAGGCCGGAAACCACCAACGCCATAACCTGACGTTCGCGTTGCGAAAGTGATGCGTAGCGATCACGGAGTACCCGCATCTCCGCCTCCTGATTCAGCGCAGCGCGGCTGCGTTCGAGGGATGTCTCCGTATGGCGCTCAACAGAACGTCATCACTGAATGGCATTGGCCATTCCACGCGCACTTGGAAAGATTTTCCAAACCTTCTGCAAACATATCGCGTCGACCGTTTCGCAGATGTTCGCAGCATTCCGGGCTCGCGGAACAAGTAAAGTCGAGCCCTCGAAGCACTGGGCAGCATCTTCTAATTTAGATCCAGTTCGATATCACAATGAAGACGTGGCATAGACATGGAAGACGAGGAAGAAGTTAAGAAACGCGACTTTAGAGATGGATTTTTCGTTCGCGACCTTGCCGACGGAGCAATGGCGCTCGGTCAAGCAGGCGGCGAAGACGTGATCCTGGTGCGCCGCGGGGACGAATTTTTGGCGGTTGGCGAAAACTGCACTCACTACCACGGAATGCTGTCGCAGGGCCTCGTCGTTGGGGATACAGTGCGATGTCCGTTGCATCACGCCTGTTTCAGCCTGCGCACTGGGGAAGCGTTGCGGGCGCCCGCGCTCGACCCCATCCCGCGCTGGCGCGTAGAAAGGATCGGCGACAAACTGTTCGTGCGGGAGAAACTCGCCGAGCCGGCTCCAAAACATTTACACGGCTCAGCGGCGGGACAAACCATTCCTGCTTCGGTGGTAATTATAGGAGGCGGAGCCGCCGGCATTGGGGCCGCGGACATGCTGCGTCGGCAAGGCTACGATGGTCAGCTGACCATGATCAGCGCGGACGATTGGCCTCCTTACGATCGGCCAAATCTATCCAAGGATTTTCTCGTCGGCGCTGCACCAGATGAATGGATGCGATTGCGCGTGCCTGATTTTTACCGTGAACAGAACATCGATCTCCTGCTCAATGCACGAGTGTCGGTGCTGGACATTTCGGGGAAGCGCGTCCAGTTGGAAAACGGCCAAACTTACGAGTTCGAAGCCCTTCTGATCGCGACTGGGGCAGAACCTGTCCGGTTGAAAATCGAGGGCGCCACTGACTCCCAGATTCATTATTTGCGAACCTTCGCCGACGCTCATGCGATTGTCTCCAAAGCCAAATCGGCCAAGCGTGTCGCGGTCGTCGGTGCAAGCTTCATTGGCTTGGAGGTTGCAGCATCATTGCGCACACTTGGAATCGCGGTAGACGTCATAGCGCCTGACAAACAGCCCCTGGAGCGCGTGATGGGGCCAGAAGTCGGACGCATGATTCGTGGGCTTCACGAGGCCCACGGCGTTGTCTTCCACTTGGGGGAGACCGTTCAGAAAATTGACGGATCGAAATTGTTGTTGACTGGCGGAGCCACACTGGAAGCGGACTTCGTGGTTTTGGGCGTCGGCGTGCGCCCCTCCCTGGCCTTAGCCGAGCAAGCGGGTCTGGCGATCGATCGGGGTATCGTGGTCAACGAATACCTCGAAACCAGTGCGCCGGGTGTCTTTGCAGCAGGCGATGTTGCGCGGTGGCCCGATCCGCATTCTGGGGAGCAAATTCGAGTCGAGCATTGGGTGGTAGCTGAGCGGCAGGGGCAGGTGGCTGCAAAGAACATTCTGGGCCATCGCGAACGATTCGATGCCGTACCATTTTTTTGGAGCCAGCACTACGATGTCGCCATTAACTATGTGGGCCACGCCGAGCGTTGGGATTCAATCGAGATCGACGGCAGTCTTGACGCTCGGGATTGCGCTGTATCCTATAAGCGCGGGCGGCGCACCCTGGCTGTGGCAACGATTTCGCGGGATGTGCAGAGCCTGCAGACCGAAGCGGCGATGGAGGCCGGCGAATTCTGAACAGACATACCTCGCTTCTTTCTGGGTCCGATCTGGGGCCGACAAGCGTCCGAATAGTTACCTGGAGCTCACATAGAGCTAAGATCGCGAGGCTACGACCCATCCGCCACTGCAAAGGTCAAAGCACTCCCGGCATTGACTGCATTGGTCGTGCGCGCCGTCGATCAGTTCAGGTTTGCGATCGATGCCTCTTCCTTTGAAGTAGAGCACGTTTTCCTTTTTGACTTCGGCACAGTAGCGGACGCACATCCCGCACAAACTGCAATCGGTCATTCCAGGATGGAAGCGCGATTTGGTGATGCCATACTCCTGGCCGTATTGCTGCCAGGATGGCCAGAGAAGTTCGACGATCATCCTGCGGATGCGCGTGATCTTCTCGGAATCCGTCTGAACGCTCAGGCCCTCTTCCACAGGAAAAAGGCAGGAGGCTACCAGGCGAAGCCGCCCGTGCTTCACGATCTCCACCATGCACATGCGGCAGGCGCCGTACGGTTCGAGCCTGTCATCGTCGCAAAGAGTCGGAATCTTAATCCCGGCTGCCTTCGCAGCTTGCAGGACGGTGGCGCCTTTGGGGGCCTGCACCGTTTTGCCATTGATTTCGAGCGTTACCTGTTCCATAAAGATCTCCCTTTACACCCTGGTTTCAATCTGCAGTTGAGGAATTGGACTTGGCCGCGATACCGCCGCGGCTGGCAGTTTCAGCACCGCGCGGAACTTGTCTGGACACGCGGTGTAGCAGGAACCGCACTTGATACACTTTTCCTGCACGATCATGTAGGTGTCATCAACCTTCTGAATGGCGTCGACGGCGCAGGCACGCGCGCAAGCTCCGCAGGCACTGGTGCATTTCTCCTGGTCAATTTCATACGCGATCAGCGCGGCACAGACTCCGGCGGGACAACGTTTCTCATGAATGTGGGCTTCGTACTCATTGCGAAAATACCGGATGGTGCTGCGAACCGGATTGGGTGCGCTCTTTCCGAGCGCGCAGAGAGACGCCATTTCCATGAACTCCGACAGCTCTTCCAGCAGTTCAATGTCCCCATCCTGCCCTTCGCCGGCGGTGATGCGATCGAGGATCCTTAGCATCTGCCGCAGGCCTTCGCGGCAGGGGACGCACTTTCCGCAGGATTCGTGCGCCAGAAAATTTACGTAGTAACGGGCGGTATCGACCATGCAGGTGTCCTCGTCCATTACGATCATTCCGCCGGAACCCATCATGGAACCAGCTTCGTCGAGTTTGTCGAAATCGACGGGGAGGTCGAGGAGAGATTCGGGCAGAACGCCTCCCGACGGGCCGCCAGTCTGCACGGCTTTGAATTTCTTTCCGTTGGGGACGCCGCCGCCAATTTTGAACACGATGTCCCGGAGAGTGATCCCCATCGGGACCTCGACCAGACCGGTGTTCTTCACCCTGCCCACCAGAGAAAAGATCTTCGTCCCTTTGCTGCCTTTGGTCCCCATGCTGCGGAACCAGTCGGCGCCGCGGTTCACGATGAAAGGAACATTGGCCCAGGTTTCAACATTGTTGAGACAGGTGGGTTTTCCCCAGAGACCCTTCTCCGAGGTGTGAATGTACTTCGGTCTGGGCTCGCCCACATGGCCTTCGATCGCGTTCATCAGGGCCGTGGATTCTCCGGAAACAAACGCTCCAGCGCCGCGGTGAATTTTTACATCGAAAGAGAATCCGGAACCGAGAATGTTCTTGCCCAGCAGTCCATACTCGCGGGCTTGTTTGATAGCCAGTTCCGTGTGCTTGCGCGCCAGCGGGTATTCCTGGCGGACATAAACGTAACCCTCGGAAGCGCCGATCGCGTAAGCTCCGAGAATGAGGCCTTCTAGAACGCTGTGGGGATTGCCTTCGAGGAGGCTGCGATCCATGTACGCGCCGGGATCTCCTTCATCACCATTCACCACCACATACTTGGGAATACCTGGGGCTTTGCGAGTTGTCTCCCACTTCACGCCGGCGGAGAATCCGGCGCCGCCGCGACCGCGCAGGTCCGCCTTCTTGACCTCATCAAGCACAGCTTCAGGACGCATTTCTGCCAGCGCTTTTGCCAGCGCCGAGTAACCGCCGACCGCAATGTAGTCGAGAATACTGGTAGCCTCGATGAGCACATTGTTTTCGAGCAAAATGCGTTGCTGGTGCTTGTAGAAGGGGATGTCTTCGGCTCGCCTTATCCGTTTTCCGCTTTCCTCGTCAAGATAAAGAAGAGATTCGATAACCGTGTCACCAAGAACGGTTTTCTCCAGAATTGCCGGTACGTCTTTGGTTGTGGCACCCAGATAGCAAATTCCCTTCGGCTGGATTACCACCAGAGGTCCGCGCTCGCAGAAACCGTGGCAGCCCGTGCGGCGCAGTCCGATCGAGTGTCCAATACCTTGATCTTCGATTTCCTTCTGAAAAGTGTCGGCAAGTCCCTCTGCGCCATAGGCGCAGCAACCGGTTCCGGTGCACACCGTGACCCAAATGGGCTTGGCGCGACGTTCGAGCAGAACTTTCTTCTTCAGCTCTGCAATCTCTGCGGGAGCACTCAGTCGTGGCATGGAATTGCCTCCTTTTTATCGAGAGCTTTCACGATCCTTGCCAACCGGTTCTTCGACGGTTGGTGGTAATAATCCTTGTCAACCTGCACCACCGGCGCCAGCGCGCAGCAACCGAGGCAATGCACGGTCTCCAGCGTGAACTGCTGCCGGCTATCGGTCTGTCCTGCCTGGATGCCCAGCACCGCCGAAACTCGCAGCAGCATCTCTTCCGCTCCGCGCACATGGCACGCGGTACCGGTGCAGACTTGCACACAGTGGCGGCCTCGCGGCTCGAGACTGAAGGCTTCGTAGAAGTTCACGATGGTGTGAATCTCGGCGGGCGCCACGTTCAGCCGGACTGCAATCCAGTGAATGATGTGGCGCGGAATCCAGTGCAGCTTTTCCTGCACGTCCAAAAGCACCTGGATCAGCGCTCCCTTTTGGAAGTCATACTTTTCCATGATGGAATCGGCTTCCAGCAACTCGTTGCGGATGTCGAGGATGGCTCGTTCCTTCTTCTTGATTTGCCCGAGGCTCTCGGTGTGATACTTAGCCTCGGACTCGAGATAGGAGATCTCGTCAAGAAACTCGCGCTTGTTGAGTCCGAGAGAGTAGGCCTCGCTCAAAACACCGAGCCCCTCGAGCACGACGTCATTCTTGCTGTGGGGCGCGACGATTGCGGCTTCCGCCGCTTTCGCGGGTTCCTTCGCCGCCTGGCGCAGAACGCTGAGGCTCATGCCGCGGCGAACTGACTCCAGAAGCTTTTCGGGGTCGAACGGCTTGGTAAGGAAATCGAAAGCCCCGACCTTCATCGATTCGACGGCCGAATCAACCGTGCCGTGGCCGGTCACAATGATCGGCACTGCAGAAGGCGCGACCGCGGCCAAATGAGCGAGAACTTCCAGACCATTCATGCCGGGCATTTTCAGATCGACAAGCACGACGCTGGGATGGGCCGCTTGTACGAGATCAAGGCCCTGCATTCCGTTGCGCGCCACGGCTGCCCGGTAGCCGCCCATCTCGAGTGTCTGGCGGCAGCCCTCGGTGAACATTTCCTCGTCATCGATCATCACCACATCAATGGGATAAGCAGGTTGCGCCGTTGTCGTAGTGCTCGTGGTTTCCATAAATCTCCTCGTCGCAATTAACTTTGTCGATACTAGTAAGGGCAAGTAGCCTGCCAAGTCGCGAGAGGAAATTCACAATAGGGCATGTCCGCGAGGAATCAGCACACAGTGTGGGAACTACTGGAGTTGCAGGGGCGCGCAAGACGAGCGGGGCACCGTTGCATCGCGGCCGGGTGCAGTGGGACGCAAATATCGTCGGTACTTTTTGTAGCGCCCCGCGGCCGGCTGGTACGAAAAGTATCACCGAAGCCGGAATCGTGCTCCTGACATTTTGGGGAGTTCACACAGGGCGAAGGAAATATCGTCTGCGAAAGATTACTAGGACTCGATTTCCGTTGCTCGATCCTCGATCTTACGGTCTTCGATCTTGCGGAGTTTTTCGCGGAGCGTTTTGCGATTGATCCCCAGGTACTCGGCCGTTTTGGTCTTGTTGCCGCGGAATTGTTTGAGTGCTTTGAGAATCTCGCTCATTTCCTGGCGCGCGAGTTGTCCTTCCTGGGCCGCGCTCCCCGCCAGCATGGCTGTGTTCTCGGGATGGTTTCCACCATAGGGCAGATCGGAAGGCCCAATTGCACTTCCCTCGCAGGTGACGACGGCATATTCCAAGGCATTAATCAGCTCGCGCACGTTGCCCGGCCACTCGTGGCGCTTCAGAAAGCGCATGGCCTCTTCTGTCACTAAGGGAACAGGCCGCTGCTTTTCCGTAGCCAGTTTCTTGACGTAGTACGCTACCAGCGCAGGAATATCCTCCAGGCGATCGCGGAGCGCGGGCACGGCGATATGGATGACATTCAGCCGGTAATACAGATCCTCACGAAATTTTCCCTCGTGAACCTCCGCCAGCAGATTGCGGTTGGTGGCGGAGAGAATGCGCACGTCCACCTTTTTTTTCTGCGCGCTTCCCACCCGGCAGACTTCGCGCTCCTGCACAACGCGGAGCAGACTCGCCTGCATTTGCGGATTGATGTTGGCAATTTCGTCGAGCAGGAGTGTGCCGCCATGCGCCAGTTCGATCTTGCCCACGGTCGACTCGACTGCGCCCGAGAACGCACCCTTCACATGCCCGAATAGTTCGCTTTCGAAAAGGCTTTCTACCAGCGCGCCACAATCCACGGTGACAAATGGCCTAGCCGCCCGGCGGCTCAGCCGGTGGATTGCCCGGGCAACCACTTCCTTGCCTACGCCGGTTTCGCCGGTGATCATCACGGTGGAATCGCCGGGCGCAGCCTTGCGGATGAGCCGCACGATATTTCTCATCGCTTCGGAGGTTCCGATCATTTCCTCCGAAAGCATTGTCCGTTCGAGTTCCTGGCTGATGCAGGCGTACTCCAGAACTCTTCTGCGCGCCGTCACTGCCTTGCTGACCAGAGCGATGAGCGCTTCGGGCGTGAAGGGTTTGGACAGATAGTTGTAAGCGCCGGACTTGATCGCTTCGACTGCGGAATCGATGGTGGCATAGCCGGTGATGATGATCACCATCAAATTCGGCGAATCCTGCTTCAGCCGGCGCAGTACCTCCATCCCCGGCGGCCCGGGCATACGGAGATCGAGCAGGGCGACATCGAACGATTCGCGGAACGCGATTTCCAGGGCTTGCTCACCGTCCGCAGCCGATGCAACGCTGAATCCAATCTGTTCGAGCGCTTGCGCGCACGCCATACGCATGGATTCGTCGTCATCGACAACCAGGACTTTCCCGCGCGTCGACATCAATGGCTCTCCTGTTTTGTTGACAGAGAGTTTGTCGGCAGAGAGATAGTAAAGGTCGTTCCCACGCCGACCGTACTCGACACGTTGATGTCGCCATTGTGTCTCTGCACGATCCCGTAACTGACGGAGAGTCCCAACCCGGTTCCGTGGCCCACACCCTTGGTGGTGAAGAACGGATCGAAGACGCGCTCGATATTCTCGGGCGGAATCCCACAGCCGGTATCGGTAATGCTTATTTTGATCTGGTCCGCACCCTCTTCTTTGGTGGCGAGCGTGAGGCGTCCGCTGCCGTTCATCGCATCGGCAGCGTTGAGGATGATATTCATGAAGACCTGCTGCAGTTGCGACTCGTCGGCCTGGAGGGGCGGGAGCTTCGGATCGTAGTTCCGGACCACCTCGATATTGTGAAAGAGGAATTGTCCTTCGAAAAGTTTGAGGGTTGTGTCCAGGAGATGATTCACGTCGAGAGACTCCACCAGGGGCTCGCGCTGACGTGCAAAGTCGAGCAGGTTTCTCACGATGGTGTGGCAACGCTTGGTTTCTTTTTCGATGCGCTCCAGGTTTTCGCGGATTCTGCCCTCCGGCGGCACTTGCTGCATGATCAGACGGCTGAAGAGGAGAATGCTGCCGAGCGGGTTGTTGATCTCGTGCGCCACTCCGGCGGCCAACTGGCCGACCATCGCCAGGCGATCCGAGCGCATCAGTTTTTCGGAAGTCTGGCGGCGCAGTAACTCGTCGCGCTCCCGGATGGCCGCAGTCATGGCATTGAACGACGTCCGCAGGGCTTCGATTTCAATGGGAGCATGCGGGTCGCGCTCGAGGGCTTGCGGAGATACGCCCGCCGCCAGGTTATTGGTTGCGACAATCAGTGAATTCAGCGGCTTCAGGATGGAATTCGACGCCCCATAGCTGATCAACATCGCCAGCAACACCGCCACCAGCGCAACGCTGAACAAAATCTCCTCTACCTGGCGCTCCGTCTCATTGAATTTGCGTTGGAGAAGTCCCAGCCCAATGGCGCCAATCACGGTACCCTGCGGGTCGCGAAGCGGTTCGTACGCGCTCAAGTACCAGTCATCGACGATGTAGCCAGGGCGAATCCAACGTTCTCCGCCGAGAAGTACATGCTTGTAAACCTCTTCCGAGACGAGGGTACCAAGAGCTCTTCGTCCCGACGCGGTTGTGGCGCTGGTTGCGATCCGCTTGTCGCCGAGAAAAATAGAAGCGACAGCGACGTCACGCCCATCGTATTGGTCTTCGCGGTAAAGACTGGTTCGGATGCGATCCGTAATCGCGTTGCGTCCGTTGAGCAGTTGAGCTCCGCAGAGCACTCCGAGAAGTTTTCCATCTTCAGCCACGACCGGTACCGCCGCCGCCGCGAACAAGCCATCCGAGGCGTTGCCCGGACGTTCCGAACCGGCGTGGGCGGTTGAGACCACGTCAATCCTCGCGCGTGCGACCAGTGCTGGATTCTCCTTGGCCACCTCGCTGGCGGAAAGAACGACGGTGGACGCGACCTCATTACGTTCGCGGAGAGCTTGCTCCACCATCGTGGCAATGCCGGCAACCTCAACTTTCTGGCCCTGGTTCCTCACCGGTAGCAGAATCCGGCCCTGCGCATCTGTCAGAAACAGAATGTCCAGGTCTTCGCTCTGATGAGCTGCCTGAAGCCGTTCGGCCAAGTTCTCAACTCCGCCGCGTTCGATAGCTTGCCGCACGTTCGGTTGTTGCGCGATCAACCGAACGGCATCCGTGAGGCGGGAGACATCCTGACGATAGATCTCGACTGCGGCGCTCAGGTCAAAGGCAAGCACATCCTGCACCTGAGGCAGGCTTCGGTGAATGAGGCCGACGCCGAGAAATGACCAGACTATCCCGGAAAAAAGAATTACCCCGACGAAAGACAGAAGGAGTCTGGCACGCAAGGTCAGCTTGGCGGAGAGAACATCAAGGCCACGCCTCAGGGCAGGGCGGTCAAGATCCCCTGGCATCCTGAGCTCTTTCACCGCGGGTCCTGCCGGGGTGGAGAATAGAGTAGCCGGTTTTCTTTCATACGCCGCCTTGATGGGTTAGAGGGACCACACCGTCCGGTAAAAACTTCGCAGAATCCGGCGCTGCGACCTCGAGAGCTTCAAAGCCTGAATAGAGCGAGAAACACGATGGCTAGTGATCAAAGAAAAGTCTACGTCAGCAGGCATGACGAGACAAGCGCCTGCCGGCTAATGCAAGGTCCAGAAATCATACGCCACGCTTCATCCGGCGCCTTGCATGTTCAATCCTTCACCAGCCATGCCAGAGCTTCCTCGCGACTCTTAAAAGAAGGAAATTCGCGGCGGGAGTAGGTACGCACGCTCTTGGCGTATTCCGGAGGCAAGTTCTCTGTTCCCACCCATGCGGATCTTTTGACATGGGGCTTGTCAAAGACAGCGGCTTCCTTCATGACCCGAATGGCTTCCTGGTCAAACGATGCTCCCGTGAAATCGGTAAGAATCAGGACTGAACCACGCGGACGGGTAGACACTACTTCGGGAAGTTCCCGTAAAACTCCTATGAGCTGAGCCGGCGAACATTTTGATAAATCCACTGAAAGAATCTGCTTGCCTTGATGATTGATGAACTGAATTCGGCCGGTCATGTATACCTGCCTCCGATTCACTATCCTGATCTAGAAACGCGTGTTCCCTGGATGACGCACCCCCGGCTAGATTCCCGTATCCTTCATTATTCCACCACCTGCCACATTGTCTCTTACAAAATCCGAAGACGGACGATAATGAGTCGGAGATGTCTCCCAAATTGGACAAGCTGGAAGAGATGCCTCATGAATTCGTTGCCGGGAAACTCCGAAAGCAGGATCAGAAACACCAGTCTCTTACCAAACTGCTCCTTCGTCGATGGTCGAAGCTCCCAAAAAAAAGCAGTGGGACGCGTGGTTTGCGCGTCTCACTGCTGGGAGGAGTGTTGCTTCGTTGCTATGTTGCTTCACTACGCTGGGAAAAATTCCAGCGCAATTTTACCGCCCATGTCTGCCGCCGCCACCGCCATGCGATCCACCGCCTCCGTGGGACCCGCCTCCATGCGACGATCCGCCGCCTCCGTGACTGCTCGGCGCCGAATGGCCGCCGCCAAAGCTTGGAGAGTGGCCGCCACCATAGCTCGGGGCGCGTCCCCCACCGTAACTTGGAGCACGGCCACCACCGTAACTTGGAGCACGGCCACCACCATAACTCGGGGCCGAGCGTGCACCACCATACGAGCGCGGAGTCACAATGGGCTGCCTCATATTGAGTGGCGGACGAGACGACCCGCCGTAGCTACGCCCTTCTGAAGCCGAACCACGCGACGATCCGTACGAACCGCGGTTTTCGCTGCGTCCAGCCGATTCACCCGCCCTGCTCGATTCACTAGCCCGGGCTGATTCAGAAGCTGAGCGCGCCGGCATTGGCGAAAATTTCTGCCAGCCGCCGCTGTTGCCACTTTCGCGAGCCATCGTCGAGTTGCCGGACCTCGCCGCCGAACCAGCGTTCGAATTGCCTCGTGATTCCGCGCCTCTCTCGGAACTTCTCTCGGAACTCTGATTCGACCGCTGGAATCCGCTATTCGAGCCGGAGTTTCCCAGTCGCGAACTTTCGCGGCTATTTCCCATCGATCTGTTATTCGACGCCGATGCAGCGCCGCCGCGGGCCGAGAAGAAATGCTGATTCTGCGACACGTTCCGAGTCGTCGATGCCGCCGCCGGACGTCCGCTAGCCGAGAAACTTTCCCGGCCAGGACTCACCGGCAATCTCCCGGTGGTGAAACGTGCGTTCTGGAACTGCGCGTGCGTCGCCGCCTGCGCGTTCATGTGGCCGGTGCCGAACTCCTTGCCCGAAACGGTCGTCCCGCCGCGGAAGTTCGAGTCATGCATCGCAAGGTTCACGTTCGAAAAGCGCGAGCCCGCGCGCAGCGGAGCAAATCCGCCGCGATTGAATTCGCCGAACCGAGCGTACCCGAAGCCGCCGCCCCAACGACCCCACCACGGATGGAAAAAGTCGCCCGGTCCAAGCGGAAGCCAGCCGACCGACCCGAATCCAAATCCGAATCCACCGAAGCCAAAGAAGGAAACATAAGCCGGCGCCCAAATCGGCTGATAGAACGGATAGCCGTAAGCCGGACCCGGCCACCACCCCCAACCTCCGTCGATATACATCCAGCGTCCGTAGTGATACGGAGCCCAGCCCCACGAATCATACGAAACCCAGGTCCATCCCCAATAAGGTTCATATACCCAGCGCCCGTTGCGATAAGGAGCCCAGCCCGGCGGTACTGCCGGCCGCCACACGGGACCATAATCCGGAACTTCCGACCAGGTGCCGTGCCCGTCGAGGTCTTCCGTTCCCACATAATTATCGTTCGTCTCTTTCCGCGCCAGCGAATTGCGGATCATGTAGTCGCGATCCATGTTCCACTGATCAAAATCATCGCGAGCCGGAGCTTCGCCAATCTTGTATTGTTCGTCCGCGCCTGTGCCCTGAATGGTAATGAACTGATTCTGTCCCACGCGCGTGCCGCCCTGCGGAGTCGTAACTTCGATTTCGCCTTTGCGGACGAGCACTTCTGTGTGATCGTCGGCCGTAACCAGAATGCGGAAGCTCGATTCGCGCCGCTCCGTCTTAATCGCCACGTTCGGTGTATCGATTTCCGCGTCCGCATCGCTGTTCCGTAGGACGGTGAAGTTCGCCATGCCATGCCCAAGTTGAATCTGAATCTGCGAGTGCGTCAGTTGCACGATGTTGGCCTGCGTGTGCTCTGCAAGCCGCAACATGTTGGCATAGTCAAGCTGAACTTCAGTTCGCGCCTTGTCGCCGGTAGAAACTTTGTCGCCAGCCAATACGGGAGCATTCAGCGCCGCCGCCGACCACGCGCCCGAGTCGCCCCGCTGCGTGGAAACATCGCCATGAATCAAGCTGATGCGAGCCACGCCATTTGTTTCCTGAGGAGCCGGAAGGTTGGAAGTAGGCGCTCCCGGATTATTAGGATCTGCATTATTGGAATCCGGGTTCGCTGAATTTAGGTCGTTCGGACCGCCCATCTGGCCAGGATTCATTGTGTCTTGATCCTGATCCATCGAATTCTGGTCCGCGGGTTCCTGATCGTTCGGACCCTGATTGTTCGGACCCGGCGCAGGCGATTGCGCCGGAGCCTGAACGTAGGGCGACGGCTTCGCATTCTGATCCGGCGCCTGATCGTAAGAGTTCTGGGTATTATTCTGAGCCATGATGGCCCCTGGAATCGCCATCATCAGCCCCAGAAATACTGCTATGAATTTTAGTTTCATAAATTTCTCCACACCTACTAGTGGCAACCTATATCAGGAACAATGCAGGCCGAATGCCATTTTTTGGCAGTGCGAGCGGATTCACATAATCATCGTATTTGCAGTAAGTTAGGAGAGATTCAACAGATTGGATGCGGGTCGACTCGCAACTCTTCCGGTGGCCCCGTTCCACCAGGTTGGTGCTTTTCGGCCGGTGGCGATTGAGGTTTCGCTTTGAAGTCGTGCAGCTTCACGGGCTGCTGAAAAACTCAGCTTTTGGCTGCGCCTATTTGGGGCGATGGGTGCCCCATCCTTGCGCGTTTTTTGCGCAAGGGTGGGATTCCACAGAAGCGTCCGCCAAAGGTTTTTGAATTTGATTTTGCTTCTGTTGTCTTTGGGTGGGGTCAGACTGCCAGCGCCACAAGTGCCCGTGGTCTTGGACGGGCGCCCCACCCCTCTTCAAGACCGCAGAAACTCCAAAGTCAAAGCCCAAGCCTGTCGTACCGAGTGCGGCTCATAAGAGGCCCGCTCGTCACAGAAAAATCCATGCCCCGCTCGTGAAAACTCGACATTCACGTAAATCTTCTGCTGCGCGCTCAACGCGTCGGTCACCGCCTTTCGTTGCTCCGGAGGAATGTGCTTGTCCAATCCACCCCAGATGAGCAACGACGGCGCCTGCACCTTCGCCGCCCGGTCCAGCAATCCAGGAGCAATCCCTCCCCCGTAAAACGAAACTGCGGCACGCAGCGCAACCACGCTGTTAGCAAGAAACGAAACCCGTCCACCCATGCAGAATCCCACCGACGAAATCTCGTTTGATTTGACGTGTGCATTCGAATGCAGCCATTCATAAGCCGCGCGTACATCCATCTCCGCGGTCTCGGTCGTCACCGCCTGGTAGTGCGGCTGCACCGCAGGAAAATCGGTATAGCTGCCCTCAAACCCCGGCCCCGTGCGATGAAATAATTCCGGAGCAATCGCCACGTATCCCTCGGCGGCCAACCGGTCGCAAACATTACGAATGTGCCGGTTCACGCCAAACGCCTCCTGAAACACGAGCAGTCCAGGATGCGTTCCCCCGTCCCGCGGACGAGCCACATAGGCCGCCATCCGCGTCCCATCCGCAACGGCCAGTTCCACCTTCTCTTTAACAATTGCTGCTTCGCTCATACGCAGAGCGCCCCCGTCAGCGTCATTACCACACCCGGCAAGCGTTCTCGGCAACCATGGGCTGTCCCGCCTTGCATCCAAACGCCTGCTGGAAGCCGGCTGAATTCTGCACCGCCCCATTCACGCGCCATCGTCCCGGAGAATGCGGATCGACCAGCACCCGCCTTCGCGCCTCCTGATCGGTCACGTTCTGGCACCAGATCTGCCCGAAAGCAAGAAAGTACCGCTGCGCCGGAGTGTATCCATCAATCGGCTTCACCGGCGTGTTGCCAATTATGGACATCAGCGCCATGTACGCCAGCTTCAGCCCTCCGTTGTCGGCGGTATTTTCGCCCAGCGTCAATTTGCCATTCAGCTTGACCTCGCCCTTGTCGTCCTTCACCGACACAAAACCCGAATACTCCTTGGCCGTGCAATCCGCGCGCTGTTCAAACTCTTTGGCGTCGTCTGCCGTCCACCAGTCGCGGAAGTTTCCTTCCGCATCGAACTTGCGTCCCTGGTCGTCGAAGCCATGCGTGAGCTCATGCCCGATCACCACTCCGATCGCGCCAAAGTTCACCGCGTCATCCATCTGTTTGCCGAAAAACGGAGGCTGCAAAATCCCGGCAGGAAAATTGATATCGTTCATCGGAGCCCGATAGTAAGCGTTCACCGTAGGCGGAGTCATCCCCCAATCCTTGCGGTCCGTAGGCCGGTCGATCTTCTTGTATTCGCGCTGCACTTCGAACGCGCCCGTGCGCACCGTATTGCCCGCGTAATCGTCGGACTTGATCACCACCGAGCTGTAATCCCGCCAAGTATCGGGATAGCCAATGTTATTCACAATGGCATTCAGCTTCTCATAAGCTTTCTTCTTCGTCGTATCCGACATCCAGGTCAAATCCCCAATGTCCTGACGCATCGAGTTCTCGATCGCCTGCACCATCTTCAACGTGCGCTCTTTGCCATCGGCGCCAAAGGTGCGATCGACATAGAGTTTGCCCAATGCCATGCCCAGGTTCTGATCCGTGGCTTTCACGCAGCGCTTCCAGCGCGGCTCCATCTCTTTCCGTCCCGACATGAACTTGCCGTTGAAAGCGAAATCTTCTTCGACGAAAGCCTTGGTCAGCTGCGGAGCATAGTCGTTGATCGTTTTCCAGCGCAGATACACTTTCCAAGCTTCGAGCGGCAAAGTTTTCAGCTGCTCGTTCACCTGCTTGAAGAAATCGGGATTTTCCACATTGAGCGTAGTGAACTTCGGCGAGCCATTATCGGCAAAGTAAACCGTAAGATCGAAATTCGGAGCCAGCCCCGCAATCTCCGCCACCGTCATCTTATGATCGCGAGTCTTAGGATCGCGCCGCACCGTGCGATCCATAGCCGCCTGCGCCAGTCCGGTCTCCACCGTCAACACAGTTTTGGCCTCAGCCGCAGCCACGTCCGGTTTGTCCCCCGCCAGCTCGAACATCTTCTGAACGTGCTCCACGTACTTCTGCCGCGTCTCCACTGACTTTGCATCGTCCTTCAAGTAGTAGTCGCGGTCCGGCAGCGTCATCCCGCCCTGGTCAAGCTCGGCAATGGTTTGGGTCGAATCGTGCATATCGGGCCCCGACGAAAAATCGAACAATGCCGGAATGGAATCGCGGTGCAGGGCCGCAATTTGCCGGATCAGTGCCGCCTTAGTCTCGATCGAGCGAATCCGTTCCAGTTGCGGCATCAGCGGAGCCGTCCCCTTTTTTTCAATCGCACTCTCATCCATGCAAGAGCCATAGAAACCGCCCACCAGGGTTGCCGACGGCGAATGTTTCCCCGGAGCCTGCGCCTCGGTCAAAATATCCCGCAAGATATAAAGATTGCGTTCAAAGAGCTCGTCAAATCGCCCCCACCGCGCCTTGTCCGGAGGAATCGGATTGTTCTTCATCCAACTTCCACAAGCGTATTGATAGAAGTCCACGCACGGATCGATGCTTTTATCGATGGCGGTGACATCGAAGGCCGGAATTTCCGGGGGAATAGCGGAGGCTGACGAGTTGGTTTGGCCCGAGCAGACTACAGCGGTTAATAGCAATAACGTCAAAAAAAAACAGAGAACGCGAATCGTCATACTTACCTCAAGCTGTGAATTATCGCCTGGCAACTTGCCGTTGGTTCGTCCGTCTTCTACGCAAGCATGACGCCGCGCTGTGGACAAAAGGCCAAGTCGCCAATCAAAAACACTACTACAAAGCGCGGAGACATGGAAACACATCGGCCAAAATTAGCTCGGCGGAGGTCGCACGTGCGATAATCTCTATTCAGCTCGTTAGAATGCTGGTTGGGGGGTGATGACGATGGCAGAAATTCGACTGCAAGAGGGCGAGTCCTTGGAAAACGCCCTGCGCCGCTTCAAGCGCAAGGTTCAGACCGAAGACATCATTAAGGAAGTAAAGCGTCACTCCTACTACTTGAAGCCAGGTGAGAGAAAACGGGTGAAGCAAGCTCTGGCGCAAAAGCGCGCCCGCAAGAAAATCCGCAAAGAACGCGACTAGCACCGCGACCGCATGGTTAATTACGGCGTAGGAAACGAGTAGCGCCGGCATCCTGCCGGCTGTGCCGAGAGCCTGCCCTGAGCTTGCCGAAGGGGCGTCTCGCCCTCGGAGCGCTGAGCAAGAACACGCCGCAAA
>JBAWFQ010000262.1:0-3247 GCA_049592035.1 Terriglobales bacterium
TGGTTACGCAGGCCGAAACCAGGTCGGGATGACGCATGGAAAAATTCAGCGCGTGATAACCACCAAAACTGCATCCCGTCACCGCGATCTGCGGAGCCCAGTTCTTCCACTTCAAGGACGGCACAAACTCATTGAGCACGTAGCGCTCGTACTGCACATGGCGCCAGATTCGCGCTCCGGGATGCACGCTTTTGTTGTACCAGCTCTCGCCGTCGACGCCGTCGACGCAGAAGACCTGAATTGCTCCCGCCTCCAGTTTTCCACTCAGGGCGCGGATCATCCCGGCATCTTCGTACTCGAAGAAACGCCCCATGGAGGTGGGGAAAACGAGGATTGGATGGCCGGCGTGGCCGTAGACCAGCGACTCCATGTCGCGGCCTAATTCATGACTATAGTGTTTGTTATATTCGCGGTTCATGTGCGCGAGGATTGTAACCGAAGGGCGTCGCCTCCGGCATCTGCCCAGATTTCAGCGACCACAAAGGAAACGGAGGTGTGAACTTCTCAGCGTTTTCCCGCGACTCTTTGCCATTGCGTTCTTGGTGGTTAATGGCGCTCCAGCGGTCCCTGACGGGGATTGATTCCCAAATGCTTGAGTTTCGATTGCAGGGTGGTGCGCTTCAATCCCAACCTCATGGCTGCGCCTTGCGGGCCGCCAATCTGCCCGCGGCTCTGCCGCAAAGCACGGAGAATATGCTCGCGTTCCGCCGAACTCAGACTGTCGTCCACGGCTCTTGCGTCGACCGGCGTCGGCCGCAGTTCGCTTAGCGGCGTTACCAGGACCGAACCGTGGGACAGAATCACCGAGCGTTCGATATAGTTTTCCAGTTCGCGCACATTTCCCGGCCAGTCCCATGAAATCAGCGCATCCATGGTTTTCCTGGGAATGGTCGTGATCGACCTGTTCATCCGGCGCGCGAATTTCTGCACAAAATGTTCTACCAGCAAGGGAATGTCTTCGCGACGCTCGCGCAAGGGTGGTACGCGGATGGGAAATACATTCAGGCGATAGTACAGATCGCTGTGAAACTCTTTTTCGCGCACGCTATCGGCCAAATCGCGATTGGTCGCGGCAATCAAGCGAAAATCCGCTTTGATGGTCTGGGTTGCACCCAGCCGTTCGAACTCCTGATCCTGCAAGACGCGCAGCAACTTGGGCTGCAACTCCAGAGAGATCTCTCCGATTTCGTCCAGAAACAGCGTGCCCTTGTCCGCAAGTTCGATGCGCCCGATTTTCTTACTCACGGCTCCGGTGAATGCGCCCTTCTCGTTTCCGAAGAGCTCGCTTTCCAGCAGTCCGGAAGGAATCGCCGCGCAATTCATTTTGATGAAAGTGCTGCTGGCGCGCTGGCTTAAGCGATGGATGGCCCGCGCCACCAGTTCCTTGCCGGTTCCAGTTTCGCCCAGCAGCAGCACGGTGGCATTGCTGGCCGCCACTTTGCCGACATGCTCCATGACGGTTTGCAAGGCCTTGCTGCGGCCGATGATTTCGTCGAATCCGAGCGCGGTATCGATTTCCTGCTCCAGGTAGAGCTTTTCTTCCGTGAGCTTTTTCTTGGCTTCTCGGAGAGCGTCGGTGGCTTCCCGCAACTCGGTGATGTCCATGCTGGCGCCGGTGAGTCCAATCACCGCGCCGGTTGAATCCCGTAGGGGTTCGACCGTCGTGTCGAGGTAGTGCTTGCCCCGGCTGTCCGGGATCATTACTTCATGACGCACTCCCACGCCGGTTTCCAGCACCTGACGCCGGATCTCCGCGATGCGCTTTCCCGCTTCCGGGCCGAAGAATTCCTCGGTCGTTTTCCCGAGAAACCCGGTCCCCGGGCACTGAAGCGTCGGATGGTAGATCCAGGTATAGCGCAGATTCCGGTCCTGGTGGAACACCGTGATGGGAGAATTCTTGATCGCGACCCGTAGGCGTTCCTCGCTTTGCCGCAAGGCCTCTTCCGTGCGCTTGCGCTCGGTGATGTCGCGCAAAACGCTCGCCACCCGGTCAATGCCGGTTGGACCCTCGACGGGAAGATAGGTGATTAGCAGATCGCGCTCGCCTCGCTGCGGATAGGTATATTTCATTTCGTAAGTGACGACCTTGCCGGACAAAAAACACTCCTCCAGCTTTGGTCTGACTATGGTTTCAAAGACGGCGGGGCCTATAACGTCGGTCGCCAAGCGGCCTACGACCTGTTCTTTGTTCATTCCGCGATAACTCAAAAAAGACCGGTTGGCGATTACGTAACGGTAGTTACGATCGACGACTACAATCATCTCTTCCAGACTTTCTACTACTCTTTCGAACTCGCGGAGGCGATCCTCCGACTGCTTCCGCGCCGAGATGTCGCGCGCAATCGATACGCCGTAATCGCGGTCCAATCGCACCACGCGCAGGTTTACTTCCACTGGAAACATGGTGCCATCCTTGCGCCGGTGCGTTCTTTCGAGGAGCGCGAATCCCGACTTTTGCACCAGTTGCTCCACCTGGTCGCGGAAATTCTGGTCGGCTTCGAGGTCGATGTCAAAAAGTGACATCGACAATAGTTCTTCCCGGCTGTACCCCAGTTGCAAGCACGCCCGCTCGTTGACATCGACGAAACGCAGCGTCTCCAGATCGATTACGTTAATGGCATCGTTCGATTGATCAAGCAGGGTCCGGAACAGGGTTAGGTCGCGGAGCATCCGCTCCTGTTCGCTTGCCGTTGCGAGCAGTTGTTCGTTGCTCGCGTGCAGCGCCTTCTGCGTGCGCATGCGCTCGGTGACGTCGTGGGCGATGCCGCGCACGATTGGGGTCTCGAGTCCTTCGGTGCGCAGGGTGTTGTGATACTCCCAGATGCGGCGTTCTCCCGACCGCGTTACCAGCGCCAACAGGCCGTGAGCTTCCCCCGTGCGCTCGATTTCGCGCAAATAGGCGTCGAATTGGTCGAGGAATTGTGGATCGATCAAATCCCGCATGGGCGTGCGCAGCACTTCTTCCACGCTGTAGCCCAGCAGACGCGCGGGAAGGGGACTGACGGCCAGAAATCGGCCTTCCAGGTCGTGGACGCACAGTAGATCCTGACTGTGCTCGAAGAGATCATGACGCCAGTCTTCGTCTTCTTCCAGGTCCCGCCGGATCGGGTCCCACGCGACTGACGTTTCTTCCGGGAAGAGGCGCTTCCATTCCCCAGGGTGCAATGCCATGGCCCACCCCTTGGCGAGCCGCTGGGAATTTTGTAGAACTACGATTTTGTAGAACTACGATCGGCCAGATCAATTC
>JBAWFQ010000263.1:0-28495 GCA_049592035.1 Terriglobales bacterium
CTTCTGCCCCGCAGTCTGCCCTCAGCGGCTAAACAGTCTGCTGAAAAACTCGGTTGCACGCTGCGCCGATCCCTCAGCGGCTAAAGCCAGCACTGAAAATAGGGCATTTATCGCAGCGGTAAACCGCTGCGCCACCCAAAGGCAAGAACAAAATCGTGTCTTTCAGCACTCTGTAAAGCCGTCGTTGAAGACAGGCCGGATATCGCAGCGGTAAACCACTCCACCCCATCACGCCAAAACCAGGCGTGCTGGGGACCCCGGCGCTGCGCCACCCAAAGGCAAGAACAAAATCGTGTCTTTCAGGAACCCGCCCAGCCGAAGCCCTGCGAAGCATCTAACAAGCTGCTAGAATCCTTTTTGCTCGCCACCAAACTGCCGTTGGGAGAAGAAGAGAAGATGTCGCGCTGGTTGAGAGCCGTGCCCCTTATGTTGGCCCTAGCGGTCTTGAGCGTCTTTGCCGCTAGTTGCGGCAACAGCAATCCGGCGCGGGTGCGTTTTGTCCATGCCATTCAGGACGCGGGTGCATTGGATATCGACGTCAACGGGACCAAGGATTTTCCCGGCGTATCGTTTCGCGAAGTTTTGCCGAACCAGCCGGGCTATACCAACGTGCCCTCGGGAAGCGACACTGTCGAGGGGTTTGCGGCGGGCACCACCACCGAGGCTTTTAGCGAGTCGGTGAGTTTGGGCGCGGGAACGGCGTATACCTTGATTGCGACTGGATTTGAAACCGGCACGAACGGTAGCAACGTTGTCCTGTTGTCGATCCCAGATAACATTCCCACGCCGCCGGCGGGCGAAGTCGCATTCCGCGTGATCCATGCATCGCCTAGCGGACCCGGGACAGTAGATGTTTATATCGACCTGAACCCGAGCAGCGGTCCGGTCCAGCCGATTACGATTCAAGGGCTGGCGTATACACAGGCGAGCACCTACATCTCACTTCCTTACAACCCCAATGATGACCAGATCCCTCCGGGGTTCACGGTGTACGTTACGGCATCGGGGAACACGCAACCGCCGTATCTCATGGAGGAGACCATCGATCCGGGAACGTCGGGAGCAGTTCGTACGATTGTGCTTACGGACAATCCTTATGGGACATCGATGGACCCGTCATACGTGGAGTTGGATGACGCGGATTAAGCGGCCTTGAACGAGCGGGCGGCCGCTTCTTCGTCGTCGAACACCTCAAAAATCGTGAGCAGCTTGGTAACCTGGAGCAGATCGCCGACACGCTTGCTCAGGCTGGCCAGTTTCACCGCGCCGCCGGCGTTGCGGGCGGTGGTGTAGAGCGAAACCAGGGTGCCGAGTCCGCCACTGTCGATATGATTCACTTCGCGCAGGTTCATCACCAGCTTAGGACTCTCGGACAGCAATTTCTTAACGGTGTCGCGCAGGCTGGCCGATTCTTCGCCAAACACCAGGCGTCCGCTGCAATCCACTACCAGCACGCCCTCGAGCGATCGTGTGCTCATTCTCAGTTGCATAGGCCACTTCTCCAAGGTTCGCGGTAATAATTCGATTTATGAGCGTAACTCGGCTGCCGAAGGTGTGCAAGTGGTTGAGCTGCGAGCTTCGATTTTCGCGCTTGGGCGATCAGGCGGGCGCTGGGATTGCTCGTGGCTCGCAGCTCGTGGCTCGCAGCTCCCTGTATAATCGGGGATTCCGATGAGCTACCAGGTCCTGGCGCGCAAATACCGCCCGCAGAAATTTTCCGAGGTCATCGGCCAGGAACACGTCACCCGCACGCTGCAAAATGCCATCGCGCAAGAGCGCATCGCGCACGGCTATATTTTCAGTGGACATCGCGGCATAGGAAAGACCACGGTGGCGCGCATCCTGGCGATGGCGCTGAACTGCCGCTCCACCAATGAAACGACGGGGAAGCCGGTGGCAGAGCCCTGCGGGGTATGCGATTCCTGCACAGAGATTCGCGCCGGAAATTCCGTTGACGTGATCGAGATCGACGCCGCCACCAATCGCGGCATCGACGAAATTCGCGAACTGCGCGAGGCGGCGCGCTACAGGCCGGCGCGCGACCGCTTCAAAATCTACATTCTCGACGAGGCGCACCAGATCACGGACGCCGCGTTCAATGCGCTGCTGAAAACGCTGGAGGAGCCTCCTGGCCACGTGATTTTCATGATGGCCACCACGCAGCCCGAGGATATTCCGCAGACTATCCGGTCGCGCTGCCAGCACTTCAGTTATCGGGCGATGAAGTTCGATGCCATCATGGGGCAACTGCGCGAGATTGTGGCCAAGGAGAAAATCCCCGCCGATGAAGACGCGCTGGCACTGCTGGCCGAAGCGGGCGACGGCTCGATGCGCGACGCGCTTTCGATTCTTGACCAGGCGATTGCGTCTACTTCCGATCATCTGACCGCCGATTCGGTTCGCAGCCTGATCGGCTCGGCTCCGGCGGCGGCGCTGGAAACGGTGATGCAGGCGGTAGCCGAGAGTGCGAGTGAAAAAATTCTGGTGCTGGTGGACGAACTGATCGGCGAAGGGCATAGCCCGACGCATTTCGCTCGGCAGTTGGTGCGCTTCCTGCGCAACGTGACGGTGGCGAAGATCGCGGGCAAGGACTCGGCGTTGCTGCAGATTTCCTCCGATGAGCGCGCCCGCGTCGGACGAATTGCCGATTTGTTCAGTGAAGAGGATTTGGCCCGGCATCTGCAAATCATGCTGCGCACGCACGGAGAACTCGGATACCGCCAGGAACAGCGCTTTCACCTTGAACTGGGACTGCTGAAAATGGCGCACGCGCAACGGCTGCTGCCGATCGAGCAACTGCTGAGCGAGGTGATGCCTGCGGCCACCACGGCGCGACCAGGGATTGTTAAGAACGTAGCAACGGACATTCGCCGTAGCGAGCCTCTTACATCGGCATCGGCGCGGTCGAGTTCAGTGTCACCATTTGCGGCTGACTCGGCGCGCAAAGGCACTCCGAAAGCGGAGACTTCCGGTGAGCTTGCGGCGTTCGCGGACAAGAGTGTCCTCGCCACACAAACGACCGGCGGCAACGTCGTCATTATGGGATCGGCTGCGCCGGCTGTTAATGAACTGTTGCCACAATTGGAGCCGCAGCCCGTTGCGCGCACCGAAGCGGCTGTTGAAGTACGGGCCGAAACGAATGCCGAGTCTCTGCGCGATGCCGTTCTCAACGCGCTGGGCAATCAGCAAATGCTGGTTTCCATTCTGGAAGGGGCGGAGTGGACGGTAAACGGAAATTCGCTGATCGCAAAAGTGGCCGCGTCCGCCACGATGATCGAAATGTCATTCACTAGCGAAGCGCGGCGCGTGGCCAGCGCCGCCGCCAGCGGCCAGGCAGGGAGACCAATCAAGGTGCTGGTTGAAGCCGGTGGTCCGCAGGCGGCGTCCGCGCCGCTCCGGGCGGCGTCCGCAAATGGGAGCGCCCGCAGCCGCGCCGAACAGGATCCGATCGTGCAACGCATGAAGGAGAGATTTGGCGCTGAGATTCGCACCGTGATCGATTATCGGGAGAAAGGATAAGGCAATTTGTAATTTGGCAATTTGTAATTTGTAATTGAAGGCCAATCGGTGCTGTCCGCGTCGTTTGCTTTTAAATTACAAATCACCAATTACAAATCCTCTTATGTCTGGATTCAATTTGCAGGAATTGATGGCGCAAGCCAAGCAGCAGTACGAGACGCTGCAGAAAAAGATGGAGCAGACTGTGGTCGAAGCTTCGGCCGGCGGCGGCACGGTCACGGTCAAGATGGATGGCCGCAAGCAAGTGCTCGCCATCAAAATCGATCCCGAGGCGGTGAAGGCTGGAGATGTCGAGATGCTGCAGGACCTCGTGATGGCCGCGGTGAACGAAGCCAGCCGCAAAGTCGATAAGGAAATGCAGTCCAGCGTAGGCGGAATGCTCGGCGGGCTGGGAATGAATTTGTAATTTTGTAATCTGATAATTTTAGATGACAATTCCGCATCGACAACGAATAGAGCGGGTAATTGGCAATCGTCCGCCATTAGTCGGTGTAACATCGAAGCGGGCAATCGCCTCCGCGCTCCTCTCAATCCCGGCTGCATTGCTAGCCTTTGCGATTGCCGACAAAGCTCCCGTTCCTGAATGGTTGCGTCTTTTGATTTCGCCAGGGGTGCTTGTGGGATTTCGATTCGCTCAGCCACAACCTTGTGGAGGACCTCTGGATTGTCTAGTGCAGGTTATGGGAGCTTACGCGAGGGGCGCAGAAATGGCGTGCGTTATCAACGCTATCGTTTATGGCCTTCTGATTTTTGGCGTCGCGACAACGCTTTCGGCATCCTCGAGAACAGGAGACTGACTCGCGGTTTTCAAATTACCAAATTACCTGATTACAAAATGTCTAAATTTGCCGAGCCGATGACGCGGCTCATTGACGAACTCAAGAAGCTGCCGGGCATCGGCAACAAGAGCGCGCAGCGGCTCGCCTTTCATATTCTGCGGTCGAGCGCGGATGACGCCGAAGCGCTCGCTTCCGCCGTGCGCGACGTCAAGGCCAAGCTGCGTTTGTGCTCGATCTGCAACAACATTACCGACGTCGATCCCTGCGTCTATTGCAGCAGTCCGACGCGCAATCAAAAGCTGGTGTGCGTGGTCGAGGAGCCGACGAACATCGCCGCAGTTGAGAAGACGCGGCACTTTAATGGCGTCTACCACGTGCTGCACGGGTCGATTTCTCCTTTGCACGGCGTCGGGCCGGAGCAGTTGCGTATCGCAAATCTAATCAGCCGCGTCGGGGGCGGCCAAATCGAGGAAGTTATCCTCGCGACCAATCCCACGGTCGAGGGCGAAGCTACTGCCACCTACATCGCCCAGCAACTGAAGCGGCAAGGCCTGCGCGTCACTCGCATTGCCATGGGAATTCCGGTGGGCAGCGACATCGAATACACCGACGAAGTCACCATGCTCAAGGCCATGGAAGGGCGGCGGGAAATGTAAAGTGCGCCCGCGGCTCGGGCAAATGAAGTTCCATCCCTCCGGTCTAAACCTATCCGGCAGGTTACCGAAGAGTACTGGCTGATGGCCGTACCTTCCGGGTTATAATGGCCGTAAATTCAACATTTTATTCGGGGGATCGACTTATGGGCCGTGTCGTCCGCTTTGCGCAACCACTCCTTTTCTGCGCCGCTGCCCTGCTGATGATGGCGGGCACAGTGCGCGCACAGGAAGCGCTGCCCATTCCTGCTCGGTCCACGCCGCGTGTTGGCGGTCCGCAGGATTGGAGCAATCGGCACATCATCTACACCCGCAACGGCTCCGTCGAAGACATGCTGAAGGTCCGCGACGATCCTCGTTTCCTGAATAGCATTCTTCTGCATTCCATGAGGGAGCACCGCAATCAAACCGGACAACCGGGAACTGCCGGGGTCAACGCAGCTGAGCAGCAGCAAGATTGGTGGGACGGAGTTGGGCTGAACGAAGCTGGGTGGGATGAGGATGGTTTGAGCGAAGACACCTTCGGCGCCGATACGCAGGAGTTACCGCCGCCAGATCCGTGGGACCCGGTCAAATTTGGGCCCATTCCAAGCTCCGGACACAAGCACTCCAAGGTTGACTGGTCGGTCTCCCTGGGGCCAACCGCTGGCATGGCCATTGGTGAAACCCCTGCTGTTTACACCTATAACTATGCATCGCCCAGTTGCAGTGACTTTGTCGTGTACACGATTAACGCGGCGGCGACGAGCGCGCAAGCCAATCTGGTGGGCTTGACTAATCTCTACACCGACGGCGCCGGTACGGGATATTGCCCGGGCACCAGTCCCACCTTTCTATTTGCTTACGACATTGGGACGGGCGGCTCGCCGCTGTCGCCCGTGCTTTCGCTGGATGGGACAAGGGTTGCCTGGATCGAAAATCGGACTGCCACCAGTTCCTACTTGCACATTACGATATGGATCGCCAACAATGGCGTCAGTGCCACCTATCCGACTACCCCGGCTGGTTCGTTCCTTAATGGGACCTGTAATCCCGTAGCCTCTGCCTGCGACTATGCCATCGAATATACGGCTGCGACGTATCCCGGATGCACCACCGCATATACCGCCGAAAACAGCCATTCCGACCTCTACGTTGACTATCCCAGCGATACCGGCTTCATCAGCGCCAACAACGGACTTCTTTACCATATTAAGAATATCTTCAGTACTACAACCACGCCCAGCGTCGATTTCTGCATCCCCGTAAATGCGAGTTTCGAAGGTGCCCCCAGTTCGGCCATGAGTGGCCCGGTCTATGATCCTCTGCTCAACGAGGTTTTCATCACCGATTCCGAAAATATCTATGCCTATATCGTGAATGAGTCAGTGACAGGGCCAAGCTTCGTGCCCGCGACCCCAGCGTCCTACACGTATGGAAATGCCGCAAGTGGATACAATTACCCGACCGGTCCGGGACCGCTGCTAGACGCGTTTAACGGATTCATCTACGTGTCCTCCACCTACGACGCGGCCGGTGAAACTTCCGTGACGCAGCTACTCACCAGCCTGGCTTCTGCTGCTCCGGTCGAGCTCGGGCACAGAAGTACCAATGTGAATCCCCTTCTGTTCTATGGAGCCTTCGATAACAACTATTACACCTACGGGCCGGCCAACGCCGCGTCCACCCTCTACAGTTGCGGCACCGACACGACGACCCATAACGCGCAGGATCTCTTCGCGATTAGTTTCAGCCCCACCACCGGAGTGGTGAATGCGACCCCCGCCATGTCCGACAACAAAAATGTCAACCCGGGTGGGAAGGCCGGAGTCTGCTCGCCGATCACCGAGTTTTATGATGGGACCAATGATCGAATCTTCGTCGGCATGGGAGAGGAAGGCGCTGCGACCGGAGCCGACGTCGTCACGATGTGGAACGTCAACACCCAACTCACCAGCGCCAGCGACACGCCCGCAGCTACCAGCCCCAATACCTACCTTGGCGGCACGAGCGGGATCGCCACCGACAATGCCAGCGCCGACGCCCAGGCGGAGAGCATCTACTTCTCGACCGAGGATGCCGGTTCCGCCTCTACTGGCGTTACGGGAGGTTACAACTACACTGGCATCTACTCCAACGGTACAGATTTTCCGGAGAACGGCGGGATGGATGACGATGGCAATGCATACTCGTCCAACGCGCTCGGCACTACGCAAACCTGGAACGGTACGACTTTTACCTTCGGGACGCCGAACGTGAACGACGTGTGGTCGAACACCACCATCACGCTGCCATCGAATTCGTACAGTATATTGGAGATTCTCGCTTCCGCGGTGAACGGCAATCAGACTGGGCAGACGTTCACGGTGAACTACACGGACGGCACGACCACAACCTTCACCCAGAGCATTAGCGACTGGTACACAGGGCCGGAACAATACCCGAACGAATCGATAGCCGTGACCATGACGTATGAGAATACGTGGGATGGAGGCGAGCGCGTGCACGCCACCTACATCTACGGTTACTCGTTCGCCATCAACCCCGCCAAGACGGTAAAGAGCCTCACCTTGCCCGCCAACCGGGATGTGGTTGTCATGGCCGTCGCTTTGGCCTCCAACTGCGGGGGCGCAGACTATTGCGCCGTAAAGCTGACGCAGACCGCGCTGCAGTAGCGAGCGGCGCGGCGGCATTGGCGTTGGGACAATTTCATATTGGTGGGACCGCGGGCTGGCTAGGAAGTTTTAGGGTTAAGTTTGCAGGGTGTTGCGTGGCTGTGAACTTTGCCACAGGCCAGCGCCTGCGTCTCAAACACTCGCTCGAAGCGAAAGGCGGGCTTCGTGTAGGTTTTCCTGGTTGGCTTTTTCTGAATCAGCAGCTTGTCTTCAGGTTCCGGATTTCCATTCGCCATTAAGCGTTTACCTCTAAACAAGACTTGGTCCAGCGACTGGAATTCTCTTTCGAAGATTATACAGTTTCCAGGCTCTTGGCCCAAAGGCCATTTTGGGACGCTTCACTTTGTGCGATGGTGAGCACGAATGAAAGAAGTGTGCAACACTTTGAGCATTTTGGAGTCGACGATTCTGGAAGGGGACGCGCCCAAGTCCACGAAAGCGGCGGTCAACCACTTTTATATCTTAAAGTTGCAGAAATCATTGAAACCGTCCCCTGGAATCTATCACTGGCCCGCCAGTTGCAGTTTCGTTTGTGTCTCCGCTCCTTCTGAACGCTTTGCTGGCGCGAGACGCACAAGCGGGCAGGAACCACGCCCGCCAATCCTCACAGCCAGCCTGCGCCGCGCTGCGATGTAAACGCATTGCAGTCGACGCCCTAGAAACCGGGCCCAACCGCCCGGTTTCATTTTTTGGTCAAGAGAGGTTCGTGCATAAAGACGGCGTTAGGTGGACTCAGCCTTGCGCCGGGAGACGCGGCAAGCCGCGTCTCTACGAGAAATTAATCTTAGTCGCCGGCCGTTTCCAGCAGGAATCCGTTGGCTTCTTCTTCCGCGGTTACCAATCCTTCCGGCAGGCTGCCTCGGTTGTACTCCGCCATACGGTTTTTCCACTTGAGGAAATCGGTAATGCTCTCCGGTTCAATGCGGATTTCCACGCGCCGCAAGCTTGCCAGTAGAAGATTCATCTCGTTCTGGAAACCGATTGCGGAACGCAGGTTCTTCGCCGACGCCTTGATTCGTTCGATCTCACGGCCGCACACTTCTAGCAGCCCCCAACCCGCGGGGAGCTCCTCAGTTCGTAGCAGGCCACGCGGCGTCAGGTAATAGCGCTCGCAGCCGACGCCGAGCTCCGGCTTTTGCCGGAAAGGCTTGTCGCGATCGGCGAGGAAATCCGCGCGCGACACTTTGCATTCGACCAGCACGGAATGACATGCTTTCTTCCACCCAATGGCGTCGGGCATCTCGCCGCTGACGCAGGCCTGCTCGCTGAGCACCACTCCGCAACGATAACTGCGCAGCCACTTCACTGCCAGCGGGACTAATTTTGCATGGGTCACTATAGCCTCGATCGCTCCTGCTCGCTCACAGGGAAGTTTGGAAGGCAGGCGTCGTTCTGAGAAGTGTCAGAGTAGGTCCCGAAAGAATGGTCGTTGGTCGCTAGTCGATAGTCGATAGTCGTTGGCGCTCGTCGTTGCCATCACTCCGGGCGAGTTTGCCAACGACCAACGACTATCGACTAACGACTGACTCTGGCTGCCAATCTTCTGCGCCGCTTCTCGCGCCGCCCATTACGCTCGTAACCCCTTTCACCAGCGAGGATTACAGAAGTATTACAACGCAGTACGCGCAATCTTGGTATTGTCCTATCCGGAATTCCATCTAATAGGTGTACGGAGAAAAGAGAAACGAATGAGTGAGACAGCGCGCGAAAGAATGAGTGCAGCAACCAGCCAGGCCATGAATGCAGCCGGAGACGGCATCAATCGCAGAGCCCGCGCCAGCCAGGATGGTTTCAACTGGGTTACGGGGATTGCCATGGGCCTGTTCCATATCGGCGCAATCGCGGCATTATTTTTCTTTACCTGGCCGGCATTTTTCGTGGCCATTTTCTTATGGTGGATTTCCGGCAGTCTCGGCATTGGGATGAGCTATCACCGCTTGCTGACCCATCGCGGATACAAGACGCCAAAATGGATCGAATACTTCCTGACCTGGTGCGCTACGCTCGCTCTCGAAGGCGGTCCGATTTTCTGGGTGGCAACTCATCGCATTCATCATCAGTTTTCCGACGAAGACGGCGATCCGCACTCTCCCATCGACGGCAAATGGTGGTCGCACATGGGATGGATCCTGAGCGGCAAGTCGATGCATCACGACACCACGACCCTGGCCCGTTACGTCCCCGACCTCACCAAAGATAAAGTTCACGTCTGGCTCACCAAGTATCACTGGACTTCGAACGTTATTCTGGGTGTCATTC
The DNA here is from genome assembly GCA_049592035.1 of Terriglobales bacterium. GTDB lineage: Bacteria > Acidobacteriota > Terriglobia > Terriglobales > Acidobacteriaceae > Acidiflorens. Next base: position 9,865 of record JBAWFQ010000263.1, read on the forward strand.
TTTATGCCATCGGCGGGCTGCCCTGGCTGCTCTGGGGAGTGTTTGCGCGCACCGTGGTTGGACTGCATGCTACCTGGATGGTGAACTCGGTCACGCACCTCTGGGGATCGCGCCGCTTCGCCACCAAAGATCTCTCCACCAACAATTTCGTGGTGGCCGTCCTCACCTTTGGCGAAGGCTGGCACAACAATCATCATGCGCATCCGGTGTCGGCGCGCCACGGCTTGCGCTGGTATGAAATCGACATGAACTGGTACGGCATCTGGACACTTAAAAAACTTGGGCTGGCTCGGCATGTGTACAAGGTCGAGCTTGATCACCTGCCGCCTAAGCCGGCGCTGGTACGGGATGTCGAGGCGGCTGGAGTAATGGCCGCGGCTGCGGGCAACGACTGAGAAACAGAGGTCTCAGGTGTTAGGTGTTAGGTCTCAGAAAAGACTCTCGAACCGGCCACTGTGGTCGGCATCGGGAGCCTCCTGGCGTAATCGTGATTACAACAATTGAAGTGCAAAGCCTGGACGCTACACTGTACAGGTATGGCTGAAACGGACCCTTGGCGTGAGTATCGCAGGCGAAGAAATTTAAGTCTCTTTTCCGATCTACGCTCCAGGTAAACCCAGACGAGGAAGCGTTGATTTCGACGAACGGAAGAGGTAATTCCGACGCAAATCTGTCCTGAGCCGGCGTCACCAAACATCCAAGAACTGACACCTGCCACCTGCCCCGCTACAATCTCCCTGTGCGCATCATCAGCCGGCAGAAGGCGATTTACTTTTTTCTCACGCTGGGCGTTTGCCTGGCGGCGGTGGCGTTTGCAGTCGGCAGCGGATGGATCATCCTCAACTGGCGCGAAGGCATCAAGGTTTTTCTTGGCATCATATTCTTCGGAGCCATCGTAGCCGGCCTCGTCCTCAATACGATCTTTCTGGTGCGCGAAATTCGGCGTAACGAGCAGCATGACAGCTTCATCAACGCCGTCACGCATGAACTGAAGACGCCGATCGCGTCCATTCGGCTTTATCTCCAGACTTTGCAGAGGCGGGAGGTGGACGATGCGCAACGGAGGGAGTTCTACAGCTCCATGCTGCTCGATACCGATCGCCTGCTGCACACGGTGGAACAGGTGCTGAAAGCGGGCGCGGCGGCGCAGAAGAAAGGCCCGCGGCAGCGCTTGCCGGTGGAATTCGATACGCTGGTGCGCGAGTGCATGGAGCTGGCGCGCGTGCGCCATAATTTGCAGGCAGCAGATCTCGACTACCGCGAGTCCTCGTCTTTATCCTTATCTTCATCAACATCAGTGCAGAACGGAGGCGGAGCGTGCGTTCTGGGCGATGCCGAAGAGTTGAGGACCGCGGTTTCAAACCTGCTGGATAACGCCGTGAAGTACTCGCCGGATGGCGTACACATTTCCGTGGAACTCGAGGCTCCGGATGAAGAGCGAGTGGTGTTGCGGGTGCGCGATCACGGGGTTGGGATTCCGCAGCAGGAGTTGAAACGCATCTTCAAGCGCTTCTACCGGGTGACGCAGCGCTCGCTCTCGCAAGTGAAGGGCACGGGGTTGGGATTGTTCATTGTGCGCTCGATCGCGCGTAAGCATGGCGGGCGGGTGTTCGCCGAGAGTGAGGGCGCAGGCAAGGGGACGACGGTGACTCTCGAATTGCCAAGGAAAGAATTGCCCAGGAAAGAATTGCCGCGGAAAGCGACGGCAACATGAGCCGGGTGCTGGTGGTGGAGGACGAGGCGCACCTGGCGCAGGGCTTGCGCTTCAACCTGCAGGCCGAAGGGCACGCGGTGGAAGTTGCGGCCGACGGCGAAACGGCTTTGGAGCGGCTGGTCGAGAAAAGAGAACGCTTCGACGCGGTGGTTCTCGATGTTATGCTGCCGGGCAAGAGCGGCTTTGAGGTCGCGGCCATGCTGCGCGGGAAGAAAAACTACGTGCCGATTCTGATGCTGACCGCTCGCGGGCGTCCGGAAGACGTGTTGCAGGGGTTCGCTTCAGGAGCGGATGATTACCTGCCAAAGCCGTTTGAGCTGGCGATCCTGATCGCCCGGTTGGAAAGCCTGCTGCGGCGCAGCATGTGGATGAACCATGCCGACAGCGACGAGCCCGCGTCTCGAAAAGCGCGAGACCTTGACGGGACAAGCGGGGATAGGACAAGCGGGCACCCCCTCGACAGCTTCAGCTTCTGCGGCAAGACCATCGACTTTGGAGAACTGGAACTGCGCACGCTGGGAAATACCATCCACCTGACGGTAATGGAGGCAGAATTTCTGCGCTATCTGGTGCAGAGTGAAGGCCGCGTGGTTTCGCGCAAGGCGATTTTGGAAGAAGTGTGGGGCTTGCGCGAAGATACCGATACGCGCGCCATCGATAATTTTGTGGTGCGGCTGCGGCGCTACATTGAAGAGGATCCGTCGCGTCCAAAGCATCTGCAGACAGTGCGGGGAGTGGGGTATCGCTTCGTGGCGGAGCCGGAGTGATCGGCATGAATAGCCCAGCCGACATTCCGAAGAGAGACGACGCATTCGGGAGAGGCCTCCCGATGGAGACAGAGCGACTGGTCGTGCGCCTGGCAACGTCTCAAGATGCTTTGATTATTCTGGAATTCCACAAGCAGGACGCCAAACATCTGGAAAAGTGGGAGCCCACCAGAAGCGTCGACTTCTACACCTACGAGTACTGGGAAAATCGGCTTCAGAAAATGGAAGAAAAAGCTCGTGCTGACCGGGGATATTCCTTTTACTTGTTCTTACGGGAGAGCGGACGGCTGGTGGGCACGGTCTCGCTGAGCAACATTGAGCGACTATCGTTTCAAAATGGCCGCTTGGGTTATGCCATCGGCGCGGATTTCGAGGGCAGCGTCTGATGCTGGAAGGCTTGTCGGCAATTATTCGCTATGCGTTCGAGGTGCTGGAACTGCGGCGGCTAGAAGCGAATGTGCTGCCCGAAAACAGCCGCAGCCTGCGACTGCTGAAGAAACTCGGCTTTCGGGAAATCGGGCTGGATGAGGAATACCTGGCGATCAATGGGCAGGTTCGTCCGCATATTCTGACATCGCTCACCAAACCACGATGGGTTGAGCGTGTGACAGCGTAAATTCGCGCTATCGAAGTTGTTGGGAAATTTGGTGGACCTGGTCGGGATCGAACCGACGACCTCTTCCATGCCATGGAAGCGCGCTCCCAGCTGCGCCACAGGCCCACTTGGAATTGCTGCATTCAATTCTCGCTTAGCTTGGTCGCGGCGTCAAACTGGACTGCGCTCCTACTCTACCTGGGCTCCTCGACTACCACCGTTAACCTCAACTAGGATATGGTTGGCAAAACAGTAGTCCACTATCGGAGCCCCATGTTGAACTTGCGGAATATTTTCGTTGGGCCGCTTTTCGGTCTCATTCTTGTTGCTTTACTGGCGCCAGCGCTTGCTGGCGCGCAAGAGGCGACTGGCGGAACGCAGCCGCCGGTCGCTTATTCTTCGGTCAGCGCGTTGAACGGAGTTTTGACGCCGTTGCAGCAGACGGCGCAGAACATGCTATCGGACCTCGGGAAGATGCGCATTGAGAAATGGAAGACCGATGCCTCGAACAAGCAGCAGACGCTGGCGAATGTGGGATCCATTCAGCGCAACCTGCAGTCGGCGCTGCCGGAGATGATCACGCAACTGAACAACGCGCCCGAGGATCTGGGAGCGAGTTTCAAACTCTACCGTAACCTCGATGCGCTGTATGACGTCTTTAGCTCGGTGGCGGAATCGGCGGGAGCATTCGGAAGCCGGGAGGAGTTTCAAAGCCTGAGCAACGACCTCACCGGGCTGGAGAGCGCGCGCCGCGCGCTGGGCGAGCGGATGCAGAGGCTGGCTGTTAGTAAGGAAGATGAGTTGTCACGTCTGCGAGCGCAGGTGAAAACGCTGTCTGCGGCGCCGCCTCCGCCGCCGAAGAAGATCGTGGTGGATGACACCGAGGAGCCTCCGAAGAAGCCGCCGGTGAAAAAGAAAACTACGAAACCGAAGCCGCCGGCAACGCAGGCTCCGCCGAGTGCTTCGCCGACGCAGTGACGCCATGGTGCAGCCCCTAAAGGGGCGTCTGATTTTTGGATTTGCGGCATCGCTAAAGCGATGCCCTGATCCGAAACCAGAGTTTTTCAGGACTGCATAAGGCGACTATTTCATCGGCGGCAAGTATGGAATATAACGGGCGAACAGCCAGCACAGGAAGAACACGACTGGGATGTGAACCATTAATTGCAGCACGCCATATCCAACAATATCCCGGGCTTTCAATTTCAAAATGCCGAGCAGCGGCAGCATCCAGAAGGGATTGACTAGATTGGGCAGCGCTTCTGATGCGTTGTAGATCTGCACCACCCATCCCAGATGCACCTGGTGCAGATTCGCGGCTTGCAAGACATAGGGCGCTTCGATGACCCACTTACTGCCGCCCGAGGGAATGAAAACTCCGAGCGTCGCCGAATACACGGCTACCAACAAGGGATAGGTGTTGTGGGTGCTGATAGAGGCGAAAAGTTTCGCCAGCGAATCCGCAATCCCCGTTCCCACAATCATTCCGAAGATTACGGCGTAAAACGGGAATTGGATGATCACGCCTCCGGTGGCGGGAATGCATTCCGTAACGGCGCGCATGAAGCGCTTTGGGCGCCAGTGCAGCAGAAGACCAACCGTGATGAACATCAGGTTGTAGGTATTCAGGTCGAGGGCTGCCAGCGCGCCTTGCGGCGAGGTGCGGAATATGTCGACCAGATACCAACTCAGGAGCGCGACCACCAAAATTGTCAGCAGCGGACTGTATTCCAGCCACTCTCCGGGCTTGGTCTTCTCTTCGAGGCTGGAGCGAATCGGCTCGTATTGGATGCCGTAGGATTCGGCGGTTCTCGCGTTTTCTGGCGATGGCGTCGACATGTAGGCGATCAGCACCGAGAGCACGATCAGGATTGCCGTGGTCGCAATGCTTTGCCACAGGAAGAGAGTTTGCGTGAGCGGGATCAGGCCGCTGATGTTGAACAATGTGGGCGGCATTGCCGACTTCGTGGCCATCAGCATGGCTGCGGAGGACGACAGTCCCATGGCCCAGACTGCTCCCAGGCCGAGATAGGCCGCGGCTCCGGCGGCACGGTAGTCCAATCCCTTAACGCGATGCGCGAGTTCGCGAACGAAGAGGCCGCTGAAAATCAGGCTTAAGCCCCATGAGATCAGCGAAGTCAGCATGGAGAAAAGCGCCACCAGGGCGACGGCTCCGCGCGGCGTCTTGGGAATTCCGGCTAAGGCTCGGATGGCGCGATACACGATCGGCGTCGAGGCTACGACGTATCCGCCGACGATGATCATCACCATCTGCATGGTGAACGGGACCAGAGTCCAGAAGTTCTTGCCGCCCTGGATGGCGAGTTTCGCAGGGCTTTGATGAAGCAACAGGCCGACTCCATACACCACTACGATTCCCAGCAGCGCAAAAATCAGCGGATCGGGAAACCAGCGCTCGCTCCAGTTAGCGAGCCCGAGGCCGAAACGGACCAGGGGTTGTTCCTGAGCTGCGGGTTGCTTGTCTCGTGGCATGTGCATACTCGATCCTCTCGGTTCGGCAGCGATTGTCTTTGCATGGCCTGCCGGGCCTTTGCCGGAATATGGCGGACATTGTATCGCGAGTTTGGCGCGAAGGAGGTGATTGTGTGGGGTATGCGATTCTCGCCTGCTGCCGTATATACCCGGAGTCGTTGTGCCGCTTTCCACGAGTGGTGTAGGATGCCTTCGATTGGGCTGGCAGGATCGGCCACTATAACTTGATCTGGAGCGAGTCATGAATACCCTCCCGGTATTGTTGGGCGCGTTGTGCGTGTACGCGATTGCTTACCGTTACTACAGCGCGTTCATTGCCGCGAAGGCTCTGGCGCTTGACGATCGCCGCACCACTCCGGGGCACCTTTACGCCGACGGGCATAATTATGTTGCTTCACCGCGATGGGTGCTCTTCGGGCATCACTTTGCGGCGATCGCGGGAGCAGGGCCGCTGGTGGGGCCGACACTGGCGGCGCAGTTTGGGTTTGCTCCGGGCTTCCTTTGGATCCTGATCGGCGCTGTGCTGGCCGGGTGTGTGCAGGATTTCATGGTGCTGGTGGCTTCAGTGCGTCACCGCGGCCGATCTCTAGCGGATGTTGCCCGCACCGAAATCAGTCCTTTTGCCGGGCTCGTGGCCATGGTCGCGGTGCTCTTTATTCTTCTCGTCACCCTTGCCGGACTTGGCATCGTGGTGGTCAATGCGCTTTCGAATAGCCCGTGGGGAGTGTTCACCATCGGCATGACCATTCCCATCGCCGTCATCATGGGATTGTGGATGTTCAAGAGCCATGCTGGAAAGATTACGGTCACCGGCCCCAGTATTTTTGGCGTCGTGCTTTTGATCAGCAGCGTAATCGCTGGACACTGGGTAGCGCAGAGCGGCGCCGCATCGGCGCTTACGTTTACGCCTCACGAGATCACGATCCTCATGGCGATTTATGGTCTGGTTGCCTCGGTTCTTCCCGTGTGGCTGGTGCTGGAGCCGCGCGACTATCTTTCGACTTACGTCAAGCTGGGCACGATTGCCGTGCTGGTCATCGGCGTTTTCGTGGTTCATCCCAACATTCAATTTCCGAACTTAACACAATTCGTTCATGGGGGCGGGCCGATCATCAAAGGAAAGTTGTACCCGTTTCTTTTTGTCACGATTGCTTGCGGCGCGATCTCGGGCTTCCACTCGCTGGTGTCGTCCGGCACCACGCCGAAAATGCTGGATAAGGAAACCGACGCTCGCTTCATTGGATATGGCGCCATGATGGCCGAGTCGCTGGTGGGACTGCTGGCTTTGATTGCGGCCTGCTCGTTGAACCCGGGCGACTACTTTGCCATCAACACTACGCCGCAGGTCTTCCACACACTGGGCTTGAACACGGTCAATCTGGATATGTTCTCGCGCGAAGTGGGGGAGAAACTGGCGGGACGCACGGGCGGCGCGGTCTCGCTGGCGGTCGGCATGGCACAAATCTTCCGCGGCCTGCCGGGGATGGATCGCTTGATGGGGTACTGGTATCACTACGCCATCATGTTTGAAGCTCTTTTCATCCTGACTACGGTCGATACCGGAACGCGCGTGGCGCGCTACGTTCTGCAGGAACTCATGGGCAAAGTGTACAAACCTTTTGGCAACAACGCGTGGCTGCCGGGAAATCTGTTCACCAGTTTTTTTGTAGTTCTGGCATGGGGATATCTGATCTACACCGGAAGTATTTCTACCTTGTGGCCGTTATTCGGAACCGGAAATCAGTTGCTGGCGACGATCGCGCTGGCAGTGACGACTACTTTTCTCATTAATATGGGCAAACAGAAATATGCCTGGATTACGGCGGTTCCGATGTGCTTTGTCGGAGTCACTACGCTTACGGCGGGAGTGCTCTCGATCAAGAACATTTTCTGGCCGTTGACGTCGAAGGCCGGCCAGGAGTTCACAGGCTATCTGGATTCAGTGCTGATGAGCATTTTTATCGTGGGCGTCGTGCTTGTGGTGGTCGATGCGGTGCGGCGTTGGATTCTGACGCTGAACGGCGCGCCCGTACCGCGGGAGTGCTTCGGTCCTCCGCTCACCGCGACTGGCGAGGTCAAGATGGGTTGCTGCTAAGGCACAAGTGCGGATGGATGCCTTTCACGTTTTTTCTTTTCATACGCAAAGACAGCTTGGTATGTGCGGGCTTACGGGATTACAATCCGTCACCAGCATTCCTGTAGCTCCAGGAGGAACGCGTGACCTCGGCCAATGCAAAAGTACCTGAAACCTCTGCCCCATCCGCCAACCCGGTGGCGTGGTTAGTGGCACTGTTAGCAGCGACGGTTGCCGCCGTATTGATTTTGAGGATTCCACCTCTGGCCAAGCCTTGGGCACAGAACTACGATCCCACGGGGAGTTGGTGGCTTTCGACATTGATCGCTGCGCTGCCGATCGTGGTACTGCTCGGAACGCTGGCGCTGCTGCACATCAAAGCCCACTATGCCGCGTTGCTGGGACTGGCGACGGCGCTGGCGGCCGCAGTATTTGTCTTCCACATGCCGGCCCGTTTGGCGGCTACCACAGCCGTGTATGGTGCTGGGTACGGGCTGTTTCCCATCGGCTGGATTATCTTGAATGTCATCTTCCTGTACCGGATGACGCTGCAAACCGGCCGCTTCAAGGTCTTGCAGGAAAGCATGACGGGCATCACCCAGGACACGCGCCTGCAACTGCTGCTGATTGCCTTTTCTTTCGGCGCGTTTTTTGAAGGTGCATCCGGGTTCGGAACGCCGGTTGCGGTCACGGCGGCGCTTCTGATTGGGCTGGGCTTCAAGCCGCTGCAGGCTTCCGGCTTGTCGCTGATCGCCAACACGGCACCCGTAGCCTTTGGCGCGCTGGGCACGCCGATCATTGCCCTCGCCGCGGTTACCGGTTATAGCGAGACGGTACTGGGAGCACAGGTCGGGCGCATCCTTCCCTTCTTTTCGGTGCTGGTGCCCTTCTGGCTGGTGTGGGCCTACGCAGGGTTCAAAGGGATGAAGGAAATCTGGCCAGCGGTTGCCGTAGCCGGTGTGACCTTCGCGATCCCACAATTCCTGGTTTCGAACTTCCACGGCCCGTGGCTGACGGACATCATTGCGGCGATCGTCTCGATGGTGTGCCTGATTCTCTTCCTCAAGATATGGCATCCGAAAACAATTTGGGGACACCAGGGACACCAGGAGGGTGAGCAGCGCGCCGCTCGCGGTCAGCACGGTTACAGCCGCGCCGAGGTGGCTCGCGCATGGCTACCCTGGCTGATACTCACCATATTCGTTTTCTGCTGGGGCACGTTCACCGGCAAGAAGATCATGAATACTCCCGAAAAGGTGTTCACCTCCATGAGCACCTGGTCGACGCCGCCGAGTAAGATCACCAACCCGCAGTTTCCTGTGACCGGTCTTAACCGGTTGTCCCAACGCATGCCCCCGGTAGTGGTGAAACCTACGCCCGAGGGCGCAGTGTTCGGCTTTAACTGGCTTTCCGCGACGGGGTCGGGGATTCTGTTCGCGGCGATCATCTCCGGTTTCATCATGGGCCTCTCGCTCACGCAGATCGTTGTCATATGGTGGCAAACGCTGTGGCACATCCGGTTCTCGCTCTTGACGATCGCGGCCATGCTCTCGCTGGGCATCCTGACGCGCTACTCGGGTGTGGACGCCACCATGGGTCTGGCGTTCGCACGAACCGGAGCGATGTATCCGTTCTTCGGGACCCTGCTGGGGTGGCTGGGCGTGGCCCTGACCGGCTCGGACACGTCGTCCAACGTGCTGTTCGGCAGCCTGCAGAAGATCTCTGCGCAGCAGATCGGGCTGTCTCCTATCCTGATGGCCGCCGCCAACAGTTCAGGTGGGGTCATGGGCAAAATGATCGATGCGCAGAGCATCGTCGTCGCCAGCACCGCGACCGAGTGGTACGGACACGAAGGCGACATCCTGCGTTACGTATTCTTTCACAGTCTGGCGCTGGCAGCGTTGGTGGGTATCATGGTGACCCTCCAGGCCTATGTATTTCCGTTTACTCGGTTGGTGGTGCGGTAGAGAGATCGCGATGCACTTGAAGTAAGAGGGTTGACCGTTGTCACGCAAAGTATCGCTATTCGTGCCTTGCTTCGTGGATCAACTGCTGCCTGAGGTAGCGGTCGACACGGTGAAGGTGCTGCGCCGGGTGGGGTATGCAGTCGAGTTCCCGGAAGACCAGACTTGTTGCGGCCAGCCTGCTCTCAACACGGGATATTGGGACGACGCGCGACCGTGTGCCGAGCATTTTTTGCGCGTCTTCAAGAATGCCGAGGTTGTTGTCTGCCCTTCCGGTTCGTGTGTGAGCGTGATCCGCGTGTTCTACCCGGAGCTGCTGGCGCACAGCCCGTTCCGTGAAGACGCCATCTCCCTGGCCAGCCGCACGTTTGAATTCTCGGAATTTCTGGTGAAGGTCGCTGCCGTTACCCAAGTTGGCGCCAGCTTCCCGCACACGGTTACCTATCACGCTTCCTGCCACGGACTCCGCGAACTGAAGCTGCGCGAAGAACCACTCCAACTTTTGCGCCAGGTAGACGGGCTGAAGCTGGTGGACATGATCCGCTTTGATGAATGTTGCGGTTTCGGCGGAACCTTTGCCGCCAAGTTCGCCGATATCTCAGGCGCCATGGGAAATTCCAAAGCGGACAGTGTGGACGCGACCGGCGCCGAGTTCGTCACCGCTATCGATCCCAGTTGTCTCATGCATCTGCAAGGCATTCTCGGCAAGCGCCGGGCAGCCGCTCGCACCATTTATCTGGCCAGCATTCTCGCCAGTCAAGCCCCGAGAGATCAAGCTCCGGCAAATCAAGCTCCGCCGCAGGAGAAATCGTGAGCACAGCGGCACAACGCTTTCTGCAGGACGCCGCCGTGAAGTCGGCGGACTTGATGCACCGGGAGATCATCCGGCGCGGCATGGACAGTTACAATGTCGCGCACCTTAAGGGCCGCGCGCGGATTAAGGATTGGGAAGCCGCTCGCCAGAAATGTCAGGAGATCAAGCGGGAAGCCATCAATCACCTGGACCGCTATCTTTTGCAGTTTGAAGAAAAAGTGGTGGCGCGCGGCGGACACGTTTTTTGGGCAGCCAACAGCGAAGAGGCTTGCACTTACGTCAAGAATCTTGCCACGCGGCTCGGAGTGCGCACGGTGGTGAAGTCGAAATCCATGGTGACGGAAGAAATCCATCTCAGTCCGGTTCTGGAAAAAGCGGGCATCAAGGTCTGGGAAACCGATTTGGGCGAGTTCATTGTGCAGTTGCGCGAGGAACCGCCGTACCACATTGTCACTCCGGCGATGCATCTTAATCGTGGCCAAATCGCGCAGCTGTTTCGCGAAAAATTGGACCCGGCAATCACGAGCGACGATCCGCGGGATTTGATGGCGGTTGCGCGGCGCAAATTGCGCGAGGCTTTTTTTGCCGCCGAGATGGGTATTTCAGGCGCGAATTTTCTGGTGGCGGATGCCGGCGTCATTGCCATTTCCACCAATGAAGGCAACGGTCGCCTGTGCACCAGCGTCCCTCGCATTCACGTGGTGGTTACGGGCCTTGAGAAGATCATTCCACGGCTCGAGGATCTGGCTGTGCTTTGGCCGGTGCTCGCGACTTCCGGCACGGGGCAAGGCATTACGACTTATGGCACGCTGATTGGCGGTCCGCGGCGTCCGGGCGAAGCGGACGGGCCGGACGAATTCCATGTGGTGTTGGTCGACAACGGACGCAGCCAGTTGCTGGCTGATGCCGAGCAACGCGAGGTGCTGCACTGCATTCGCTGCGGCGCGTGTTTGAATATCTGTCCCGTGTTTCGCCACATCGGAGGGCACACTTATGGCACGACTTATCCCGGACCGATTGGCAGCGTGCTTACACCACATCTGAATGGCATCGCCGAGTTCAAGCACCTGTCGTATGCGTCGTCGCTGTGCGGCGCTTGCACCAGCGTTTGTCCGGTGAAGATCGATCTGGCTCACCACCTGCTGCAAAACCGCAGGAATGCCACCGAGGCGGGAGCTACAAAGTCGAGTGAGCGGATGATGTTTCACGCTTGGCGCTCCGTTATGCTTCATCCGCGGATCTACGCGCTGGGTGGCTGGTCGGCGCGCACGGCTCTTCGCGTCCTCTACGGAATGGGGCTCGCAGGATCGATTGTCGATCCGATGCGGGTGTGGAACCGGTACCGCTCGCCGGTGCCGTTGCCATCTAAATCATTTCGCGCGCGCTGGAGAAAGGGCCTTGACTCAAACTGAAATGACCCAAACTGAAGAAGCGCAAACTGAAAATTCGAGTCGCGAACGGATTCTGGAACGGATACGCGCTGGTTTGCGCACCGTGGTCCCAGAGCCGGCCGCGCTGGCGTCGGACCGCGCGATCTTTGAGCCCGTTGCCGATCCTCTCGAACGTTTCCAGCAGGAGTGCGTTTCGAACCTTATGGAATGCGCGTTGACCGCCGATTCCGCCGCGAGCGCTCGACAGCTTTCCGAGGTCCTGCAGTCTCTGCCCGCAGGTGAAATTTTTGTGCAAGACGATCCGTCATTGCGCCGGCTGATCGAAATGGCGAGCGAACTGGCTGCCCCGGATCGATCGATTCGCTGGTCGAGCCAGGGCGCTCCGTCGGAAGCTTCGCAGGCAACGGTTACGCTCGCCGAGGCTCTCATCGCGCAGACCGGATCGATTCTCGTGACCGCCTCTTGCGGCGGACGGGGCGCTTCGGTGATCGCTCCCTGTCACATCGTTTATGCGACGACGGCGCAACTGGTTCCCGATCTTACAACTGCTCTTGGCCGCGTCTCGCAGGAACGAATCCTTGATCGCAACTCCTTCGCTTGCGTCATCAGCGGGTCGAGCCGCACTGCTGATATTGAGAAGATTCTGGTGCAGGGCGCGCATGGGCCGCGACGGCTGGTCGTGATTCTAGAGAGCGGAAGCTAGGTCTCGGCTCTCAGCCAAGCGCTGTCGGGCTGCGCCCGACTGGACGGCCGAGGGCGGCCGTCCCTACGTGATTTGCGGCTCCGGCTTGAAGATTACGCCTTGACTGGTCCGGCTGTTCATCACTATGCGAATTGGGTTCGCGAAGCGTAAATGGCGGACGCAGCCTTGTTCTTCCACGGCCGGTTGTTCCGTCAACCACTCCCAATCGACCGTGCCTTCGCCGGCGTCTGGGTTCACCGTGAAATAGCCGATCTGAAAGGCGGTCAGGTTCTGGAAGAAATGGCTGCCTTGCGAGGGAGTGACTCGGAAGTCGCGGAATCCGGCTTCGACGATCACACGGGCGCCGCTGATCTCGTCCCACTCTACCGGAATACCCAGCCACGGTTCAGTCGATCCCCAGCGGCCTACGCCGATGAGCAGATAGGGGCGATTGTGTTCGCTGAGTCGGCGATTGAAGCGGGAAACGGCCGCGGCTACTTCCTGGCTTTGGCCGCGCTCGAAGCGCTGTGAATCGACTACTATTACATCGTAGAGATCGTCGATGCGTCCGTTGCCCAGAACTTTGCTGCTCTGACAGATTAACTGCTCGGGTTGCACATCGTCTAAAGCCAAGTCCTCGGTATCGCGGGAGAGCGTTAGCGGGCGGATTTGCAGAAAGCCAAACTCGGCTACCTGCGCGGTCGACGAATCCGTTTCCTGGGGGAGACGCACGGCAAATTCGATCTCCACGGGATTGCCCAGGCCATCTTCGCCGGCGCGAACCAGATCATCGAGAATTTCAGCCAATGGGAAGGTCCCGTGCTTGAGCATGGGAGCAAAAGTCACGATGCGCGAGCCGGGACGGCTTACTCCATCGTAGACGGCGTGGTTGTCCTTGGAGTAGGTCGAGGCCAAGGCTCGCAATGTGCCGTCGGCTTCGGCGGCGTCGAGACCAAAGCGGCGCTCGTGCCAATGTCCGGAACGGCCCTCGGCTGCGCCATCGAGTTCCAGAGCCCAGAATTCGGACTGCGAGTTGTTCAGAATGTCTTCGACGCAAGAAAACTGCACCAGGTTGCGGGGATAGCGCGGGCAGAACGTCAAACACTTGCCGCCATCGACGACGGCGCGACCGAGACCCAGAGCTACGGCTGCTATACCGTCTTCGAAGGTCATGGGAGGAACGGGATAGTAGTTGCGCGAGCGGACTACTCCAGAGAAATCGGGATAGAAGCGTTCGCCGTGCCGCGTGCCTACAACCTGCTGGAGAATCACCGCCATTTTTTCTTCTTCGAGACGATAAGGGGTGGCTCGCACGTAGGCCTTGGCATGACGGCTGAAGGTCGAAGCGTAGACGCGGCGGATGGCTTCGCTGAGCGCCTCCAGACGCGCTTCTAGATTTGGCTGCTGGTTGCCCAGCATGAAGGTTTCGTAGACGCCGGTGAAAGGTTGGTATTGCGAGTCCTCCAGGAGGCTCGAGGAGCGCACGGCCAAGGGATGAGTTACTTCGGCGAGGAACGATTTCAGGTCTTCGGTGAGCGCGGCGGAGAGAGGCGCAGCCAGGAACTTGCGATAGATTTCCGCGTCATCTTCTGAATGCAAGGCTAAGTCGAGGAGGTTGTTCTCGGTCACGAATTCATCGAAGACATCGGTGGCGAGGACAACGGCGGGAGGAACCGAGATGCGAACTCCGGGATAACGGCGGGTGATGCGGCTCTTGCGCAAGAGGTGACGAACGAAGGCCAAGCCGCGGGCTTTGCCTCCTAGCGAACCGGAACCGATGCGCAAAAAACTTGATACCGAGGGCTTGAAGGTGTCGGCGCGGAAGTCGCCGATCAGGACCTCGCTCTGTTCGCGGCGATAGTCGTTGATCGATTCGATAAGATCGCGGCGAAGATGATCGTAGCTGGGGAAATCCGAAACTTTTCTTGGGCGCAACTTGGCCGCCAGGGCGAACTCGGTGCGCGCCATCAGCCAGTGGGAGAAGTGGTTGCTCTGCGAGTGGAAGACGATGCTCTCGTCTGGGACGATTTGCAATTGCTCTTCCAGTTCGTTCATGTCCTTGGCTCTCCCCACTTCGCTCGCATCGGGCAGACGAAATACGAAGTCGCCAAAACCGAATTGTTCGGTTAAGATCCCGCGCAAATCCTGTAGCAGCGTTTGCGAGCGTTTGCGCAGAAACGAATAGCCGGCGGCGTGGGCGCGTGGGCGGAATTCGGTGCGGCTGGTTTGCAGGACTACAGGCGCATCCGGCACCAGGCTCTTCACCATGCGCGCCAGCTCAAAACCGGCTTCGGGACTTAGTTTGCCCTCCCAGGGAAACTCCACATCGGAGACCATGCCGAAGAGATAGTTGCGGTACTCCTGCACCAGGCGGGAGGCGTCTTCGAAGTTCGAACTGAGCAGAATCCTTGGGCGCGCCTGCATGCGCACCAGCTTGTGCGCCACGTTGAGGCCCTCCTGGATCACGCGCCTGGATTGCTTGATCAGTTCGGTATAGATCATGGGCAGGAAGGATGAGTAGTAGCGGATGTTGTCCTCGACTACCAGCAGCACGGGCACGCCCATGGCCCTGGTGTCGTGGAGGACGTTGCGCTGGTCTTCTATGTACTTGACGATCGCAATCAGGATGCGGGCATTGCCCTGCCAGAGAAAAATACGCTCGATGTCGGTGACGGGATTGCGGGCCACGAAATTCTTGATCTCGCGATAGTCATATCCGAGCACTACCACTGGAACATCGAGTCCGGCCTGCTTCACATCACTCGCCAACTGCGCCGCGTTCATGTCGCCGACGGTGAGGTTGGTCACGATCAGGTTGAATTGCTGGGAGCGCGCCAGTTCGGCGGCTTCGGCACAGGAGGAAACGTGCGTGATTCCGGGAACGTGCTCGGGGCTGAGATCGAGCGACTGGTCGATGAGCAGTTCGTTGAGACGGCCGTCTTCGCGGAGAATGAAGGAATCGTAGAGGCTGGAGACGAGAAGGATGTTGTGCACCTTGAAGGGCATCAGGTTTTCGAAGCCTTCAAAGCGCTCTTCGGCGTCCATCACGACGGGAGGCTCGGAGAGACGGCGGACGCTCATCGTAATATCCTAGTCGAAGTGGGGGCCGCGGAAGAAAGGCGAAAGGGCAATGACCGTCACATTTGGGTGTGCTGTTGGTCACAGAACGCGGTAACATAGCGTGCTGTACTGACAATGGAGAGCTGCTATGTGCCTGGCCATACCCGGTAAGATCCTCGAAATTCAGGAAGTGGGCCCGCTGCGTGCGGGACGTGTGCAGTTCGGCGGAATCGTGCGCCAGGTATCCCTGAACTTTGTGCCGGAGGCTGGGTTGGGCGACTACGTGATGGTGCACGTCGGCTTCGCCATAAGCCGAGTGGACGCGGACGAAGCCCAGCGCACTTATAGGCTTCTGGAAGAAATGGGAGCGCTGGAGGCGGAATTGCCGCCGGCGGAACCGTAAAGCACGGAAGCACCTCCAACGACCTGACGGTACGAGAAACTCGTGCCCTTCCCTCTCGGGTCTCAGTTTGGGTTTTCGGTTTATGAAGTATCTGGACGAATACAGGGACCATCGCATTGCACGAGCCTTGGCGGCGGAGATTGTCCAATCGACAACCCGGCCCTGGGTGCTGATGGAGATCTGCGGCGGGCAAACCCATACCATCATGCGCTATGGGCTTGACGAACTGCTGCCGCGTGGGATCGAAATCGTGCATGGGCCGGGATGTCCGGTGTGCGTCACGCCGCTGGAAACCGTGGACAAAGCGATTGCGCTGGCGCTGCGGCCGGATGTGATTCTGGTTTCCTATGGAGACATGCTGCGGGTGCCGGGCTCGCATTCGGATTTGTTTCGGGCCAAGGCTCAGGGCGCGGACGTGCGCATTGCTTATTCTCCTACGGAGGCGGTGAAAATAGCCCGCTTGAATCCCGATCGCAAAGTTGTGTTTCTGGCGATTGGATTCGAGACGACGGCTCCCGCGAACGCTATGGCTGCGTGGCAAGCCAAGCGCGAGGGACTTACCAACTTCTCCTTGCTGGTTTCACACGTGCTGGTGCCGCCGGCGATTCGCGCCTTGATGGTTTCGAGCTCCAACCGTGTGCAGGGTTTTATTGCGCCGGGACACGTCTGTACGGTGATGGGGTGCAAGGAGTATGAGTCTCTGGTTCGTGATTTTCGCGTGCCGATTGTGGTTGGCGGATTCGAACCCGTGGATATTCTGGAAGCTGTCCTTATGCTGGTGCGGCAACTGGAGGCCGGAGAGGCTCGGCTGGAAAATCAGTATGTGCGATCGGTGAGCTACCAGGGGAACATCCCGGCACAAGAGATCATGGCCGAAGTGTTTGAAATTGCCGACCAGAAGTGGCGAGGGATTGGGCCGATTCCGCAGAGTGGTTTGCGGTTGCGGGCGGAATATGCTGCTTACGACGCCGATCTGGTTTTTGATTTGGGAGAGATAACCGTCGATGAGCCGGCCGAGTGCATCAGCGCACAGGTTTTGCAGGGATTGAAGAAGCCAACGGATTGTGCCGCATTTGGCATGCGCTGTACGCCGGAGAATCCGCTGGGAGCGCCTATGGTGTCTAGCGAAGGCGCCTGCGCGGCTTACTATCATTATCGGCGCCATGCGGTGGCGAAATAGGAGAGAGCGTGTCGACGAAAACCGACGCCGCAATAAAATTCGAGCTCAGTTGCCCGACGCCGCTTCCGGTTCGGGACACGATTCTGCTGGGGCATGGCAGCGGCGGCAAGTTGAGCGCGGAGCTGATTCGCGACGTCTTTCTACCTGCGTTTCAGAATCCGGTGCTGGCGCGTCTAGATGATCAGGCGATCGTGAATGTGAACGGGCAGCGTCTCGCCATGACCACCGACTCCTTCGTGGTGAAACCTTTATTTTTTCCTGGCGGCGACATCGGGTCGCTGGCGGTTCACGGGACAGTGAACGATTTGGCAATGGGCGGCGCAACGCCACTGTTCTTGAGCGCTGCTTTCATTATTGAAGAAGGCTTTTCGATGGAGGAACTCCGCCGCGTGGTGAATTCGCTGCGCGCGGCGGCTGCGAAAGCGGGCGTGCATGTGGTGACTGGCGACACCAAGGTCGTTGAGAAAGGCAAAGGCGACGGACTCTTCATCAACACGACGGGAATTGGACTGGTGCCAGACGGAGTCGATCTTTCCGCGGACCGCGCACGTCCGGGGGATAAGGTGATTCTGAGCGGTTCGATTGGCGATCATGGGATCGCCATTCTGGCGCAGCGCGAAGGGCTGGAATTCGAGACGCAAATCGAGAGCGACAGCGCCGCCTTGCACACGCTAGTGGCCGCGATGCTGGCCGCGAGTTCTGATATTCGCTGCATGCGCGATCCGACGCGCGGCGGCGTCTCCAGCACGCTGAATGAAATCGCGGAGCGGTCGCAGGTGGGGATTGAACTGATGGAAAGTTCGCTTCCGATTCACGAACAGGTGCGCGGGGCGTGTGAGTTGCTGGGCTTGGATCCTTTATATGTGGCGAACGAGGGCAAGCTGATCGCAATCGTGGCCCCCGAGGGCGCGAACGCCGTGTTGCAGGCGGTGAGACGTCATCCCTTGGGAGCCGAGGCTCAGATTGTTGGAACCGTAACGAAAGAGAATCGTGGGCTGGTCACGATGCGAACGCCGCTGGGTACGACTCGCGTTGTGGACATGCTCGCGGGCGATCAGTTGCCGAGAATCTGCTGATATTTGCTGTAGAGACGGGGCTTGCCCCGTCTCTTTTGGATGCGGCGGGAGACGCGGCAAGCCGCGTCTCTACGGATCGGTTGGCGGTTGAATTATGCACGAGATGGGGATCGCTAATTCGGTGCTGGAGGCGGTGCGGACCGAGATGGGTCTGCATCCTGGCACGTATCCTTGCAAAGTCGGCGTGCGGGTCGGCGAGATGGCAGCAATCGATCCGGATGCATTGCGCTTCTGTTTCGAGGCTATGATTCAGGAGACGGACCTGGCCTTGCTTGAACTGGCGATCGAGGTCTGCCCGCGCCGCCATCGTTGTCAGGTCTGCGAGCGTGAATTCATTGTGCGCGACTATGATTCCAGTTGTCCGCAATGTTCGAGCCTCGCGACCACATGCATCAGTGGAGATCAGTTAGAGTTGGCC
>JBAWFQ010000264.1:0-14329 GCA_049592035.1 Terriglobales bacterium
ATGAACCATATTGACGAGTTCCGCTCGCCGAATTTTCACGACTGGTCGCCGCGATCGTTTGTGATCATCCTGCTGCTGGTGCTGATTGCCTTTGCCGGTAACCGTCTGTCGGGCCATCGTGATGCGAATTCTCGCGATGCAAATCATGGTGACGCGGAGGATCGAAGCCGGCTGCGGTTTAGCCACCTGCTGGTTGTGTTGCTGGCGACCTACGCGGGATTTTATTCGGCGCGCAATCTCCCGGTTTCTTCGATGCTGCTGGTGCTGATAGCGGGACCGGTCCTGTGGCGTAACTTCGCTTCGCTAGCTGATAAGCCGGGCGCCTGGCAATGGGTGCGCAACCGCGCTGCCGGAATTTCAAACTTCTCCGACCGCATGGGCGCGCAGGAAATGGAGCTTCGCGGACACCTGTGGCCGGTGGTTTCGGTGGCCGTGGCATTTGCGATTTGTCTGCAAGGTGGATGGCTGGGCTCACGGCAGTTGATCCATGCTCAGTTTGATCCAAAGAAAGTGCCGGCAGCGGCAGTGACTTTTCTGCAGCAAGAATTCCAACGTGCCAAAGATAACCAGCCGAGCGCAGAGCCAGTTTTCTCAATCGATTCCTGGGGAGGCTATCTCATCTACCGCATGTATCCCCAGCGCAAGGTCGTGGTCGATGACCGTCACGATCTCTACGGCTCGGACCGGATTCGCCAGTATCTCATCCTGACCCAGGCACAGCCGGGATGGCAGAGCGTGCTCGAACAATGCCAGATTCAGACCGCGCTTCTGCCCGCCGACTCGACGCTGGCCAACATGCTCCGCGAACGTCCGCGGGATTGGCGAGTTGCTTACGAAGACGAGGTTGCGGTGGTGTTTGAGAGGCGGTAGAGGTCAGGCGCTGGTCGCGGCTCACCACAAGAGGGTCTTGTCCACTCCGGAACTTCCCACCTGTTAGTGCCATCGAATTCCTCACTCTTACTCTTGCACTCTTTGCAACCTCAGCACACGCGCATCATCTGATGTAGTTGGGTTTGGCGTTGGCTAGCCGGGAAGTGCTACCTTTAAACGCGAGCGAGATCCCCCTCGCCTCGGCTTCCTAGAGCGATGAGAACATATGCGGATGACAAGAGCACGTCGGGGTGTCGAGAGATCAGTCGGCAGATGTCCGGAGACCTGCCGATGAAGGCGCAGTGTTTGCCGTTCACGCAGATTCCGCACAGCACGCGTCTCTTCCTTGATTATCTTGCCTATACTCCTTCGGTTCGCGGCATGTATCCGCGCTCACCGATTTTTTCTGAGTGGGTGAAAGACGAAGCCCAGCGCGTGGTTTATGATGCCGCGCGTCGCGGCAAGGTTAGTGAGATTCTCGAGCGTCAGAATTGCGCCTGGGGAGCGTCTCCGAAGACCCTGGCCAATATTGAGCGGTTACGGCGAGGCGCGCTAGCGGCGGTTACGGGACAGCAGGTCGGCCTTTTCGGCGGACCGCTGTTTTCAATTTTCAAGGCACTGACTGCCGTCAAGCTGGCGGAAGAGGCTACGGCGGCTGGAGTGGACTGCGTCCCGGTCTTTTGGCTGGCGACCGAAGATCACGATCTAGCCGAGGTCAACCATGTCGCGCTGCTTTCCGAGCACGGCCTCCCCGAGCGATTCGCGGCGGAACGTGCCGTGTTTGAAAGTAATATCGTCGCCGATGCGCCTGTAGGAACTGTCAAGTTCGGCGCGGAAATTAAGCCGGTGGTGGAGCGCGCCGCCGGGTTGTTGGGAGATTCCGCAGCCGCGACCTGGCTGCGCGAGGCGTATCGTCCGGGTGAAACGTTGGGCAGCGCGTTTGCCCTGCTATTTGCGCGGCTTTTCGCCGATTGGGGAGTCATCCTCCTCGATCCGGCGGACAGGGATTTTCATGATCTCGCAAAACCCTTGTTCCGCGCGGCGATTGAGCGGGTCTCCGAACTTGATGAAGCGTTGCTCGGGCGGGGCAAGGCAATCGAGGCGGCTGGATATCACCAGCAAGTCAAAGTGACTGCGGCGACGACGCTGCTGTTTGCAGTGAGAAATGGCGCGCGTACGGTAGTGCGGCGCAGAAGCAATGGCGGCAGCGTTGTCAACGGCAATACCGGAGACTTTGCGGTCGGCGAGGAGCGGATCTCGCGCCAACAGTTGCTGAATCGGATTGACGAAGCTCCCGAGAGGTTCAATCCGAATGTGTTGTTGCGTCCCGTGGTGCAGGATTATCTCCTGCCAACGCTGGTTTACACCGGCGGAGCCGCCGAAGTCGCATACTTCGCGCAGGCCGCCGTGGTATACGAAAAACTGTTGGGACGGGTGACGCCGATCCTGCCTCGCTTCTCGGCGACGTTGCTCGAAGCCAAGCCCGCGCGCATTCTGACGCGCTACCAACTGGGTCTGCCCGAGGTGCTTCAAGGCCCAGAGAAGGTTCGCGAAGCCATTGCAGTTCGTTCGCTGCCTCCAGACTTGCAGGCGAGATTTGAAGAAGCGTATGCGAGTGTTGAAAGGTCGATGACTGCTCTGCGCGAGTCGATCGGCAAACTTGATTCAACGCTGATCACGGCTGCAGATCGCGTCCGGATGAGCATGTGGAAACAGATCAACCGGTTGCATGGCCGAGCGTCACGCGCCGAATTGCTGCGGAATGAAGTGATCACCCGGCACGCGGATGCCTTGAGCCACGCCCTCTTTCCGCATAAGGTATTGCAGGAGCGCGAGGTTGCTGGCCTGAGCTTTGTGGCGAGATACGGGCCGGAACTGATGGCAAATCTCTATCGGCACATCCTTCCCGATTGCCACGATCACCAGGTTATTGAGGTGCAGTAGTCGGTTTTTCTGTAGAGACGGGGCTTGCCCCGTCTCCCGCCGCGAGAGAGAGACGCGGCAAGCCCCGTCTCTTGGGGAGGTTCATCCGCGCAGGACGATCTGCAACCCTTCCAGCGATTCCACGCGTGGCACTCCTTTGTCGCGGTAGGCGCCGGGCACATCCATTAACATTGCGTGCATGCCAGCGCCGGTGGCCCCAAGGTAATCCACGGAATACACATCGCCAACATAGAGGCTCTCCTCGGGCGCGGCCTGCATACTATGCAGGGCGTGGCGGAAAATCTCTGGGTGCGGCTTTTCGTATCCCACGAGTCCGGAGTCGGTGATGGTGCGAAAGCAACGGGCAATTCCGCACTTCTGCAATACATCTTCGATTCTGCCATCCGCATTGGAGATGACTGCGATCTGGTAACACTCACCGATTGCGCGCAGTTGTTGGGCGGTTCCGGGGCGAATCGTGTCCCAGTTGCCGGAGTTGCGGATGCCGGCGACCAGTTGATCCCGGATGGCGTCGTATTCGTCTTCGTCCTTAACGCCGATCTCGAAGAGCAGTTGCGAGTAGAACATCCACCAGAAGCTGTGGTCGGTGCTGCCGTTCTTGGTCATCATCCCGTCGAACTGATTTTTGGTGCGACATTCCAAGTCGCGCAGGTGCTCGTCCTCGGGTACGATGCCGCGCTCGGCGAGTGGCGCGTGAATGCGTTGGCGATTGGGAAACAGCAGTGTGTTGCCAACGTCAAAGAAGATAACTCTGATTTTCGCGTTCATGGTAAGCACTGTTTTTCCATTGTAAAGCGCGCCACAGGCGATTTCGCGCGGGTAGAGCCGCCGAATCAATTAAACTAAAAAATTGCCGATAGATTAGTTGGAATCGCACTCATGGCCCAACTGCGAGTTGTCGTTCTGTGGCATCAGCACCAGCCGTACTACAAAGACTTGGTGACGGGGCAGTATCGCCTGCCTTGGACGCGTCTCCACGGTTTGAAAGACTACTACGGCATGGTCAAGTTGCTCGACGAATTCCCCCAGGTGCATCAGACGTTCAACTTGGTGCCGTCACTGATCGAGCAGATTCAGGATTATGTTTCCGGCGACGCGCAAGACCCTTTTCTGCAGGTTGCGGCCAAGCCCGCGAAAGACCTGACGCAGGAAGAACGGCGGTTTGCGTTGCAGTATCTGTTTCAGGCGAATCCGACGAATGTCATCGGGCGCTATCCGCGCTACCGGGAGCTGTGGGAGAAATTTCGCGGGGCCGGAGATTCTCCCGAGCGCGCGGAGAGATATTTTCAGCCGCAGGATTTCACCGACTTGCAAGTGCTCTCGCAAATCGGATGGTTCGACGAGTATTTTCTGGCCGAAAAGGACATCGCGGAACTGATTCGCAAGGGGCGGAACTATACGCTCGACGACCAGCGCCTGGTGATCGCCAAAGAGCGCGAACTGCTCGGCCGCGTGCTGCCGGCGCACGCCGAGGCGGCCAAAAAAGGCTTGATCGAAATTTCGGCATCGCCTTTTTATCATCCCATTCTGCCGCTAGTGTGCGACACGGAAAACGGAGCGGTTTCTTCTCCTGGCCTGCCGCTTCCGCCCAACCGCTATCGCCATCCCGAAGATGCTCGCGAGCAATTGCGCCGGGGACTGGACCTGCACAAAAAAGTTTTTGGGGTGCGGCCGAAAGGCGTGTGGCCGTCGGAGGGCAGCGTCTCCACAGAAACCCTGGCGATTGCCTGCGAACTCGGAGTGCGCTGGATGGCGACCGACGAAGGCGTGCTCGGACGCAGTCTGGGAATCAATTTTTCGCGCGACGGCTACGGTAATCTGAATGCCGATCTGGCGCACCGCCTGTATACGATTTATCGCTACGAGCACGATGAGACGCGGATGAATATCATTTTCCGCGACCATACCCTTTCGGACCTGATCGGATTCGTCTATTCGGGAATGCCGCCGCAGGAAGCCGCCAATAATCTTATTCAAAAGATTAAAGAGTCGGCACAGCCCGTTCTTGCCAGTGGGCAGGACGCCGTGGTTCCTATCATTCTTGATGGCGAGAATGCCTGGGAATACTACCCGCAGTCGGGCCGCGAATTTCTGCGCAGATTCTACGACGCGCTCCAGAAAAATCCGGGGATGGAAGCCGTGACCGTTTCCGAAGCGATCACGCGCCAGAAGAACGCAACCCCGCTGAAATCGCTGGTGCCGGGCTCCTGGATCAACGCCAACTTCAACGTCTGGATTGGAGCTCCGGAAGACAATAAGGCCTGGGACTACCTGTATCAGGCGCGCAATTTCTACGCCCAAGCCGCACTCGGCGCAACCGAGAAACAACGCCAACTGGCGTTTGAAGAAATTCTGATCGCCGAAGGCAGTGACTGGAACTGGTGGTACGGACCGGAACATCACTCGGCCAATGATCGCGACTTTGACGAACTCTATCGTAAACACCTGTCGAATGTTTACCAGGCACTCGGCGGTATCCCACCCGATTATCTGGCGCAGCCCATCACCGGAGGAGTGGCGCGGCCCTCGTTCACGCCACAGAGCGCCTATATCCATCCGCGGATCGCGGGCGATATGGTGCGTTACTTCGAGTGGATGGGTGCGGCGTGTTACACGTCCGATCAGCGCTCTGGCTCCATGCACGGCAAACAGTTTTTGATGGATGAAGTGTTTGCCGGAATCGACGAGCAGTATGTGTACGGGCGGCTGGATTTCGCCGGCAAAGTGCCGGAACACGGATTTGAAGTGGTGGTGAATCTGGAGTCATGGGCCAATCATGCCGCCAAGCCGCGCCGCGAACTGCGCTTGGATGCGGCGGTGGACGGCGGACGACTGCAATCGTGGAAAATGACGGAAGGGAAAGACAAGGTCGTGGCCGATGCGACAGACGCAAAAGATCAAGCGCGGGTGGCGCTCAGCCGGAATTTTGAGTTTCGCGTGCCTCTTACGTGGCTGCTCGCGGCTCCGCTCGACATCGAAAAAGTGCGCGGACCAAAAAGCTCGGATGTGCTGACCACCCGGCTGCGCCTGCGCTTCAGCGTATGGCAAAACCACCTACCGGTAGATGCCTTGCCAGTGGAAGGCTGGATCGAACTCGAGTTGCTGGCAGAAGAGGATCTGCTGGCGGCCAGCGGGTAGTTCAGAGATGTGTGGGAGCGGAGATTTGCCCCGCCTTGGACGGGCCCTTCGGCTTCGCTCTGGGCAAACTCCGCCCCGTTCCCACACGGTCTAATTCTTACTGCCCATTGCCAGCAATGGCCGTTGTCATCGTCATCGGACGGCTCAATTCCATCACCATCTCTGTGCCCGCGGGAAGCATCGCGGACCGGTGCTTTCCGAGCCAATGCGAGACGGTTAAGGTCGCGCCAACGGCTCCGCCAATCAGGAAGCCTTTGCCGCCTCCAGCCAGACCGCCGATAAGCATTCCGCCGCCAGTGCCCATGCCGATTTCGGTGAGATCTTTGCCGTCATGGCCAGCGCCTTTGAACTGCCCTTCCGTGTTGACGTCGGTGCCGTGGCGAGCGTTGGTGTCAACCAGCGTCGCATTCAGCATGAACCGGTCTCCATTGGGAAGGATCAGGTTTTCGGGAAAGATAGCGATGGTCGGCTTGCCGGCAATGCGCCGCGGTTCGTTCGTTTTCGTAACTCGGCCCTCGACCGTTGTTCCTATGGGAATCACGGTTTTTCCGTCCATTACCACCGCCTCGGTGACTCGGGCCGAGAACGGATCTCCGGCTTTCGAGCTGAAGGTTGCAAGCGTGGTTTCAAGTTTCATCTTGACGGCAGTGCCGGTGGGAAGAGCAGTCTGCGCCCACGCGAAACCAGCGACCAGGATGAACGATGTCAGCCAAAGTGTTTTTTTCATGTTGTCTCTTACCTCCAAAATTCACTTACCGAAATTTATTTGGCGATCTCTTGCAAAGCTCCGATGACCTCATCGAGCGGTGCGCGATCCAGCTGGTTGTCGCCACGATAGAGGTAGCGCACCCGTCGGTCGCGGTCGATGACGAGCGTGGCCGGGCGCGCGATGTTAATGGCGTCGGCGCCTAACGCGTGATGGAGTCCGTACTCTTTGGTCACGCTGCGATCCTCATCGAGCAGAAACAGGCCGGCGATAGGATGCTTCCTCAGGAATTTTCCCGGCTTCCACACGCCGTTCCGCTTCTCCGCGGCAATAAACGCCAACTGTGCTCGCGCTGCTTCAATCTCCGCTAGCCGCGACTCGAACTGAGTCATGCGCTTCACGCAGTTCGGTCACCAGGTACCGCGCAGAAACTCAAGAATCAGCGCACCCCCGGCCAGCAGACCATCGAGAGTGAAATTGCCCTCGCGGTTAGCCGCGCCCAGCGAAAAATACGGGGCAAGCGATCCGACTTCCAGAGTTTCGGTGCGCTCCTTCATGTTGAGTTGACTTTAAGCGAGGTGAAAATCAGGGACAATAACGGATGGGGTACCGGGGGATTGGCCGATTCGCAGAGGAGTGTCCCGGCGCACTGACTGCCTCCTGCCATGTCCGTTATAATCCGCTTCGAAGCAAGAGGACGTGGCCCACCGCGTCGCAGATTGCAAACTACGAGTTAATGACGGCGTTTCTAAATCAATCTGAAAATAAAGGATGCACTTATGCCCCTTACAAGCATTGCTGAAATTCGCGGACGCCAGGTGCTGGACTCGCGTGGCAATCCGACCGTAGAAGCGGAAGTTTTTCTGGATGGCGGCGCCCACGCGCGGGCCATTGTGCCGAGTGGAGCGTCCACCGGCGAGCATGAGGCCGTCGAATTGCGTGACGGCGACAAGACCCAATACCTCGGCAAAGGCGTTCTGCAGGCGGTGGCGAACGTCAACGGCGAGATTGCGGAAGCTCTCGCCGGATCGGATGCCGCCGACCAGCGCACGCTCGATGCCAGGCTGATCGAACTTGACGGCACGCCCAACAAAGGCCGACTGGGAGCGAATGCGATCCTGGCAGTTTCGATGGCGGCGGCGCGGGCTGCGGCGAATTCCTGCGACCTGCCACTCTATCGGTACCTGGGCGGAGCTGCGGCTAACACATTGCCGGTGCCGATGATGAACATCCTCAATGGCGGCGCGCACGCCGACAACAACGTCGACTTCCAGGAGTTCATGGTGATGCCCGTAGGAGCGCCGTCATTCTCGGAAGCGCTGCGCTGGGGCGTCGAGGTTTTTCATACGCTGAAGGGAGTGCTGAAGAAGCGCGGCTACAACACCTCGGTCGGCGACGAGGGCGGCTTTGCTCCGTCGGTGAAGTCGAATGTGGAAGCAATTGAGGTCGTGCTGGAAGCGATTCAGCAGGCGGGTTACAAGCCGGGTGAGGAGATTGCGATTGCGCTCGATCCCGCGGCCAGCGAGTTCTTTCAGGATGGAAAATATGTCTTCAAGAAATCCGACAAATCGGCGAAGAGTTCCGAAGACATGGTTCGCTACTACGCAAAATGGGTGAATGACTATCCCATAGTGTCGCTCGAAGACGGCCTCTCGGAAAACGACTGGGAAGGCTGGGCGCTGCTGACCCAGGAACTGGGCGGTAAGATTCAGCTCGTAGGCGATGACATCTTCGTCACCAACATCGAGATTTTCGCCAAGGGCATCGAGCAGGGAATTGCCAATTCGATCCTGATCAAACTCAACCAGATCGGCACAGTCAGCGAGACGCTCGACGCCATCGACCTCGCCCGCCGCAACGGATACACGTCGGTGATCTCGCATCGTTCCGGCGAAACCGAAGACACGTTCATCGCCGACTTTGCGGTTGCGACCGGCGTGGGGCAGATCAAGACAGGCTCGGCATCGCGCACCGATCGAATCTCCAAATACAACCAGTTACTGCGGATTGAAGAAGAGTTGGGCGGGGCCGCACGGTTCTTGGGGGTGGCGGCGCTGAATTACAAAGGGTAAGCTGCCGATGGATATATAGCTATGAAAGTTAGCGTGAGCGAAGCGCAGAATAGGTTCGAGGAGTTGCTCGACAGGATCGCTGTCGGGGAAGAGGTCGTGATCACGGACCATGATGAGCCTGTTGCAAAGCTTGTGCCGATTCCTGCGTCGGAGTAGAACCGCAGCAGGATTCAGTTGGCACCGCGAAGGGCAAGTTCCGACGGCTACGCCGAAGGAGATCGAATATCTCCTCTCGTCATGACCTCCAGTTAGAACCCCAGCGTGTCATCCGCCGAAGGCCCATAGATCGCGGGCACCGGCTTCCCGTTCAAGCGCAGATAGATGCCGAGCTGCGCCCGGTGGTGCACTATGTGGTTGAGGAACATCTGCCGGTACGCCAGAAAGCGCGAGCCGTCGAAAATGGGCTTGCCCTGAAAGCTGAGTTTCCAGTTCTCGGTCCAGGCTTTATCCGGAGTGTTCTTGAGCGCGGTGCGAACTTTGGCTGCGCCTTCATCGAAAGCCTTGACCAGTTGCGCCGCCGACTCAAAGGGCAAAGGCTTGAAGCTGCTCTTCGCGAAATCGAGTTCGGGTGTCGTAAGAATCGTTAGACCAAAAGCCGCCAACTGCGCCACGTGAGGCGCAAGCTTGTTCAGTGGCATGGATTTCGCGTGCGGCGCAAAATCTTTCTTGTCTTCCGGGACGCGCTCCAGTGTAGCCCGGGTCTTCTTGATTTCTTCATCAAATTCGATCAGAAGAAGTTCGCTAATCGGCATCTTTTTCCTCGACGATAGTGTTCGCAGTAGTTATCTGCAATAGTATGAGATGTGCGGCCGCCGGAACCGATTCAGTCTATCAGCGGAGGCCAACAGCTCAAAGCCGGGAGCCAAGCGCTGATTTATGTCTCGTCCGAAACCTCTCGTTCTCATCATTCTTGACGGCTGGGGATACCGGGCCGAAACCAAGGCCAACGCCATTGCCCTCGCGCGCAAGCCGATCTACGACCGTCTGCTGCGCGAATATCCTAACACGCTGATTCACACCAGCGGGCCGTTTGTCGGATTGCCCGAGGGCCAGATGGGCAACAGCGAAGTCGGGCATTTGAATATTGGCGCCGGGCGCATTGTGCACATGGATATCACGCGCATTGACCTGATGATTCAGAACGGCGAGTTCTTCTCGCATCCCGTGCTTGTCGAAGCGATGAAAAATGCTCGCATCAGCGGGCGCAAACTGCATCTCTTTGGGCTTGTCTCCGACGGCGGCGTGCATTCGCGGCAAGAACATCTGTACGCGCTCCTGAAAATGGCCAGGCAGCAGGGAGTCGATCGCGTCCTCGTGCACGCCTTCATGGATGGGCGCGACACCCTGCCCACCAACGGCGCCGGCTATCTCGAACAACTGCAGCAGAAGATGCGCGAGTATAACTCGGGCAAGATCGCGACCGTCAACGGCCGTTACTATGCCATGGACCGCGACCGCCGCTGGGAGCGCATCGCCAAGGCCTACAGCGCGATGGTCGAGGGCAAAGCCGAGGGCGGAACGCGCTCCGATGCGGTGCAGGGGATGAAAGAGTCATACAACAAAGGTGTGACCGACGAGTTCGTGGTGCCGTTTGTTTGCACCGATGCGCGCGGCGACGCGCTGGCGAAAATCGGCGACGACGATTCGTGCATTTGTTTTAATTTTCGCGCCGACCGCGTTCGCGAGATGACGCGTGCTCTTTGCCGCAACAGCGGGCTGAACGAAAAGGGTGGCAGCGATTTGCCGGGCGCGGCCGAACTCGACGCCACCATCGCTCGCGACCGCGCGCCGAAGAACCTGAAGTACGTCTGCATGACGCAGTACGACAAAAATTTCAGCTTGCCAATTGTCATCCCACCGGAGTCGATGTCGAATATCCTGGCGAACGTGATGGGTGGGCTCAACATGCGCAACCTGCGTGTTGCAGAAACAGAAAAGTATGCGCACGTAACGTATTTTTTCAATGGCGGAGTGGAGCAGCCCTTTCCCGGAGAAGATCGCGTAATGGTGCAGTCACCCAAGGTCGCGACCTACGACCTCAAGCCGGAGATGAGCGCCGCCGGCGTTGCCGAAGCAGTTGTGAAAGCCACGAATGAGGGCACGTTCGACGTCATCATAGTCAACTTTGCCAATGCCGACATGGTCGGCCACTCGGGGAAAATTGAACCAACCATCAAGGCGGTTGAGACCGTAGACGCCTGCCTGGGCGAGATCGAGAGAGCCGTGCGCGCCAAGGGCGGAGCGATGCTGATCACCGCCGACCACGGCAACGCCGAAATGATGATCGACCCAGCAACCGGAGGTCCGCACACGGCGCACACGACGAATCCTGTCCCGTTCATCGTGATCGCCGAAGATGCTAAGCAGTATTCCTTGAAGCCCAACGGCTCGTTGCGGGATATTTCCCCAACTATGCTCGGCATTCTCGGCATCACGGAACCAAAAGAAATGACAGGTTCGGATTTGCGGGTTAGAAATCGGGCCATCGGGTGATCGGGTCATCGGGCCATCTAGAATCAACATGGACTCTATGACATCGCTTTCAAGCAAGCAAGAAGAGTTGCGCAATCGGACGAAGCGATTTGCGCTTCGCATCATCCGGTTGTTTCGCTATTTGCCGCGCACTACGGAAGCGCAGGTACTGGGCAAGCAGCTCTTGCGCTCCGGCACCTCGGTGGGAGCGAACTATCGAGCGGCAGGACGAGGGCGCTCGAAGGCCGAGTTCGTTGCGAAGATGGGCATTGTGGTGGAGGAAGCGGACGAAACCGTATTTTGGATCGAGTGCCTGATTGAATCAGGCATTGTGAAGTCGGACCTGCTCAACGATCTTCTTGCGGAAGCCAATGAACTTCTAGCAATCTTCGCCGCGTCCCAAAGGACGGCCCGCAGTTGATTTTAGATGACCCGATGACCCGATCACCCGATGACCCGATCTGCGGTCGCCCGATCCGCAAGCTGCTAATCTTCGTTCATCACCCGTTCGATCAATGGAACGCACCTGCTTGGTTCGCGCCGCGGTTGCAGCAGGAATTTCCTCAACTCAGCGTCGTCCACCTTCCCGACTACAAGCGCGTGGACCAAGAAATCCTCGATGCCGAGATTGCCATCGCGTGGTCGGTCCGTCCCGAGCAGATAGTGGCCGCAAAGAAGCTGCGATGGATTCATTCTCCGGCGGCAGCGGTTCATCAGCTGATATTTCCGGAACTCGTCGCGAGCGATATCGTTCTCACCAACGCGCGCGAAGTGCACGGCCCCGTTGTCGCCGAGCACGTCATCGCGCTCATCTTTGCGCTGGCCAAGAAGATTCCGGGCTCGGTGCTCCTGCAACAGAAGCACATTTGGGGACAGCAGATTCTGTGGGACGAGCGGCCGCGAGTCCGGGAAGTTGCTGGTGCAACCGTCGGATTGCTGGGCGTAGGCAGTATCGGACGGCCGGTGGTGAAAGCCGCGAAGGCTCTGGGCATGCGGGTGATCGCGGTGCGCGAGCATCCGGAGAAGGGAAGTGAAGGCGCGGACGCGGTATTCGCTCCGGCACAGATCGACGAGATTTTTCGGCAAGCGGATTACATCGTGCTGGCGGCACCGGTCACGGCCAGCACAAAAGCAATTGCGAACTCCGAACGCCTGACGCTGATGAAGCCGGACGCCTGCCTGATCAACGTGGGCCGCGGCCCGCTGGTGGATGAACCCGCTCTCATCGCCGCTCTGCGCGAAAAAAGAATAGGAGGTGCTGCCCTCGATGTGTTTCCGAAAGAGCCGCTGGCCGCCGACTCTCCCCTGTGGGACGTGCCCAATCTACTGATCACCCCGCACACGGCGGCGCTGACCGACAAGTTATGGGAGCGCCATTACGCGCTGTTCTCCGAAAACCTGCGCCGCTACCTGAACCGCCAACCGCTGCTGGCAGTGGTCGATAAACGAAAAGGATACTGAGAGGAAACTCGCAATCTGGTGGCACGTACTGCTGGTACGCACAAAGACAAGCAGCCCAGGACACTCATCCGTTTGCAACGGGCGCTTTGCTTTCACATGAGGTACGAGTGGACAAACACCGCGGCCGCGCCTGCCGCCGTCACGACGTCCAACCGCACCCGCCGTATCTCTACTCCCTGCAGAGCCACCGCCAGAGCGACGGTGAGCCAGGTGAAGGCTTCGAAGTAGTAGTAATAGAAAGTCAGTGGTTTGACGCCGATCGCCCATTGCAGCACATGAGCAATGTACAGAGCGGGCAACAATGGCTTTTTCTGCCAGAGCAGGACAACTACCGCCGCCAGTCCTAACACTCCAACGACTGGGTTGCCGACGAGGTCTGCCAGAGCTGGCTGCGGTTGGAACCTGAATATCCATGACCACCACATCTCTCCCAGTCGAGGATCGCCTTCGGCGTGTCTGTGAAACTGGTAGATGAATGCGTTCGCCATGGGCAGATAGTGGATGGTCCGGTGCTCTCGTACAAGGAGCGGAACCCAGCTGGCGGCGTATACCGAGATTGCAGTTCCGGTCATCACCGCCGCGCTTTTGACAAAAGGCCTGTAATGAAAAAGGCCGTAGGCAAGGCACACTGCCAAGCCAACCATTCCGCACCAACGGCAGCCAATGGAGAGGCCAAATAGCGCACCGCTGCACGCCAGCCAGCGCAAGTTCTTCTCTTTCTCTTCCCGCCGCACAGCAACCACGAACGCCCACACGCCCGCGGCCTCAAACGCCAGCTCAAAGATTGACAGCATGGCCACGCGGCCCATCACAAACCAAAAACCGTTGGCAAGGATCAGCAACCACGCCACATACGAAGTATGCAGATTGCCGGTCAGTCGGAAGGTTAAGCCAAAGATCGACAACGCCAACAATGCCCCGGCCACAGCCGATGGGAAGCGCCAGCCGAAGGGGTAATCGCCAAAGGTTTTGATGGACAATGCGATGAAGTATTTTGCCAGGGGCGGGTGCTGTGGGTTGACCGATGGCGTTCCCGCGATGAAGTTGCGAGCGGCGCTGACGTAGGCCCACTCGTCAAACATAATTGACGCATTCGATATACCGATCACGAGAATAGACAGGCTGATGAGGAACACCATCGCGTATCTGTTCCGTGTTTTCATCGATTGCAGCCGGTTTCAGACTAAAGGACCAGCCAGCGTTTTCGGTGATTTACGGAGGATCCTGACATATCGAAAGTAATCTGTGGTTATATCCAGAATTGTTCTATCGCGTATCTTCTACCGTGTATCAATCCCAAATCCCAAAAATGCGTTGATTTCCACTGGCTCGTTTCCCCGATAGGCGGGGCGGAATTTCCAATTGTGCAGGGCAGCTAGAATCTTGGAGGTAGTTTCGGCGGCGCCCGGCTCGAGTACTTTTATGTCTTTCAGATTTCCGGAGCGATCCAGGATGCAGGCGAACACCACGTAAGTCGGCCGCAGCCCGCGAGGCAGGTCATCGCGTAGAGCCTCAGGTTTCGTGAGATCGCCGGAGTAAGGATGCGCGGCGGAAGTGGCATCGGCATATTGCATCACCGCGGTCCCGAGCGAGGTATCGATGTAAATGGAATAGTTGTCGCCCTTCAACTGGCCATAACGATTGAATACTCCACCCGAGCTTGAAG
>JBAWFQ010000265.1:0-2381 GCA_049592035.1 Terriglobales bacterium
ACTACCGTCCCGGGAGATTCCAAGCGACGACGGCAGATGAGGATGAGAGCATGGGCTCGCCTCCAGCGAAACAACACCGTTCGCTACTTTTTGCGCCTCGTCCTCACCGAAAGGCCCGATATCAGGTATTTTTATCGGTAGCTATTCGTCAAGATTTCGGTCTTCTGCTCCAGCGGTAGGTTTCGCGCTCTGGCGGGCCCAATCGCCGCTGCCAACGTCAGCAGGCCCATCAAGAACTGGCGGGCGCGCAGGATACGTGTCGGCGCTAATACGGCAGGCTGTCGAACCAGCCCGGCTAGGGCCGCTAGCCTACGGGTTGGAGGCTCTTTTCTTTGGTGGCTTCTTTCCGATGCTTGGCCACTGGAACCTGCCTCTCCAGCCACGTGACCGCGCCTGTCGTATCGAGTCCGTGCTGCCTGGCGTAAGCGGTGTCGGCCTGACGATCCCGCCAGCGCTTGATGGCGTCGGCTATTGGCACATAAAGCGACGTTGTGGTCATGGCCTAAGTATGTGGCGAGGCTTGGAGCGGGGCTAGAGAACTGATTGGCCATTACTCAGGGTATGCGGGCCTGGGCAAAAGGTCGGGTCTCACCACTTCCTCAGCCTGTCGTCCACGGAACAATTGTTCCTGAGACTGGTGCTCTACCGGGCTGAGCTAGCTGGCGAGCGGTAGGGCTTGGCTAGCAGCCTGTGTCTAAAAACCATTTCCTAATGGACATGTTTCGGCTTAAAATCAGCTATGGCGATGGGCACACGCAAACGGCTTGAGCGGCAGGAGCCGCTGTGGTATCAAAGTGAGCTGCCTGAAGCGCCTGGGCATCCTTTTTATCAGTGGCTGAACCGGGTCCTGGATGAGGAGGGTTTCGACCGTTTCTGTGAAGGCCGCTGCCGGGGGTTTTATCACGAGAAGCTGGGGCGTCCGTCGCTGGCTCCGGGGATTTATTTCCGGCTGATGATGATCGGTTTCTTTGAGGGGCTCGACAGTGAACGGGGCATCGCCTGGCGCGTAGCCGATTCCCTCACGCTGCGCCAGTTTCTGCGGATCGGGCTGGACGAGCGAACGCCGGATCACGTGACGATTTCGCGTACGCGGCGGTTGATCGGCGCCGAAGCGCATCAGCAGGTGTTCGGCTGGGTGTTGAGGCGGTTGGCGCGTGGCGGACTGCTGAAAGGCAAAACTATCGGGATCGATTCGACCACGCTGGAAGCCAACGCGGCGATGAAGTCGATTGTACGGCGAGACACGCAGCAAGGTTATGACGAGTATCTGAAACGATTGGCCCAGGCTGAGGGGGGCGAAGCGAGCGATGCAGCGGCGCTGCGGCGCATGGACCGCAAGCGGCCCAAGAGAATGCGGAACGAGGAATGGGTCAATCCGGCGGATGTAGAAGCCGAGATCACGCGGCTGAAAGATGGGCGCACTGCTCTGGCGTATAAGGCCGAACAGGCGGTGGATATGGAGACCGGAGCAATCCTGGCACTCACGACGCACGGTGGCGCGGTGGGCGACACCGACTCGATCGGCGAGACGGTGGCGGAGGCCGGCATAGCAGTCGCCGAGCAGGCGGTGCAGAGAACGGTGAACCAAGCTGGGATCGAAGAGGTGGTGGCCGACAAGGGATATCACAGTAATGAAGTGATGCGGACACTGGCCGAGTGGAAACTGCGCAGCTATGTTGCCGAGCCGGAACGTGGCGCGCGGAAGTGGAAAGGTAAGGCGGCCGAACAAGCGGCGGTGTATGCGAATCGACGGCGGATTTCCGGAGCGCGAGGCAAGCGTTTGCAGGCGGGTCGAGGCGAACGAGTGGAGCGGAATTTCGCGCATCAGTTCGATACCGGAGGTATGGATCGACTGTATGTTCGAGGTCTTCACAACGTTCACAAGAAGCTACTAATTCAGGCGGCGGCCTGCAATCTGGCGCTGCTGATGCGGTCTCTGTATGGAGCGGGCAAGCCGCGAGCGGCGCATGATCGTTGGGGCCGGCTCAGGTTTACGATTTTGCGGCTGTATTCGACTTTAATTGGGTTCTGCCATTCTGAGAGGGCCCTGCAGGTTGCTCCCGCGCCGATACCACGTCGAAGGCGGTGCGCCCACCGAGAAATTCTTCGTGCGTCAAAAACCGACGGTTTAGAGACGGGCTGCTAGGCCCTGCCGTCGCGCGTGGGCCGGTGGCGGAGCCTGCTAACGCTCCGCCGCTCTGCCCGCCAACGTGTCTACGAGAGGAGAAACGCTGAACCCGCCCGTCCGATTTGGACCCCCGCGTGATATGTTCATCGCCGGAGGTGATCCTATGACCGCAACCACAGCAGGAGAGGTCCCAATCGAGACGCTTCCTCTCGAACAACGCATTCGCCATCGCGCTTACGAACTCTATGTCGAA
>JBAWFQ010000266.1:0-2209 GCA_049592035.1 Terriglobales bacterium
TTCAGGATAGGCGCGGGCAGCTTTTGAAAAGGACGCACTTCAAGATGTCCGCTCGCCATGAAACGGGCGAAGGCTGAGCACGCGGCGTTGGCCGGCGACCGGCTCTCGGGCGCTCCCATGCAGAGGCCGGAATCGATCTCATTATGCGGCGGAGCGAGGTCAAACTGGACGTAACCGCGAATCCAGTTATCCGTGACAGTTGCTTGTGTTTGGGCGTTAGACTGGGCGACGAAGGCTGGCAGGCAAAAAAAAACTGCGAACTGGCCCATCGCCAATTCTGTTTGGTTGTGGTTATCCATTTTGGGAAGTAAATTATGGCGGTGCCAGCGAAACTTGTCTAGGCGTCTTCCGCGAACACCTTGTTGAGAGTTTCGGTTGCGGCCACGACTGGCAATTTCGGGACCTCGGGAATCAGCCATTTGACCTTGCCGGCCTTGATTTCGTCCTGCGCGATGCGGCAGGGTTTGCGGGAACCGGTATCGATCACGGGCGGCGCGCCGCCTTGCAGTTGCCGTGCCCGCCGTGCCGCCACCAGAATGTAGCGATAGTTGCTGTCGAACCCTTCTACCAGCTTCATACTCTCTCCCCCGAAACTTTAGTTACCCTTGACCGCTTGCGGTTGAAACGAAGCCAGAATCGGCTGCACCCGCTCGCGTGACTCTTCCAACCGGCAAGCTTGTGCCGCTTGCACCCGCTGTTCTTCTTCTTCGGAAAGTTCAACTCCGCTGCGCAGCAAGCGCTCCGCCAGCACGATACCCTTCAACTGGTCGGCGGATTGCTCCAGCAGGTTGTTCACTAATATATAGTCGTATTTCGAGTAATTCTCAATCTCTCGACGGGCCGTGTCCAGCCGGCGACGGATTACCGCATCGGAATCGAGGCCGCGGTTGCGCAACCGCCATTCCAATTTTTCCCGGTCGGGCGGAAGAATAAAAATACTGACCGCGTCCGGGATTCTTTGCTTGACCTGGCTCGCGCCCTGCACGTCGATATCGAGCAGGAGGTCGTGGCCACGCGCCTCGGCCTCGTGCAGGAACCGTTGCGCGGTTCCATAGTAGTTGCCAAAAACGTCCGCGTGCTCCAGAAACTCATCCGCCGCGATCATGGCTTCAAATTCTTTCCTGGAAACGAAGAAATATTCCTTGCCATTCTTCTCGCTTCCGCGCGGCGGGCGGGTGGTGTACGAGATCGAGAAGTCCAGGTTATGAACCATCTTGAACAGTTCGTTCACCAAGGTCGATTTACCCGAACCCGAGGGCGCGGAAATAATGTAGACGATGCTCATTCCAGGTTTTGCACCTGCTCCCGCGCTTTCTCGATCTCCGACTTCATCAGCAAGCCCATCTCGGTAACCTTCAAGGCTTCGCCCGCGAGTCCCGATGTTTTCGAAAGCATCGTGTTGGCTTCGCGATTCATCTCTTGCAAAAGAAAGTCCATCTTCTTGCCCACTTCACCGCCCTGGTCGAGCAAATCGACAAAATGCTTCACGTGCGTATTCAGCCGGACCAGTTCTTCCTGGATATCGCTGCGGTCGACCAGCACGGCCACTTCCTGCAGGATGCGTTCTTTGTCCGCGTGTGCGCCGAGCAATTCCTGCATGCGCGCTTGCAGGCGATCCGAATAGCTGTGCAGAATCGTGCCGCGATGCGCGTCGACTCCGGCCGCGGCCTTTTCGAGATTCGCCATGCGTGCGCGCAACTCGGTGCTGATGCTGCGGCCTTCTTGTTCGCGCATCTCGTTGAGTTTGGAGAGCGCTTCTTCCACTCGCGCCATCACCGCAGCATCCAGCTCGTCTCCCGATTTCTCGGCGCCGGAATCCAAGGCGCCCGGCATTCTGAGGACGACGTTCAAGTCGGGCTCACCCTCGACCTCAAATTCGTCGGCTGCCGCACGGAAGGCCTCCACGTAGCCGGCAATCAGCTGCCGGTTCAGCGCGACGCCGTTGCTGCCGGAGCGATCCAGATTCAGGATCACCTCGACGTGGCCGCGCGCCATTTTCTCTTTCAAGATCCGGCGCAACTTCATTTCGAGTGCATCGGTGTCGGACGGCAGGCGGAAGTGAAGATCGAGGAAACGATGATTGACCGATTTCAGTGACAGTGAAAAGGCGAGCTGAGCATTGACTTGCCCTTTAACCTGCGCGAATCCCGTCATGGAGCGAAGTGTCATAAAGTCCGTCTCAAATCACGTAGGGACAGCCGCCCTCGGC
>JBAWFQ010000267.1:0-10105 GCA_049592035.1 Terriglobales bacterium
CGGCTGTATCCTGGCTATGCGAAATCGGAACAATCCCGCTGCGGCTGACCAGCCCAACCGTTGGTTTAAGTCCAGCCAAACCATTTGAAGAAGATGGGCAGACGACCGACCCGTCCGTCTCCGTGCCGACACCGGCAACGCAGAGATTCGCGGAAACGCCGGCTCCAGTGCCGGAACTTGATCCGCACGGATTGCGGTCGAGCGCATAAGGGTTCGAGGTAAGTCCGCCGCGCCCGCTCCATCCGCTGGTCGAATGGCTGGAGCGAATGTTGGCCCACTCGCTGAGATTGGTCTTGCCCATAATCACAGCGCCGGCCTTACGCAGGCGCGCAGCAACAAAAGCGTCGTTCGGAGCGCGAGACTCAGAGTTGGGGCCAAGCAGCGCGAGCGATCCCGCCGTGGTGTTCATGCGGTCGCCGGTATCGATATTGTCCTTGATAAGAACCGGAATGCCATGGAGCGGTCCACGCGACCCCGTCGCCTTGCGCTCTCGGTCGAGCGCGCCCGCGATCTGGAGAGCGTCAGGGTTAAGCTCGATGACGGAATTGACCATGGGTCCGGCCTTGTCAATCTCGCCAATGCGTTGCAGGTACTTTTCGGTGAGAGAACGAGAGGAGTACTGGCCGGACTGGAAAGCCTTCTGCGCGCCGTCAATCGTGATCTCGTCAAGTTCGAAGTCGCGTTCGAATTTAATGCCGGCAGGCGCGGACACGGGATCGGCGACGCGAGCTGAGCCCAGCGCCGGGGAAGCAGCCGTCGCCAGAGTTGCCGTCACTCCGGCGCCAAGTCCAGAGAGAAGAAAGCTACGGCGCGAGTTTGGTTTCGAGGAGAGGGAATCGTTAGACAAATCGAGGCTCCGGCAACAGTGGGATGGGTTCGAAGCAACTTCCCGAACGCGAATCATACAGCGGGAATCTTACTGGGGCATCTTACGAAGAGTACGACCGAAAGGCAACCGCAGCGAATGCGGCTGGGCCGTTGTTTTGCACGGAGCAGAATGGTAGTCTAACCACGTTGAGCGGGAGTAGTTCAGCGGTAGAACGCCAGCTTCCCAAGCTGGATGTCGCCGGTTCGATCCCGGTCTCCCGCTCCAATTTCCAACAACGCAGCGATGGCTCCGGGTTGTCTGGTCACTCTGTACAGCCATCTAAGTTGCTATTTCTCCGCGAGGCGAGAAACGATGAGCCCTGGCGAAGCCGGACGTCTCGTAATTCTCAGCGGACCGTCCTGCGTTGGAAAAACTCCGCTCTACAAGTCCGTGGGCAAGTTCTATCCTGAGCTCAGCGCCCAGCTTCACAAGTTGGTGCTCGTAAACAGCCGCGCTCCCCGTCCCGGTGAACGCGACGGCGCGGACTTTCATTTTCGCACTCGGGCGCAGGTGGAAGCGTTGCGCGCGGACCCTCGCCACGCTGTGCTAGAGGCGCGGGATGACCTGCAAGCCCTGGATCTTCACGATCTAGACTCCCTACTGCAAAGCGGCGATGTCTTCTTTGAAGGCAATCCAAATGTGGCCCGCGCCCTGCAGACGCACCCTCGCCTGGCGGGCGTGAATCGGCTGAGCATTTTTGTTTCTCCGCTGGCGAAGGAAGAAATCATCTACTTAAAAGCACCTGAGCGGAATATCTCGCTCCCGGAGCTTCTCACCGACATCATGCGCCGCAAGCTTCTGCGGCGGACTCGCCGCCAAAAAGGAGACCTGTCGGCGAACGACCTGAAAGACATAGAGAGTCGCGCCTCCAGTGCCTACCGCGAGCTCCAGGAGGCGTGGCACTTCCAATACGTGATTCCGAATCACGACGGCGAGGATAGTGATAACTGGGAAGCGTTCTATTACCCGCTCGGCGACGCCCGCAAAACCCTCCAGACTTTCGTCGGGTTGCTCAAGGGCGTCGTTCCGCTAAATGTCGAGAAGTGGGAAGAGGATCTCTTGCCGTGAGCCGCGGCCTCTAGAACTCTACGTGCGCGCGGAAAGATGGCACCACTACCGGCCCGCGATCACGGTTATAGCCGGGATTGTTGATGTGCTGCACTCCGGGAGCGAGATAGATTCCTCGCCAGACGTGTGCCGTGTAATACGATTCGACGATGTTTTCCCGCCCGTAGTTCAGCCCGCCGTCGCCGAGCAGAAAACCTAATCCACCATCGGCGAGGTAGACCTGGTGATCTTTCTTAATGCCGTTCGACACGAAGGCAATGCCGGCGCGGTCCTGCTTACGATGCCATAGCGCGCCATTCACTCCGACACCCTGGTTGAACGTCGAATCAATCTCGGTGTATGCAAAGGACTCGGTCTTCCCGTTGTCCCATCCCCAGCGGGCAAACGCCGTCACGTAGGGCGTGAGACTCTGGTCCAGATTTATGCCAAAGCCATACTTGCGCGTGATGTGCCACGGGTGATTAGTGATTTCCGGCACCGTCTCCGGTTGCGGCGAGCTGTGATCTAGAAACTGCTCCACCGCAACGCGGTAGATGCCCATGTTGGCGTAGTTGGTGTAGGCGAGCAGGCGCACGACGCCCGCTTTTTTCGGGATCACGCCACGGCGCAGCTCGTATTCCCAATTTTCCGCGTGCACCTGCCACGGCCGCCACACCAGGTCAATTCCGTTCGCGACTTTCGGCATCAACGCTTCGGCGAAGCGAAAACCCCAGTTGCGGTCTTCGTAATCCGCTACCAGGCCCACGGTGTAGCCGCGCGTATCGGCGGCATAATCCCAGGCGCCGTTGTTATCCACCGACCAGTTGGTAAATTGAAAATGCGTGTCGGAGCCAACCGAGTTCACATCAAAGAAATCGGGCATGCTGAACTTGCCAAAGCGAATTTCCAGCCGCCGCCGCGGCAACTCATCGAACAGCGAAAGGAAACTGCGCTGACTCTCGACCTTATCCTTGCTCAACGCAAACACTTTGTGGATCATGCCGCGCCCCAGATACGGCGCTTTGCTCAGCAACGGGTTGCGCACGATATCCAGATCCGTATTTCCAGCCAAGCCCAGACCCAGACTGAGCGCCTCACCGCCCGCTTCTTCAATGTCCACCAGAAGCTCGGTGGAATTATTGATCCGCACTCCGGTGTAGAGGGTCAGAACTCGCGAAGTCGCTTTCGAATAGTCGGGACTTAGGCTGTGCGGCCCACTGTAGTCCGCATGAAAGTCGGGATGAGTTTGAAAGATAAAGTTTGCCTGCCCCGAGAGCCAGAAACGAGTGCTCTTGAAATGCGGCAACATCGCTTCGGGATCGGCTCCGGCATCGCTCGGCGGACCGGGTGGATCGTTGGTGTCTGCCGCATCCGGGCCGGCGGCAGGGGATGTTTGGATGGAGGCGGAGGCGGATTGCGCCTGGCCCCAGGCAACGGGAGCGGCGAAGCCCAGACTCAAGACAAACGCCAGAACCAAGGGCAGCCTGGCGTCCCGCCACGTACGTCCGCCCGGTTTGCGGTTCCTAAGGAATGCCGCCATACTGAAAATGAATTTCAATTTCAATATCATGACTACAAACTAGCGGCCGGCTGCCGCACTTCGCCACACGTCCCGTCACCCTTCATTGTGATTACAATCACGCCCACATCCAAAGTCCAGCAGTATGCGCTTCATCCATTAATAGAAGGTTACAGCTGCGGATCCGCCGCCGGCATTCATCACGCTGCGCGCCGCCAGCACACCCCACGCCGATTGATTACCCCGAGAACATCCTGGGTAGTTAACTATGGTTAATAATCAAACGGCGTTCCGGAACGTGTTTCTACCTCCCACAGAATTCGGAGCCGCCGCCGCCCGTCTTTGCCGGTGACCACGACCCAGCCCATACGCGGAGACTTGTGTTCCGCGTTGCCTTCCAATTGCCAGAAAGCGGCGTTTTCGTATGGAATCAGGCGCGTGAGCTGTGTCGTCGGCACCGCCATCGCATGTGCGAATGCAGTCATGCAGGTCATTGTCCTTTCCTCCTCTCTGTAGATTTCCCAACAGGTTTCTCAACTCTGTTCTTCCTTTCGACGGTCTCGCCTGCAAAAGTTCTGCGGGGAAGCGGAGCTTTTCCCGCTAAGTATTGTTATAGCATACCCCCCTATGGTATATGTCAAGCAAATAATGCGGTACAATCCCAAAATATGAAAGACAAATCTCTGGAAATCTCGAAAGAAAAGCAGAAGCTGCTTTCCCGCATCAAGCGCATGGGCGGGCAGATTACGGCCGTCGAGCGGGCGGTAACCGAGGGTGACGAGTGCGCCGATATCCTGATGCTATTGGCGGCGATTCGCGGCGGGGTCAACAGCCTGATGGCGGAAATCCTGGAAGATCACATCCGGCTCCACATTACCCATCCGGAGCGCGGGCCAGGATCGCGTGAGGAATTAACCGAAGATCTGATCGGACTGGTGCGAGCTTACCTGAAGTAGGAGCGCCGCCGATCCCGTTCGGTGGTCAACCCGAACGGGAGTCTAACTTATTTACCGGGGGCGCCAGCAGCGCTGGCGGAAGCCGCCGAGTTCAAGGCGCGCAACTGAATTAAGCCGATTCCCAAGCCTCCCAAGGCGCCGGCCAGTAACCCAACCAGTACCAGCATGGGTATGCTCTCAAGAAACGATTTCTTCTTCCCAACTTTTGCCATTCTTTAATTCTCCACTCGTTCTACCGCTCTGGATTTGCGGATCGAAGCTATTTTAGCATTTGTGCTTCCATCCGCCGTGAACCGAGGTACCGTAACAGCTTGTTACAGTGAGAGATGGCCGGAAAGGGTCGGCGGCATGAGTGGTAGTGTAAAGTTTTTCACCTAAAGGGACGCTGTCGCGGAAGCAGATTTGGTTTTTTCGCTTTCTTGGA
The DNA here is from genome assembly GCA_049592035.1 of Terriglobales bacterium. Classification (GTDB taxonomy): domain Bacteria; phylum Acidobacteriota; class Terriglobia; order Terriglobales; family Acidobacteriaceae; genus Acidiflorens. The sequence continues at coordinate 4,815 of JBAWFQ010000267.1, forward strand.
GATGCAATGAAATCTAGTAGTTTCGCCGTCTGTCTGTTGCTTTTGTCGAGTCTGTGGGCGCAGAACCTTCCCGCGAGCGCCCCGCGAGAGTTGAAACCATCGCCAGCGGCTTCCGTCAAAACGCGCCCGCGGATCGGCCTGGTGCTCGAAGGTGGTGGGGCGCTCGGCTTTGCGCATGTCGGCGTGCTCCGGTGGCTGGAGGAGAATCGCATTCCGGTGGACGCAATCGCCGGCACCAGCATGGGCGCTCTGGTCGGAGGAATCTATGCCAGCGGAGAATCGCCCGCCGAGATTGAAACCCTGATCCGCGGCATCCGGTGGATCTCCGTGATGCGAGGAACAACGCCTTATCAAGACTTGTCCTTTCGCCGAAAGGAAGACCAGCGCGATTATCCCAATGCTTTCGAATTCGGGCTCAAACACGGCAGGGAACTGCCCACTGGTTTTAATTCCGGACAGCAAGTGGGATTGATTCTGGACCGGATCGGACTGCCCTATTCAGAGATGAAGAGTTTCGACGACTTGCCCATCCCGTTCCGGGCGGTGGCAACCGACCTTGTATCGGAAAAACCCTACGTCTTCGATCACGGCTCGCTGGCGGAGGCGTTGCGCTCCTCAATGTCGTTGCCGGCGCTGTTTACACCGGTGCGCGATGACAGCCACTTGCTGGTCGATGGCGGCCTGTTGGACAACTTGCCGGTGGACGTGGCCCGGCAGATGGGCGTCGATATTGTGATTGCAGTCCATCTGAAGACGGCGCCCTTGGATCCAAAGACAGTGCTCTCGTCGCTAGGAGTGTTGGAGCGTTCGGCCAGCGTGACCATCTCGGTCAACGAACTGCGCAGCATGCAGCAGATGGAGCAAGCGGACATCCTGCTGACAGCGGATGTGGAGCAATTCGATACCACCGACTACACCGCTTTCGACCAAATCGAACCGGCAGGATACCAGGCCGCCCAGACAAAGAGCGCAGTCCTTTCCCGTCTGCAGGTTGACGAAGACGACTGGCAGCGCATCCTTGCAGCACGCAATGCGAAACGCCGGCCCGTGGCCACACCTCAGTTCGTCGAAGTCACCGGCGCCCAAGGCGAAGTCCTGAAAGGTCTGCAACACGAATTGTCGGACCTCGCCGGCCACCCGATCGATCCCAAGGAACTCGACAAGAAGATGATGGATATCACCGGTCTGGGCCGCTTCGCCCGAGCCGGCTATCGTGAAACGCAGCGCGACGGGCAACCCGGGCTGGAGGTCGATGCCGAAGAGAAGATTTACGCACCGCCGCTGGTGCGTCCTGCTTTTGTCATCGACGGTTCGGACTACAAGAATGTGCTCTTCGAGGTAGGTGGCCGCATCACCTTCCTCGATCTCGGCGGTTTCGGGTCGGAGTGGCGCAACGATTTCGTCGCCGGCTCCGAGTATGGATTTAAGACAGAATACTTCCATCCGTTCACTTCGGATACCGGATGGTTCGTCGCCGCGCACGGCATCGCCGACAGCAGCCCGTTTTTTGTCTACCACAATGACAAGCTGGAAGGTGATTACCGCAATCGCCTGATGGGCGGAGGCCTGGATCTCGGCTACACCTTCGGCCGCGGCGCGGAACTCCGCGTCGGATATGAGTCTGGCTATCGGAAGATCAACGAGGATATTGGAATTCCGGTGGCGCCCGAGGTCCACGGTCGTTTCGGGGCGACGTCGCTGCGCTACCGTTTGGAGCGCTTTGACGATCCCGTGATCCCGCGCCAGGGAGCGCGTCTGGAATCCAACTTCAAGTTCTTCGACACAGCTCCGGGAACTCCTGACGTTGTGCCCACCGAAGAACTGAAACTGGGACTGGCCGAGCGCACCAGTCCAAGGTCGTCGTTATTGTTCTTCGCCTCGGGTGGCACGTCCTTCTCGACCAAAGACACCGGATTCCCGCCCTTCACGCTCGGCGGCCCGTTGCGCCTGAGTGCTTATGGACCCAACGAGTTGTTGACGAACCAGTATTTTCTGCTGCAGCCGGCATTTCTTTTCAAGTTGTGGGAGATTTCGCCGGTGCTAAAGCAGAATGCATATCTCCTCGGAATGTACGAAGCCGGAAAAGCGTACGATCAGAAACCAGGCGAAACAGATGTTGCCCAGGACGCGACCCTAGGAGTTTTATTTCAAACCCTGTTCGGCCCCGTGTTTTTCGGCGGGAGCCTCGGGGACACTCAGCATCGGAAATTCTTCTTCGAGTTGGGCCGATTCTTCTGAGTTGGAAGCGCCTTTTGAGTTTGAAGCGAAAGACACGAAAACCCGATGTCGCGATGCAAACGTGCCTCGACGAGAACCCGCAGCCGCACCTATGATAGAAGACTGAAAGAAAACCAATCCTCCGAGGAACCCTCATGACAGAACCATCCTACGAAGAATTGAAAGCGCGCCTTGCCGATCTGGAAAAGCAGGTGGAAACGAAAAAGAGAAGCGGAACTATAGATTTCCGCGTGAGCGAGAAGGGTGGCGTCAGCGTCTACGGACTGGGCCGCTTTCCGGTGACGCTCTACTACGAACAGTGGACCAAACTGCTGAACGCTGTCCCCGACCTAAAAGCGTTTATCGAAGAAAACAAGAGCAAGCTAAAGATGAAAGAAAGCTAGGGCTCGTACGGGGACGGGTTTTTCCGTCCCTGCCAGAAGCTCGCGTAGGGACAGGTGTCCTCACCTGTCCAGCCGAGCGCCCCGGGGCCCCCGACAAGCCCGGTTTTGGCTTGACGGGGTGGAAGAGCTCGGCAGCTTGCACTGCATCCGCCAAATTCGGCGGACAGGGGATCGCTCCTCGCACAGTCCTGTCGGCCATCGGCACCAGCTAAGGTCTCTGTCCAAACATCCTGATAATCCCGTCGGCAAACTACTGCACTTCAGGTGAGAATCTTTTCACACGACACAAATTTTACAAATTTTCATACTACACAAACAGGAGAAAGCCGTGTAGAGTAGTGGTCGTTTTGCACCATCCTTGGAAGGGGTCACACCTTGAAATCACTCCACACGTTCGCTATTGCGTCTATCCTTGTCTTCGCATTGCTTAGCATCGCTGGCGCCCAGACCTGGACACCTCTCAACAATCAACCCGGGGCCGACGTCGGCGCCATGCTGCAGCTCAGAGACGGCAGAATCCTGGTGCATGAAGAACAAGGCGGAAATTCCCGCAATTGGCACATTCTCACTCCCGATTCCACCGGCAGTTACATCAACGGTACGTGGAGTTCCGGGGGCCAGCTGCCTTCCGGTTACGCGCCTTGGTTCTTCGGTTCCGAAGTGCTCCTCGATGGGCAGACAATTGTAGTCGAGGGCGGAGAATACAACAGCGGGGCGCAGGATTGGACAAACCTGGGTGCCGTTGGAACCATTTCCGGAAGCACCATCACCTGGACGAGCAACTCCCCGCCTCAAGGCTGGGCCAACATCGGCGACGCGGAAAGCGTGATCCTGGCCGACGGAACTTACATGCAGGCCGACTGTTGTACGCAGCAGAATGCGTTGTATGACGGTCCGAATTCCTGGACCGCGACGGGTTCGGTGAAACAGGGCAATAACGACGAATCGGGCTTTACGCAACTGACCAACGACCTGATCCTGACCGTAGACGCGAAAGCGGATCCGAATTGCAGCACCGACCAGGGTTCCGAGCTTTACGATCAGAACACCGGTGTCTGGTCATGCGGGCCAGATACTCCTGTCAAGCTCTACAATCCCAACGATGAAGAACTGGGTGCTGCGGTTCTGATGTACAACAACCAGGTTATCCAGTTTGGCGGAAACGTAGTTGCGACGGCGCTCTACAACGTCGCAGCCAACACCTGGACCGCCGGTCCGACTCCCAGCGGCGGCTTGGATCAGGCCGATGGCCCCGCCGCACTGGAGCCGAACGGCAAAGTACTGGCCATGCTGAGTCCTGGCCTGTTCCAGAGCGGGTGCCAGTTTGTCGAATACGATCCCGTGGCCAACACCTTGACCGACGCTCCGAATCCTAAGAACTGTCCAGGCGACTCGTCGTACGTCGGACACCTGATGGTGCTTCCTACCGGTCAGATCATGTTCACGGATTTTAGTGGCTTGGTGGAAATTTACACGCCAGCCTCGGGTACCGTTTCCGGGGTCGAAGCCACCATCACCTCGGTCAGTTCGACGATTAACAGCCCCTCGAACGACAACTCCCTGTCCGGCACGCAGCTCAACGGCTTAACCCCAAACAACGCCTACGGCGACGACTACCAGGGCTACACGAACTATCCCCTGGTTCAACTCGTGCAGGTCAATGCTCCCAACGGTGTTTATTTCGCCACCACGCACAGTGAGACCACTCACTCCATCGCTCCCTCGACCTCCGTCACCACCCAGTTCGACGTGCCGGCTGGCCTTCCCGCAGGCAGCTATAACCTGTCGGTGATTGCTAACGGCATCGCATCGAGCCCGGTAGTCGTCAGCGTCGTAGCGGGCCCAGAGTTCACCCTCACCGCCAACCCGAGCTCGCTGACGATTGCGCAGGGAGCCAGCGGCCAGAGCACTATCACGGTCGTTCCTGAGAACGGCTTCACCGGCAGCGTCAACCTAAACGCCTCCGGTCTGCCAAACGGTGTCTCAGCGCAGTTCTCTCCGAACCCGACCACTACCACCAGCACTCTGACCCTCACAGCCGCTGGCAATGCCACGAAGGGAACCTCGACCGTGACCATTACCGGCACCTCGGGTACCCTGACCGAAACCACGACCATCCAGCTCACCATCACTGCGTCGAGTGGCCCAGCCGTTACTCTCAAGCCGACCTCTCTGACCTTCAAGAAGACAGCAGTGGGAACGACGAGTAAGGCCAAAGATGTCACGGTCGAGAACTCTGGAAACGCGACACTGGACATCACCAGCATCGCGGCCAGCGGTGATTTTGCTATCGTAGTCAGCTCGAAGCCATGCGGCTCGACGTTGGCAGCGGGGAAGAAGTGCAAGATCGCGGTCACCTTCACGCCCGAACAAACGGGAACGCTCACTGGAGATGTGACCATCACCGACAACGCTCCCAACAGCCCGCAGCAGGTACCGCTAACGGGAACGGGCAAATAGCCAGCACTAGATTTTGCAGTGCTTTTCTAACGGGGCCGCACAAGCGGCCCCGTTTTTCTTACACGCGTTTTGAGCGCTATCGGCCCGTGGGTGTTGAAAAAGTCACGTCGATTAGCGGGATGAGATTCGGCAGAAGCATGGTAGAAGAGAGCATTCGCACATGCTCTGTTTGATTCTCATTGTCGGAGGCCTGCTGATCATGATGGGGCA
>JBAWFQ010000268.1:0-2649 GCA_049592035.1 Terriglobales bacterium
AACCGCGCCCGCGCTCTGGAGAAGCAGGGCAAGGAAATTATTCACCTTGAAATCGGCGAGCCCGACTTTAATACTCCGGCCAATATCATCGAGGCGGGCGTTGACGCGCTGCATATGGGGTGGACCCACTACGGTCCGGCCGCCGGTCTGCCCGACTTGCGCCAAGCCATCGCCGATTACGTCAGCCATACTCGCAGGGTCCCGGTTTCAAGCGACGAGGTGGTGGTTGTGCCCGGCGGCAAGCCTATTATTTTCTTTTCGATTCTGGCATTGATTGATGAGGGAGATGAAGTCATCTATCACAACCCCGGCTTTCCGATCTACGAGTCAATGATTAATTATTCACTGGGGAAGGCGGTGCCGATTCCGCTGCGCGAGGAGCGCGATTTTTCTGTCGACGTGAAAGAGCTGGCGTCGCTGATCACCGACCGCACCAAGCTGATTATCCTGAACTCGCCGCACAACCCGACTGGCGGCGTGCTCACGAAGAAAGACATTCTGGATATCGCCGAGGCCATCGGCGACCGCAATATCATGGTTCTGTCGGACGAGATCTACAGCCGCCTCATCTTTGAAGGCGAGCCCTTTTCGATCATGAGCGTGCCCGGTTTCAAGGAACGGACCATTCTTCTCGACGGCTTCTCGAAAACCTACGCAATGACTGGATGGCGCATGGGGTACGGCGTGATGCGTCCCGATCTGGCTGCGCAGATCGCGCGGCTGAACACGAATTCGAATTCCTGCACCGCCAGTTTCACCCAGGTTGCCGGAATCGCAGCTTTGCGCGGCGACCAGTCTTCGGTCGACAAAATGTGCGCGGAGTTCAAGCGCCGCCGCGACGCCTTTGTCGCCGGGCTGAACAAGATCAAAGGGTTTTCGTGCCGCATACCGAAGGGCGCCTTCTACGTGTTTCCGAACATTACTAAGACAGGTTGGCCGTCGAAGAAATTGGCCGACGCGTTGCTTGAACAAGCTGGAGTCGCCGGGCTCTCCGGCACGGCGTTCGGGGCATTTGGGGAAGGGTATCTCCGCTTCAGCGTGGCCAACTCGCTCGAAAACCTCATCGCCGCGCTGCTGCGGATCGAGGACTGGGTGGGGAAGAACCTGCGGTGATTGTTTTGGGAAAGGTAGGTTGACCCAGTAAGGGTTTTTTTTGTGCGCATGCACAATCCGCCACATCCAGGAAGAGTCCTCCGAGAGTATTTGGGGACGAGGTCGGTCACCGACACCGCCAGGCACCTTGGGGTGACTCGGGTCGCGCTGTCACGCATCTTGAATGGCAGCGCCGGAATTTCGGCGGACATGGCGCTGAAGCTGGCGGATGCATTGGGCACCAGTCCCGAACTATGGACCGGCATGCAGACACAGTACGATCTGTGGCGAGCATCCCAGCGCCGCCGCAAAAAGGTAACGCGGTTGTTCGTGGGAGCAGGACTGGATGACAGCGCAGCGGAATCCCACTCATCGCAAAGTGCGCGATGAGTGCGGCACCCGGCCGATCAACGCTGAACCCGAGATCTAGCGCGGCGACTCGGCAAATATCAGGTACTCACGCTCGTTGGACTGGATGAGACGACATTCCGTGAATGCCAGCTCGATCATTTGCAGGATTTCGCTCTCCAGGTGTTGATCAGTTCTGTCGTTGTAATTCAGAAGCCAGATAATACGCCCATACAAGAACGCAACCGCCTTGCCGAGTGCGCCCGGCGGGGCTGAAAGTAGCCCGCCGAGTTTTGGAGGAAAATATCCAACCAAAAAGGCGCCGCCAGGGCGAAGCACTCGGCGGATTTCGTCCAGAACACGCTTAGGTTCGGGAAAGTGGCGCCACGCGCCCATGCACGTAACCACATCGAAGCTGCCGGAGCTAAATGGGAGTGCAGCCGCATCAGCCTGGATGAGCCGAATGGTTTGAGTGGTTTGGTTCAGACGGCGGAGAGATTGAAAGGAAAAATCCAACCCCGTGACGGAGAAACCTCGCTCTTCCAACCGACGGCTGAGAGCGCCTGTCCCGCAAGCCATGTCGAGGACCTTGACTTGATGCTGGGCGGGAAATCGTTCACTCAGGGCCGCTGCCATCGTGCGAATATGTGGCAAATGATCTGTGAACACCGATTCATAGAAAGGAGAGACACGGTCATAGAAAACTCGCGTGGAGCGCGAGGTTGCGGCAATGATGGTCAATTTCAGCAGCAAGCGTACGCTAGGCATGACGCTTCCCGACGTAGTAGATGCGAACTGGGAAGAGAGACACGTGACTCACCTTTGTGTACTCGATACTCAATGAAGGCGCGAGGTTCAGGTACCTGCCTAGGGCGATCGGTCGGCAGTGAGGGGCGTACCCCGCAAAGAGAAATTTCCAGATGCTGTTCCACCTGCCTCGGTGATATCCGAGGCAGTAGAGTTCGTTGGCGACACGGCAAAGAAAACGCGCCGGCCACCGTACGTCGTCCAGTTCCGTAGTCATAGTTATCAAAATGGCATGGCCATTCGGGACCAGCACGCGCTCCATTTCCTTCAGGGTGGAGTCAATCTCCTCGTCGTTCAACAAGTCGAGCAAATAGCTGGAGACATAGAGGTCGAAGGTCCCATCTGCGTACGGAAGGCGTCTGCAATCGCTTCTTACGAAAAAAAGATTGGAAGAGACAAGGT
>JBAWFQ010000269.1:0-16805 GCA_049592035.1 Terriglobales bacterium
CGAGGCCAATTCCGCTCTGCCATAATAACCGTCTCCATCGCCGTCACAGCTCTAATAGCCCTGCTGACTCCGCCTCTCTACACCACCTGGAGACCAACCTGGCTGCCCTGGCCGCTCGAATCCTATATCGACGGATGCCACAACCTTGGAGCCCCACAGCCCTGGCTTTTCCCCCTCTTCCCGTGGTCCGCCTTCGCCTTCGCCGGCCTGGCCGCCGGATTCATCCTCTTCACCGACCAGGCCCGCAACCAAGTAGTAACAACTCTAACTATGTTTGCAAGCGTAGGCGTTATAGCCATCTTGCTAGCGTACCAACTCGACCATTCTTCCTTCCATCTCTATGCGACTTACGATTACTGGCACACCAGTCCGAACTTTCTAATGATGCGCATAGGCATGTTGTTAGTAATCTGCTTCCTGAGTTATGCCTGGTGTCGCTGGGGTCTCGGAACCTGGGGATTCAGTCCTCTAATTCAGCTAGGTCAGACATCATTACTCGTCTATTGGGTCCATATAGAATTCGTCTACGGACGCTTCTCGCTGCTGCCGAAGCGAGCGCAAACCATCTCGGGCGCTTCGTGGGGGCTGTTGGAGATTACCGTCTTCATGCTGATCCTCTCCCTGCTTCGCAGCCGAATCGACTGGAAGAGGATCGATTGGAAAAGAATGACGCGGAGAGTTCAAACTGCGTAGGACAGAACCCCTCCCGCTCGGTCTTGTGGAATCAAAGACTTGGGGCGAAATCTTGGAGTGGTCTTTGATTCTAAAGGACTTAGACGTAAAGTATTTTGGAATGTGCGAGTTAGCCTCAATTAGACGATTGTGATCCGGGTGATCGCAGGAGGGCCCCTTCTCGAAAAGCGCGAGAAGGGGCGCACCCCCGGCTTTTAAAGAAAACGGCGGTTCTAACTACTGCAAACTGAGATTTATCGCCGGTTTATTGCAGTTGACCCGCAGCACGGTTTCCCCTCCGCTGGGAAATTCGCCCGCCACCGTGGCGGACTGGTCATAGTTCGCCGCATCCGAAGTTACCTGCACTCGGAGAGCATGTTCCCCGGGCGATAGCTGCATAGCATGCAATTCGTGACCTTCCACGTGGTGGAAGACGACCAGATGTTTTTTGTCTGTTCCTTCTAATAGACGCTGATAAGTTAGCTGACCATCTACCCAGATCGATAACTGACCCGCCGCAAATTTATGATCGACCTCGACTTCCAACATGGCTGGCGGCTTTGCCGGAGAAATCGCCGGCAAACCTGCGCGCTCGACTTTCACAGATTTATCTTTATCTGTAGCTGTCGCAGCTTTGGCAAGCGAAGCGACCGCTTTCGTGCGTGGCGCACTCGGCGCGGGTCGGGGTGGGATTGGCGGGGCGGCCACCGACTCGGCGGGAGTCCCCGGCTGAGCAGCCGTCACGGGATTGTCGGTAGTCATCGCCTCGCCGGCTGCAATCGCCTCAGCGACTGTCATTCGCCTGGCGGTTGTCACTGGCTGGGACGCTTGCGATGGCACTTGATGGTGGCGAGTCGAAATTACTTGGATGCCAAAGATAAATCCGACTAAAAGAAAGACGCCGATTAAGGCCCTCTTCCGAATCTTCTTTAGCGGATTCCCGGTTGCCTCGTGTCCCGAATGCAGAGGGAGCGCCGGTTGGCCGCCCAGAACTGACGATCGAGTTTTCTTCTTGTCGGTCGGGACTTCTTTTCCTTGGGATGGCGAAGCCTGTCCTTTGGCCTTACTCCACAGCTCACGGCCTTGCTGCATGTGCTGGATATCCAACACCATTTCCAACCCGCGCTGATAGCGCAGAGCCGGCTCTTTAGCGATTGCCCGGTCAATGATGGAATCGAGTCCCTTGGGCAACTCGGCGTTAAGCAGGGTCGCCGCAAGCGGGTCGCGGTTCACCACCTTAAATGAGACGGTCACGGCACTGTTGCCTTGAAACGGCCTGTGACCGGTCACCATCGTATAGAGGACCACACCCAGGGAAAACAAATCCGAGCGCCCGTCCACCGCGTCGCCGTTCAATTGTTCGGGCGACATGTAAGCAGGCGTGCCCAGCGCGCGCCCCGCCAGCGTTTGGTTGGCGAGGTTCAGTTTCGCGATTCCGAAGTCGGCGATTTTGGCATGGCCGTCCTCGGTCAACAGAATGTTCGCAGGCTTCAAATCGCGGTGCACCACGCCCTGACCATGAGCGCAATCCAGCGCTTCCGCCAATTCGAGAGTGAGTTGAAGTGCTGTCTCCACCGGCAGCTTATGGTCACTGTCTGATAGCAGCTTGTCGAGGGATTGTCCGCCGACAAATTCCATCACGATATAAGGAGCGTGCGACTCCGGCTCCTCGCCCACATCGAAGATGGTCACGATTCCAGGATGCGACAAGCGGCCGGCAGCTTCCGCTTCGCGCGCAAAACGCTCGCGATACTCACGCTCCTCATCCGGCGCCAGGCCGATCAGAGAAACGGTCTTGACCGCGACCACCCGGTTGATTCTTGGATCGCGCGCTTTGTAGACAACACCCATGGCACCCCGGCCCAATTCGGCCAGGATCTCGTATCGCCCAAAACGCTCGCGCCCGCGATCCTCCATAGGTTTCCCTCAGGCTTACGGGGTATCGTTGTAACTTCGACAGCAACGCGCTCAGCCCCGAGGTCATGCGCGCCTCCTTAGGCGCCGGGGAACGCAAGGGGTGCTGTGATTGTTGATATTGTCCACTCGAAGGCCAAATTGTTCCAAGTTACTAACGTGTCTTCAGGTTTCGGAAGCCCCTCTGGACAAGCTGTTTGGGGGGAAGATGCCGACGGGTGCCGTAGGAGACGCGACTTGCATTAGCTGGCTGCCGATAACTGCACGGTCGCATTTCCCATCAGCTTCAGCCCCACGCCCCAGTTCTGACGTGCGCTGGCCTCGTCGGTTCCGTAGCCGCTGACATATAAGGTGAAGTAACAGCCTTCCCGCAGGTTACTTCCCTCGCCGTAATAACACCGCCGCACGCATATCGCCGCCGCCGACGGCATCTCCGGCGCGCGTTGCAGTAACTCGACCAGCTTGCGGGCGAATTTTTCGTGAGCGGACAACGTGAGACGCGCGTCGTTGTCAGTAAATACCACATCTACATAACTCGCGAACTTATACGAGGCATCGTAGATTTCTTCCTCCGCGTTCAGTTCTCTCGTCTCCCAGGCGTCGCACTTTGCCGTCTCCAGCGTGCTTCGCGATGAGTTCACCGTGCGCAGGAATTCTCCCAGCTCGGGAAACTTCTTCACCTCTTCGATCGTTGCCAACAACTCCGGATGGCGCTTCAAGTCGACATAAGCAAGTTTGCCTGCCGGATCGTTCCAAGGAAAATCCAGCACCGGATCTTCCCGCTCCAGTTCAACCGAGAAGTCGGCATCCATCAGGACCTCGCAGACGTAAACGCATTAGAACTTGCGCAGAAAGCTTACGATCTCACGCTCCGCCCAATAACCGTCGTCATAACGACCATCGCGGCTATTCCCTGCTCCGGCGGGCGATCTTCCAGGCGGTCTTCCAGGCGAACCTAGAAAAGCGCAGTGGCCGCCGTCCGCCGTCTCGACGAAGGTGATGTCCGGGTTCGAAGAAATCTTTCGCCGCGTCTCCTCCGTAATGCGAATGAACGGATCGTTGGCCGCGTACAAGATCAGCGCCGGCACCGCAATGCGCTCGACCACATGCGCCGCCGAAGCGCGGTCGTAGTAATCGTCGACGCCGGTGAAACCGCAATAGTAAGCCGTAACCTTGTCATCAAACTCGCGCAGGCTTCGAATGCCCCGCAGGCGGCTCACATCGAAGTGGCCAGGAAACAGCCGCGCCTTCTGCAGCATTCGCCGGCGCAGCGCCAACAAAAAGTATGTTTCGTAGATCCGGTTCGACGGCTCGTGCAGTGTATCCGCTGAAACGGCCAGATCGATTGCCGGACAACACGCCGCGACCGCGCGAAACTGTGGCGGGGCTTCGGATCCCCACTCCCCAGCCAACTTCAGCACGATGTTGCCGCCCATCGAGAAGCCAACCAGCGCCAGGCGAGAAACGCCATCGCGCGCAATGACGTCCCGCGCCACCGCCGCGACGTCATTGGACAACCCCGAGTGATAAAGCACGGGAGCGAGCGCGTCCGTGCCTCCACAGTTGCGCTGGTTGTAGCGGATCACATTCATTCCCGCCGCCAGCCCTTTGTCGGTGATGCCCAGCATGTACTGCGATTCGCTCGATCCCTCAAGCCCGTGAACGATGATGATGGTTAGAGCGTGCGCGCGATCCGCCTGCCAGTGGCAATGGCAAAGCACCTGGACGCCAGGTTCGACCTCGATCAACCGCTCCTCAGGCGCAGGCAGATGAAAGCGTCGCGGGATCAGGAAGCTGGCAACGGTTTGCAAGTGTCCGCCGCGCAGCCAGCGGCGCGGATGGAAGGGACGCGTCTGTTCGTGTGTTTGCGGAATACCCACGATTTGATTTTAAATAGAAGACAGCAGTTTTCTTCGCGGAGTTTTCTTCATGCCCATCTTCGAGTACATCTGCAAGGAATGCCAGCACGAGTTTGAGGCATTAGTTTTCGGCAGCCAAAAAGCCGCGTGCCCGAAATGCCAGAGCAAAAAACTGGAACCGCAGCTCTCCGTGTTCGCGGTGTCGTCAAAGAGCGGCGGCGGGGCGGCGCGGCTGTCAATGGGAGCGGGACCCTGCGGGTCGTGCGGCGATCCGCGCGGGGCGGGCGCGTGCTCGATGAAAGACTTCGATTAGTCTTCCGTTCCCCTGTTTCTCTCGGATTTCGGAGCGAATGCAACGTAGCTTTGCATCGTAACTTTGCAACGTAACTTCGGGAACTCATCGGCGGGTAACTGGCGTGACGTTTCGCTTTGCCGCGTTCACGGTTATGATGCGCTTGAGTAGTGGAACAGCTTTGAGATGGTGGGGACCGGATAGGCCAATGCCGAACGGCACTAATCGGTCAACTAACGTGGATTCACGTGACCGGTTCCCACTTTTGTTTCTTCGGTTCTCTCGGTGGTTTTCCCAATAGAAATCTGCCAAACACTTCATTGGATAAGAGACGACCGCGCGCTGTGAGGCGCAGGATTGAGCCTTGCTGCTGGAGAAGACCGTCGTTAACGCACGACTCGATTGCGGAAGACAGGGAAACAGGTCCTTCGCTCCGCTCAGGATGACAATTCATTATTAGAGGAAGGTCGATGCCGCGATTCAGGCGCAGACCGAGGAAGAAACTTTCTTCGATCGCCGCGCGTGCCGAGACCGGGGTCACCTTGTGCGGCACACGATTCATATAGGCATCGAGTGAATCGGGGGTGGCAAAACGCACGGCCTGATGACTGTCCTCCGCGATGTCGTCGAACTCGGCCGCTGCCGAGCTGCGCTCGGCCTGGACGGGCGAGGGCGCCCGTCCCCACGTAAAACGTCCCCACGCGATCACTGGAAGCATCGAGTGAGCATCGACGCCGAAACCGAGATAAGGCTGCCGCGTCCAATACTTCAAGTTATGGCGCGATTCGTTACTTACTAACTGCGAGCCGCTGCGGGCAAAGTTGGAAATTTCGTACTGCGCAATGCCGTCGGAGTCGAGCATCGCGCATGCCTGCTGGTAGAAATCCGCGGTCGCATCGTCATCGGGGACGAAATGGGCGTGATAGCGGGCGCCTCCGGCGATCAGTTCCCTGCCCAGGCGAGAATCTTCGTCCACTTCGAGCATGTAAACGCTGACGTGCGGAACACCCGTCGCAATCGTCTCTGACACCGAGAAAGCCCAGCTTTCCGAGGTCTGGTGCGGCAATCCGGCAATCAGGTCAATGCTGATGTTGGTGAGGCCGGCCTCGCGAAGGCGGGCGATCTCTTCGAGAACAGTCGAGCGTTTGTGCAACCGCCCCACCGACTGCGCTTCACGATCGACGAACGACTGTACGCCCAGGCTTACCCGGTTCACGCCGCATTGCAACAAGGTTTCGATGAATGCAGGTGTAAGCGTGCCCGGAGCGCATTCGACCGTGATCTCGGCATCGGGTGCGACCGCAAACTGGCCGCGCACAGCGGCGAAAATACGCAGCAACTGCGCCGCATCGAGGATCGACGGAGTTCCTCCTCCCAGGTAAATGGAATCGGCCTGGTCATCAACTGCACAGCCCATCTTCAACGAAATTTGCCTCGAGTTGGCAATATCTTCCAGCAGACGGGCAATGTACTTTTCGTAAGCCGACTTCGAGAACACGTCGGACGCGAAGTTGCAGTAGCTGCACTTGGTGCGGCAGAAGGGGACGGAGATGTACAGGCCAAGAGGCATGCTGTGGCTATTCTATGGGATGCGCTCGCGCGGTCTGAACCGCGGGTAGTGGTGCAGTTTGAAAATCGCCGTCCCTTAGCGGCTAAAGCCGCAATGAAAATGCGACGGTTATCGCAGCGGTAAACCGCTGCGCCACCCAAAAGCAAAATCAAGATCAAATGCAAAATCAAATGCAAAACCTTTGGCGGACGCTACCGTGGAATCCCACCCTTGCGCAAAAAACGCGCAAGGATGGGGCACCCATCGGCCAAAAAAGCAAAACCACCTGAGGCCTGCTGTTGGCCAAGCGTGGCTTAAAATAGTAAAGTCAGGGTTTGCGACCGAAGGGCTCAACCGATCATACTGACATCCTGACAGGTAATTTATGAGCGATTCGATTGACCTTTTATGTGAGCACTGTGGCCAGACGTTTTCCGCATTCCTACACGAGATGGCAGAAAAGAATGAAAAGGTAGTGTGCCCTAAATGCCGTGCGAAGCGCGACTGCAAACCGGCGAAGACAGCCAAGCCGGTTGCTGGTCCGCGAACCGTCAAAAAGCCTAATTAGAACGACAGGTTTCTGTCCGCTCTTCTTTCCGGCTCTTCTGTCCGGCTCTTCTGTCCGCTACTGCCGCTTTGCACAAATGTGGGCAAGCCGGACTTCGTCCAGTAGTGTTTTCAGATTGACCAGTGAGCAGTTTGTTGTTGAAATGAGCGGGCGCGCTTCACGTTTAAATCTCCGGGGGACCAATTCGTGCAATGGTATTTCTGTTTTTTTCTGCTTTCCGGGTTCTGCAGCATTCTCTATGAAATCGTCTGGCTCCGGATCGCCATGGCGCAATTCGGCGTCACGACTGCCATGGTCTCGCTGGTGCTGTCCGCTTTCATGACCGGATTGGGCCTCGGCTCCTGGGGATCCGGTTACCTCGTTCGAAAGTATGGCGCGGCTGCCCGGTTCCCGGCGTTAAGGTTCTACGCGCTGATGGAGTTGCTGATCGGGGTCTCCGCGATCGCCGTGCCTCACGAGCTGGTATGGGGCCGGGAACTGCTTTTGAAAATGGTTCGGGAGATGTCGCTCTCCTCCTCTTTCTACTATTTGCCGTCGGGAATCTGGCTGGCGATCACACTGGTGCCATGGTGTATGTGCATGGGGGCGACGTTCCCCTTCGCGATGGAAGCGATCAAGCAGGATCGCGATCCAAAAGCATCGCGATCGTTCAGCTATCTTTATTTGGCGAACGTGCTGGGCGCAACGGCGGGGGCCGCGCTTCCGCTGTTCCTGATCGAGCTTTTTGGATTCCAGCACACGCTGCACATCAGTGCAATCCTCAACCTTTTGCTGGCCGCGAGCGCCTTTTCTCTGAGCCTGGCAAAGAAACCGTTGCCCGCCGGAGAAAACCTGAACGAGACACGCAAATTACCTATGCCCGTCAAGTCTGAGTTTCTTTCCGACGGGGCTTTGCTCTGGCTGCTGTTTGGTACGGGACTGACCAGCATGGGCGCGGAGGTCGTCTGGGTGCGCCTTTTTACTCCCGCTTTGAGCACAGTGGTTTACGCGTTTGCCACCATTCTTGGACTTTATCTGATTGCAATGGATCTCGGTTCGTGGCTTTACCGGCGTTCGAATCGGGGCGACCTGCTGGAAAGCGGAGTGCTTTGGATTGCGCTCGGGTTTTCCGTGCTGGTGGCCTTTTTGAGCGCTGACCCGAGAGTTCGGGTGCCGGCGATTCTTCGGGTGGTAGTGGGCGCCATGCCGTTTTCGTGCCTGGTGGGATTCATAACGCCGGCGATTGTCGATCGCTTCTCTCGCGGCGATCCGGACCGCGCCGGCAGGGCTTATGGGGTCAACATCGTGGGCTGCGTCCTGGGGCCGCTGGTGGCGGGTTTTCTACTGCTGCCCCTTGCCGGAGAACGGCTGGCGCTGTGCGCACTCGCCCTGCCGTGGTTCCTTGTCGGATTCAAGTACCGGCCCAGATTTATTTGGTCTTTTCGCAACGCGATCGGTTCTTCTTATGTGCTGAGTTCGTGCGTCCTGCTGCTGGGGTCGGCGGCTGTGGCTTTCGCGAGCCGGGGATTTGAAGAGCAGTTTGAACCCCGCGAAGTCCGGCGTGACAGTACCGCCACCATCGTGGCCACCGGCTCCAGCAGGGTGGGCAAACGGCTCCTGGTCAATGGTGTTGGAATCACCAATCTCACGCCCATTACCAAGATGATGGTGCATATGCCCAACGCGTTTCTGCCGCACCCGCCCCGTAGCGGCCTGGTCATCTGCTTTGGCATGGGCACGACTCACCTGGCTATGCTTTCCTGGGGAATCGACTCTACCGCGGTCGAATTGGTGCCCAGCGTGCCTGCCCTGGTGACGTTTTTTCATCCCAATGCGGCGGCGCTAATGAAATCTCCGTTGTCCCACGTGGTGATCGATGACGGACGTTTTTACCTGGAGCGCTCTTCCGAGCAGTACGACGTGATCACGATCGACCCTCCGCCGCCAGTGGAAGCGGCGGGGTCGAGTTTGCTCTACTCAAAGGAGTTCTACAGTACGGTCAGACAACATCTGCGCCCGGATGGCATATTGCAGCAGTGGCTTCCGCTCGGGGATTCTACCGTGATCGCATCGGTCGCACGCGCTCTCAAGGAATCTTTCCCCTATGTTCGAGTCTTCCCTTCGGTGGAAGGCTGGGGACTTCATTTTCTGGCCAGCATGAGTCCCATTCCTCACCTTTCCGCTGCCGAACTCGCTGAAAAACTTCCACCCGCTGCGGCTCGTGATCTGATGGAATGGGGGCCTGCTTCCAATCCGCAAGAACAATTTGAAATCGTACTTAGCCGTGAACTACCTGTTGACAGCCTGATTCAGCGCGCTCCTAGCGCTCCCGCCCTGCAGGATGACCGGCCCGTGAACGAGTACTTCCTGCTGCGGCGTCTGCGGGATCCGGCTTTTCAGCAAAAGGCCCTGCGGCATTTGGTGGGACGCGGCGAAAGCTGATGATTGGCGATAGTTGATCCGAAACCGAGTTTAATCCCTCGCTCGACGCTTCGATGGAAACCCACTCATCGCACAGAACGCGATGAGTGGGGCACCCGGCACCCGCTGGCTATTGGGAGTCGCGGATTTGGGATAATCTTTACTTAGGGCGAGATCTCCAGCGGAGATACTTGCTCGCGCCACCGATGGCCTCCAATCAGGAAGAAGAAGTATTAGGAAAAGCGTACGACGGCCGGTTGATGCGGCGGCTGCTGACTTATCTGCGTCCCTACAAATGGCACGTGGTGGTGGCCGTGGCGGCGATCATCCTGAAGTCGGGCCTGGATGTGCTGGGCCCGTTTCTCACCATGATCGCCATCGATAAGTATTTGGCGAAATCGCCCAACTCGCACTCTTCTTCCCATTCATGGATTGGCGACCGGCTGAGCAGCACTCCTCTGACTGGCATTGCGGAGATTGGCGGCCTCTATGTCGGGATTCTTGGTCTCACTTTTGCGCTGGAGTTTGTTCAAACTTACCTGATGCAGTGGACCGGGCAGAAAGTGATGTTCGATCTGCGGAAGCAGATTTTTCGCCATTTGCAGCACATGCACGTCGCGTTTTTCGATAAGAACCCGGTGGGCCGCCTGGTGACGCGCGTGACCACCGACGTCGACGCGCTGAATGAAATGTTTACGGCGGGCGTGGTTTCCATTTTCGAAGATGTGTTCGTGCTGGCCGGCATTATCGGCATCATGATGCATACGAACTGGAAGCTGGCGCTGATCACCTTCGCCGCGCTTCCGATCATCGTGTACGCGACCAGAGTTTTTCGCGACAAGGTGCGCGATTCCTACCGTCGCATCCGTACCGCCATCGCGCGCATCAACTCTTACCTGCAGGAAGCGGTCTCCGGGATGCTGGTGTTGCAGCTTTTCAACCGCGAAAAGCGCGCCTTAAATAAATTTTCCGACATCAACGCCTCGCACATGGAGGCCTACAAAGACGCGATCCTGGCGTACGCCGTGTACTATCCGGTCGTCGAAATCTTGTCATCGATCGCCATCGCCAGCATCGTCTGGTTTGGCGGCAGAGACGTGATTCGGGGTGTGACGACGATTGGCGTGCTGGTCGCGTTCATGCAGTACGCGCAGCGTTTTTTCCGTCCGATTCAGGACCTGAGTGAGAAGTACAACATCCTGCAATCGGCGATGGCGGCGGGCGAGCGCGTGTTCAAGCTGCTGGATACGAAGATTGAAATCACCTCGCCGGCGAGCGCGAAAAAGCCGCAGGGGCCGGGACGGATTGAATTCGATCATGTGTGGTTCGCGTATGGGAACAAGTCTGCAGCAGAGAAGGCTGCCGACTCTTCGAGTCGGCCTGGACAGGCGGGGGCGCCCGTCCCTACGCAAACACCTGGACAGGTGGGTGCACCTGTCCCTACGCGAGCAAATGAGCCTGATTGGGTCTTGCGCGATGTTAGCTTTGCCATCGAACCGGGCGAGACCATTGCTGTAGTCGGCCACACCGGCGCGGGCAAAACCACGCTGATCTCGCTGCTGATGCGCTTCTACGACGTGCAGCGCGGAGCAGTTCGCATCGACGGCCTCGATATCAAAGAAATGAACCTCGACGACTTGCGCGGCCGCTTCGGCGTCGTGCTGCAGGATCCGTTTCTATTCAGCGGCACGGTCGAGGGCAACATCCGCCTAGGCACAACGCGCATTCAGGACGCAGACGTGGAACAAGCGGCCGAGGATGTCAACCTTGCCGACTTCATCCGGAGCTTGCCTGGAGGGTTTAAAGAAGAAGTGCGCGAACGGGGCTCGACGCTCTCGACCGGACAGAAGCAGTTGATAAGTTTTGCGCGAGCGCTGGCGCACAATCCGAAGATTCTGATTCTTGATGAGGCCACTTCAAGCGTCGATACGGAAACCGAGTTCCGGGTGCGCGACGCGCTCAACCGCATGGTGGAGGGACGAACGGCGCTGATCATCGCGCACCGGCTCTCGACCATCCAGCGCGCCGATAAGATCATCGTGATGCACAAGGGCCAGGTTCGCGAAATGGGATCGCACCAGCAGCTGCTGGCGCAGCGCGGGATTTATTACAAGCTGTATCAGCTGCAATATAAAGATCAGGAGATCAGTATGGCGCGGACGCCCGCGCCCGCGAACGCGGACGACTAGCTTGTGACCGCGTGACCTGTACCGCTTCAGCGCTGAGGGTAGCGCCGCCGTCGCGGCGGCTGTCCGGCGGGCGTCCCTTCTACTTCGCTCAGGGCAGCCTCTTGCCCGCAGCGCCGAAGGGGCGGAGCTTCGCTCCGCTGGACGGCCGGGGGTGGCCGTCCCTACGCAGGCTTTGCAGCTTGAGCGAGACGCCCCTCGGGAAGCGGCGCTGCTTGTTTTCCACGCCGCCTTGGTCGTGGCCTAGTCGCTGTGCCTTTGGTCCAATCCGGTCCTGTGCATTTGCCGTCCGAAGGGGTGCAGATGTTTGCCAGCGAATTGGGGGCTACCCAGAGGCTGCTCTGTCCTTGCGCGTAGTAGGTCCAGGTGGTTGCGGGATTGGTAAGGCCAAACAGATAGTCCGTGGCGTTGCGCGAGAAGCATTCCAGCACCGTGTCACCAACGGTCTCGGTGCCATAGGGAGGCGAGCTGTTGCCGTTCGGCCGGATCACTTGCACCGATTCTCCCGTCGCACAGCCGTAGTTGGTGTCTGCATTTTCCGAGACAAAGACGCCGAGCGGGTCGTCCGCGGCATTGGGCGCCGAGGTCGCGCCGAAAATAAACTGATGCGCGGGATAGCTCGGGCCCTGGTTGGTCTGAAACATCTGATTGGCCCATCCGTATCTCGTGGCGAGCGTGGTATTCCTCTCGCGCGATCGTCTCCGTCAACCGCGTTGGCGCCTTCCGCGCCCGGATTCGAGTGGTGGTGCAGCTTGAAAATTGCCGTCCCTCAGCGGCTAAAGCCGCACTCAAAACAGTGCACTTACCGCAGCGCTGAAGCGCTGCGCCACCCAAAATCAAGCGCAAGATCGACTTTTTCCTCGGGCTGTGAAGCGGTACCCTATTCAAAGCCGTTTCAAACTGCACCACTACCCGGATTCGAACCTCCTTGTATCGAGGGTCCAATACAATGGCAGCGTGCAGATTCTGATCTCCGCCGGCGAGGCCTCGGGAGAAATGTATGGCGCGCAGTTGATGGAAGCGCTGCGGCTGGAGGCGGAGCTTCGCTCCGCTGGACGGCCGGGGGCGGCCGTCCCTACGCGAGCATTGCAGATGGAGTTTTTCGGGGCGGGCGGGGAGCGCATGCGCGCGGCGGGCTGCGAAATCATCGTCGACGCAAAAGACCTGGCCGTCGTCGGCATCACAGAAATCGTCAGCCATCTGCCGAAGATTCTCGGACTTTATAAAAAACTAATTCGCGCGGCCGACGAGAAGCGTCCGGCGCTCACCATCGTCATCGACGCTCCAGCCTTCAACTGGCGTGTGGCGCGGCAGATGCGTCGGCGCGGCATTCCAGTGGTTTACTACGTCTGCCCGCAGTTCTGGGCGTGGCGACAGGGACGCGTCAAACTTCTGCGCAAGTATGTCAACAAGGCCCTCGTCATTTTTCCCTTCGAAGAAAAGTTCTATCGCGATCGGGGGGTGGACGCCACATTCGTCGGCCATCCGCTCGCCGATTTGCCCGCGCCTGCGATTTCACGCGAAGCCTATGCCGCCGCAAACCAACTCGATGCCACGAAAACCTGGATTACGCTCATGCCTGGCAGCCGCCGCAAAGAAGTCCGCATGAACCTGCCGACGATTCTCGAGGCGGCGAATCGTCTGGGTGGTGACTATGAATTTCTGCTGCCGGTCGCGCCCACGCTGGACGCTTCGTTTCTTCGGGAATTGATCGGGGCGCCGCGGACAGAGACGCGGCAAGCCGCGTCTCTACAGCGGAATATTCACCTCGTACCTGAGGCGCTCCCGGCTCTTCACCACTCCCGCGCCGGAATCGTAGCCAGCGGCACGGCTACGGTCGAAGCCGCCATCATGGGCACGCCTTTCGTTATGGTGTACCGTGTATCGCGGCTGACCTACGCCTTGGGCAAACCGCGGGTGAAGGTTCCCTACTTCGCGATGGTCAACTTGATTGCCGAGGAGGAGGTCGTCCCGGAGTTGGTACAGCACAAATTCACGGCAGAAAACATCGTCACGGAGATGAACAAAATCATCCCCGACGGCGAGCCGCGTTCGCGCATGATCGAAGGGCTGGCGGGGGTGAAGGCTAGACTGAAAGGATGCTGCGACGGCGGTCAACATCCCTGGGAAACAGCGGCGGAGATCATACTGCAGGAGATCGGCTGAATGTGAACCGTAAGTCAGAGGGCGCGGACCAAAGGAAAGTGTGACCTCAGCGGCTAAAAGCCGCATTGAAACAGGCTAGTTATCGCAGCGGTAACCCGCTGCGCCACCCAAAAACAGAAGCCAATGTGCATCGAGCCACCAACAAATTTCGCTAACCCTTGTCCTACAGCATCTTTTGCGTAAAAATTAACATCTTAGAACTTGTAGCCCTGCCAGGAGACCCTACTTGAAGCTCTGTCACCATCGACTAGCGCGCCGCGCGCCCTGGTTCCCGGCTCTCCTCTCTCTTTTATCTTGTCTTTGTTTGTTGCTAGTCGTGGCGAACCGGCCGGCGCGCGCAGCCGAGAAGAATCGCCTGCGCGTGGACGACTACCAGATGGATGTCGAGCTACTGCCGCAGACGCACAAGCTCACCGCGCACACCGTGGTCAAGGTCACGGCTCTCGAAGACCTTAACGTCGCGACGTTTCAGTTGAACAACGCATTGCACATCACCAAACTGACCGACGCGAGCAACAAGCCACTTACTCCCGAGCGCAACACGCAGGATTCGACCGTGCGTATTTCGCTCAACAGCAGCATTGCAAAAGGCGCGAGCACCACCTTCACCTTCGAATATGAAGGTACGCTCGAAAGCGCCGACGACAGCCCGGTTGAGGGATTGAAACTCGCCTACGTCGGCCCCGATACCAGCTACCTGTTCTACTCCGGACTGTGGTTTCCGGTGGCGGGCTACGGCGTCAACCGCTTCACTTCGACGATCAGCGTTACCGTCCCGGCGCACATGGTGGTGATCGGCAGCGGCAAGGAATCGTCCCCGGCCGTGACGACAAAAAAGCCCGCCGACTTGGCCAACTCCAAGACTTTCACCTTTACCTGGGACAAGCCGAGCTTTCCCGGCACAATCATTGCCGGCACGTTTCAGGAATTCAAGAGCGACGACGCCGGCCTCGATTTGCATGTGTTCTTCAAGCCCAACAAGCAGGACCTGGGCGCGGAATACGCCTCGACGGCGGTCAAGGCGTTCACCTACTTCGTCACGCAGTATGGAGTCGCACCCTCGACGACCCTGAAGGTCGTCGAGATTCCGGATGACACGGTGCCCACAGCTTATGCGCCGGAGATCGCCGCGCTCTCGAGCCGCGCGATCACCGAGAAGATCAACTACCGGCTGCTCGCCAATACCATTGCCCATCAGTGGTGGGGCGTGTCCGTGAGTCCGGCATCGAAAGATGATTGGTGGATCACCGACGGCTTCGCGCGCTACTCCGAGGCTCGCTACGTCGAGAGCGCGGCCGGCGAAGCCGGACTCGAGGAAATGGTGAAAGACATGTCGGTGGGCGCGCTCGCCTATGACAGCGTGCCGCTTTCGAGCGCCGACAAACTGGATTATTTTTCTCCCGAATTTCAGTCGCTGGTTACCGACAAGGGCGCCATGATCCTGCACATGCTGCGCTGGGTTGTGGGCGAGAAGAAATATCTGGAAATCATGCGCGACTTCGCCACCAAGTACGCGGGCAAATCCGCCAGCACAGATGATTTCCGCAGCGTGAGCGAGAAAGTCTACGGTGAAAAGCTCACCTGGTTCTACTCGCAGTGGATGGATTCGACCAGCGCCCCCGAGTTTAAGGTGAAGTACACCTGCTACCGCCTGGGCAACAACAAGGGCTTCCGCATTGTCGGCTCCATCACCCAGGATCTGGACCTGTTCCGCATGCCGGTGGAACTGAAAATCGATACGGACGGAAGAACGGAAGAGAAACGCATTGAGGTGGTGGGCACCGACTCTCCGTTTTCGGTCGAAACCTTCGGACGCCCGCGCCGCATCTCGATCGATCCCGGGAACCGCGTGCTGACCAACTCGAAAGATGTCAAGCTGCGCGCCTCCATCCTGCGCGGGCAGGGTCTGATCCAGCAGGGCGATCTGGCGGGAGCTTTAAGCGAGTTCAACAAAGCGCTTGAAGTCAACAAGAACAGTTCGCTGGCCCACTACCGGATCGCCGAAGTATTTTTCATGCAGAAAAATTATCAAGCGTCGGCAAATGCTTACCGCGAAGCGCTGAATGGCGACGGGGAACCGCGCTGGACGGAAGTTTGGAGCCACTTGCAGCTGGGGAAGATTTTCGACGTGACCGGCCAGCGCGAACGCGCCATCAATGAATACCGCCAGGCTATTCAGACCAACGACAATACCCAAGGCGCGCTCGAGGAATGCCGCCGCTACATGCAGAAACCTTACGAGCGCGAAAAAGAGAAAGAAAAAGAAGGAATGTAAGCCGGGGAAAATGGGGTCCGCACCGCCAGGCGAATGGCGGTACGGACCAGGAGGGAACGATTCACAATATAGAATAGTTCCCGAATAATGTCAAGTAAGTCTATGGACTTTATTTTAAGTAAAGACAGCCGCTGTATCTTCATGAAAAACAGGCTTGCTAAGGGGCGGTATCATCCCTTGGTCCCAGCAAACCCCTTGCGCCGCTGTTCGCTGTAGCGGTGCAAGGCATCCTCGATAATCGGATACGCCTCCGTTGCCGGCTGAATTTCGTCCACCTCGACCGACTTGCCCTCCAGTTGCTTGTAGTCCTGAAAAAAGCGGCGCAGCATGAGCAACCGGTGCGGAGGCATCTCGGCCGCTTCGCGGTAAGCGTTGAACTCCGGGTCTTCGGTGGCGATGGCGATGATCTTGTGATCTTTCTTCCCCGAATCGATCATGGTCATCAGCCCGATAGCGCGCGCGTGGATAATGGTCAGCGGCACCACGGTTTCCTGGCAGAGCACCAGCACATCGATCGGGTCGTCGTCTTCGGCCAGGGTTTGCGGGATGAAACCATAGTTCGCCGGATAGTAAACCGCCGAGTACAAGATGCGGTCGAGTTTGATCAGGCCGCTCGTCTTGTCCAGTTCGTATTTCACGCTGGAGCCGAAGGGAATCTCGATAATGGAGTTGAACTCCTGCGGCAATCCGCTGCCGGGAGTGACGTCGTGCCAGGGATGGATCATACGTCGGACCTACCTTTGCAAACTATTAATGATGACAGGTTTTCGACCTTTCAGGGACTAGGTTTCGAACTCATTTACCTAATCTATTCGTCGACTCACCGAGAATCCGGCGAAACCAGGGCTCGATGCAAATTTTTCTGACCTAGCGTTGGGCTCACGTCTACGGCACTTAGAGTGTCGTGGCCGGGCGGGGACGCCC
>JBAWFQ010000270.1:0-24314 GCA_049592035.1 Terriglobales bacterium
GTGGAAAGCTTCAGGATTTCCATTTCTCGGCTTCCGCCTGGGGTAACCACCATGGCGGTGTCGCCTACTTTTTTATTCAGCAGGGCGCGACCGATGGGCGAGGTGGTCGATATTCTGCCGGCGGCCACATCGGACTGTTCGCTGGCCACCAGTTCGTACCGCATTTCTTCGTTCTTCGTGCTGTCGAAGACGGTCACGGTCGAGCCCAGGCCGACTTTATCCTTGGGGATTTTATTCATGTTCACCAGCGACAAGTCGGCGAGACGTTTGCCCAGTTGGCGGACGCGCGCCTTCAGATACTCCTGGCGCTGTTTCGCCATGTGATACTCGGCATTCTCGCTGAGGTCGCCCATGGCAACGGCCTTTTTGATCTCTCTGGGGATATCGAAGGCCAACTCGTGTTCGAGAATGTTGAGTTCGTCGCGAAGCTTCTTTTTGATGTCTTCCGTCATTGCTCTGGAGATTATAACCCTCTCGGGCACTGGAAACTGGCAGCCTGGTTCCGATTTGCGCGGCCAGGCTCCTGTCGAGACGAGTTAGGTTCAACTCACTTAACCGAAATGACTTAGGGTGGTATGTGACCGTCTGTGCCGCGGGGCAGCGCTTCTCGATTGCCTTCGGAGCGGCGGTCGGCTAGACTAATGGTAGATCTCTTCCCTCGGGGTGAGGGGCCCTCCATGAGCGGAAATAGTGATTTCCACATCGGCGATAAGGTCGTATACCCCAACCACGGCGTCGGAATTATTGAACAAATCAGCAGCCGGACCATCGGCGCCACAGTTGAAAAATTCTACATGCTGAAAATTGCCGCCAGCAATGCCAAGGTGACGGTGCCGTTCGCCAACGTCAACAGCGTCGGGATGCGTCCGGTAGTTCGGAATGGCGAGGTTGAGAAGATTGTGAATTACCTTTCGACGGGCGAATGTACGAACGCGGCGGATTGGAAAGACCGGTTCAAGGAGAATTCCGATCGCATGCGCACCGGTTCGCTCGCGGACGTGGCGGCGGTGCTGAAGAGTTTGCTGATTCTGGGACAAGCGAAGTCGCTTTCCTTCCGTGAAAAAAAGATGCTGGAGCGCGCGCGCTATCTGCTGGTAAGCGAAATTGCCATCTCGCGGAACTGCGAGGAGAGTCTGATCGAGCAGGCGCTGACCAAGGCGCTGACGAAGTGCAATCTGCGGTTCCCCGAAATTTCTGAACTTGCCTCGTAGCTGTGCTCAGCGGTGAAACTCCGATTCCTGCCGAGCGCCTGAAAGATCGCCGACCTTTCCCGTGGAGACTTTGCCGTAGAGACGCGGCTTGCCGCGTCTCCCGCCGCGTCCAAGGGAGACGGGGCAAGCCCCGTCTCTACAGCCAGAGTAGTTAGTGGGCTTTTTGGGCTTCCATCCAGGATTGCAGAATCAAAATGGCGGCCATGCGGTCGACGGCTTGCCCCCGTTTCTTGATCGAGAGATCGGTTTCGCGCAGCAGACGGTTGGCTTCGGTTGAGGTCCAGCGCTCGTCCCAGAGATGGACGGTCACGCCGAAGTGAGCTTGCAGATCGTCGGCAAAACGGCGCATCTTTTCCGATTGCGTTCCTTCCGCCCCGCTTAAACGCAGCGGCAGGCCGACTACAATCTCCCGGACCTGGTATTTCGCCAGCACTTGCCCGAGGGCTTCGAGATCGCGGCGCTTGTTTTGGCGCTGGATTGTTTCCAGGCCCTGCGCGGTAATGCCAAGGGGATCGGTGACGGCTACACCGATTCTTTTTGAGCCTACATCGAGGGCCATGACTCGGCTGGGGCCGGGGGTTTCGGGCGCTGCCATCGGTTCATTGTAGATGGCTGGGGCGAGCTTCGCTCGCCTCCCCAGACGAGGGCGTCTGGGGCTACGTGATTTCCTTTGGTGCAATTCCCGGCGCAATGAGGCAGAATTGTTGGCCAATAGGGCTTGCAACTACGGCATGGAGAATACAGAGAATACGGAAACAACGAGCGGGCATCACTGGTCGCTGACACTGCTGGGCTTGGGCCTGGTGGTGATGTTCGCTTATTACGGTGAATCGGTGCTGGCAGTGCTCTTCTTTGCCATTCTGCTGAGCTTCATGCTCTCTCCCGTGGTGCGGGCGCTGGAGTATTTGCGGCTGCCGCGAGCCATGGCGGCGCTGATCAGCGTGGTGGCGCTGCTGGCGGTGCTTTATGGCATCAGCGTTGCCTCGTACAACCAAGCCCTGGTTTTCGCCGACAACGTTCCCAAGTATTCGCAGAAGATCCGCTCCATTTTGCAGCCATACCAGCAACAGGCGGAGCGGCTCAAGAAGACGGGCGAAGTGGTCGAGCCCGAGGACACCAATGTGGTGCCGGTGCGGCAGGTGCAGAGTTGGTCCGAGGCGCTGAGCCATGGAGCCGGCACGGTTACCGACACTGTGCTGGCAGCATCGTTCGTTCCGTTTCTGGCGTATTTTCTGCTGACTTGGCACAGCCACGCGCGTTCGGCCACCGTGATGCTGTTTCCTTTGCAGCACCGGAACGCCGCCTTCGTGACGCTGGGGCTGATCGGGAAAATGCTACAGAGCTTTATTGTGGGAAATCTGGTGATTGGATTGCTGATTTCGGGCGTGAGCGTCGCGATTTTCGCGTTGCTGCACGTTCCGTTTTTCTATTTCGTCGGCTTTCTCAGCGGCTTCCTTAGTCTGGTTCCGTACCTGGGAATCGTGCTGGCGATGGTTCCTCCGATCGTGATCGGCATTGGACAACTCGAGCCCGGTGATCTTGTGATTGTGGCGCTGTGCGCGGTCGGGTTGCATCTTTTCGCTTTGAATGTTCTCTATCCGAAGCTGCTGGGAAGCCGCCTTAGAATCAATCCGCTGGCGGTTACGATTGGGCTGCTGTTCTGGGGCGCGCTGTGGGGCGCGCTTGGACTGGTGCTTGCCATTCCGATTACGGGCGCTATGAAGATTGTGTTTGACCACGTCGAGGGGATGAAACCCTACGCGGATTGGCTGGGGGAGTAGGGCAATTTCACCGCCGAGACGCGGAGAACGCCGAGAAAACCTCTTTTTTATTCTGCTTTTGTCCAAGCGGAGCTTTGCCCCACTTCCACACGGCCTTGTACTCCCGCCACTTTGTGGCAATCCCACTTTGTGGCAATCTACGAAGGCCTCTACACTAAGACCTTGCGCACTCTGATCATCCTGTTTCTGATTGCCGCTCTCGCCCTGGGCGGATGGGTGGCGTGGCAGCTCCATGTCCCGGTTACGCCTCCGGCAAATACTTATTTATTGCTGCGTCCCGGGTACTCTACGAGAAGGATCGCCGCCGAATTGAAAAAGGCGGGAGTGATCCGCAACGAACATGCCTTCTGGCTCTGGCATTTGCTGAAGCCGAAACCAACGCTCAAGGCGGGGGAATATCTTTTCGATCGCGAGGCCACGCTTCCCCAGGTTTACGAGCGGATCGCGCGCGGCGATATCTACTTTCACGTGGTCACCATTCCCGAGGGCTACACGATCTTCGATATCGCCAAGGCCATCGAGGATGCGGGGCTCGGGTCGGCGGAAAATTTTCTGCGTATAGCCGAAACTCAGACGCAGCTCATTTCCGATCTGGCGCCGGAGGCCAAGTCGCTCGAAGGCTATCTGTTCCCCAACACCTACCAGTTCACCCGCACCCAGAGCCAACAGGATATGGCGGCGGCGATGGTGCATCAATTTAGGGCCGTGGCGCAGGAGATCGGCCTGAACGCCGACATACCCGGAGTTGACATACCTAAAGTTGTGACCATGGCATCGATCGTTGAAAAAGAGACGGCCGCTCCCGAGGAACGCCCGCTGGTGGCTGGCGTCTACTACAACCGGCTGGCGCAAAAGATGGCGCTCGATGCCGATCCCAGTGTGATCTATGCGGAGCTGCTGGCGGGCACCTATCAGGGAAGCCTGCATCACGCCGACATGGCGGTGAGTTCGCCGTATAACACTTATCGTTTCCCGGGGTTGCCGCCGGGGCCGATCGGCAATCCGGGGAGAAGCGCTCTCGAAGCGGCCTTGCATCCCGACGACTCGAAGTTTCTTTATTTCGTTAGCGATGGCAACGGACACCACCGCTTTGCCCGCAGCCTTGAAGAACACAATCGAAACGTCAGCGCCTATCGCCATTCGCTGAACCATTCCCTCGGCCTGCATTAAAGCGCTGAAACTTCCGCTGCTTTATACTAATCAGATATCAATGCGACCAAGGACTTCTCAGGTATCGGCATAGGAATGCATCGCCCTCATTTGCGCTTGTCGTTGCTTTTGTTACTGTGGGGGGCTACGTTTCCGCTGACCGGGTGTTTGTTCCGGACCCGGATTCAGAACCGGCAGTTCTCCAACCGCCCGCTGAAAACCGCGACGCAACAGGATTTAGTCGACTACGTCAATACCCAGGCCGCCAAAGTTCAGTCCTTACAGGCGACCGTTGATATCGATTCTTCGGCGGGAGACCCGAAAAGCGGCCGGATCACCGACTACAAGGAAATTCGCGGCTACGTGCTGGCGCGCAAGCCGTCCACGATGCGCTTTAAGGGCCTGATGCCGGTGGTGCGCAACACGGCCTTCGACATGGTGAGCGACGGGCAGGAATTCAAGCTGTGGATACCTCCGACAAACAAGTTCGTCGTGGGCGCCAATAATGCGCCGCCGCAGCCCGACAAGCGGCTGGAGAATATGCGGCCGCAATATATTTACGATGCGCTGCTGATGCCGGACATAGGCCCGGACGAGATTCCGACGCTCGACAAGGGCTACGAAATCGTTCTGGACTCGAGAAAGCACCAGGTGGAGCAGCCCAATTACATACTGCTGGTCATCCGCAAGGGCACTCAGGGGTGGTATTTGTCGCGCAAAATTGAATTCAGCCGCATCGACTTGTTGCCCTACCGGCAAAAGATTTATGACCAGCAGGGAAACGTCGCGACCGACGCACATTACCAGGATTACAAGGACTTTTCTGGAACGACATTCCCGAGTACGATCCAGATCGAACGGCCGCGGGAAAATTACGACATCACCCTGAACATGCTCAAACTGGAGATCAACAAAACGCTCACCGACGACCAGTTCGCGCTGGACCAACCACCGGGCGCGGTGGTGGTGCATGTCGGACAGGCCGATTCCGCCGGGGCGAAGGCGCCGAATAGCCAGTAGTTGAAAGGCGTCGTTGGTCGCTAGTCGTTAGTCGCTGGCGAGCGTCAAAACAAACGACGAACTGCGAACGACCAGCGACTAGCGACCAATGACCAACGACCGCTCTTAAATACATGATGAATCGGATGATCGTCGGGAATCTGGTGCACCGGCCAGTGCGCTCGCTGATCAGCATTGTGGCCGTGGCGCTTGAGGTCACGCTCATCCTGCTGATCGTGGGCCTCTCCCTGGGGATGCTGCAAGACAGCCGCACGCGAACGGCTGGTATTGGAGCCGACGTGCTGGTGATGCCGCCGGGGTCTTCGTTCATCAGCGGGCTGACGGGCGCGCCCATGCCGATCAAGATCGGAGATGTGCTGGCCAAACTGCCTCATGTGAGAAGCTGGGCCCCAGTGGTCACACAAGTGACGTCGGCAGGATCGCTCGAGATCATTGCCGGGATCGATCTGCCGAGCTACGAGGGCATGTCGACGGGCTTTCATTATTTAGCGGGCGGTCCCTTTCAAGGGCCTTACGACGCGCTGGTGGACGATCTTTTTGCCGAGTCCAAGCACGCCAAAGTAGGCGACACGATTGAGATTCTGAACAACAAGTTTCGCATCAGCGGGATCGTGGAACGGGGAAAGGGCGGCCGAAAATTCATTCCCCTGACGACCATGCAGGATCTGATCGGCGCTAAAGACAAAGCCACGATCATCTACCTCAAGCTCGACGACGCCGCGAACGCGGATGCCGTGGTGGACGAGATCAAGCACGTGCCGGGGATGGAGCGTTACTTCGTCAACACCATGGCTTCCTACCTGTCGATGATGACGACCAGCAATTATCCGGGGCTTTCGACTTTCATCGACGTCGTGGTGGGTATTTCGGTCGTCGTCGGATTCATCGTGATTTTCCAGGCCATGTACACGGCGGTGATGGAGCGGACGCGCGAAATTGGAATTCTGAAGTCGATGGGAGCGTCGAAGCTTTATATCGTGAATGTGGTGCTGCGGGAGACGGTGCTACTGGCTCTCGGCGGCATTGTGCTGGGGATCGCGGTCAGTCTGGCCGCCCGAGCGGGGCTGGCGCATCGATTCCCGCTGTTACAGGTGGTGGTGGACGGCGGTTGGATAGTCCGCGCCACCCTGATTGCAATTGCCGGTGCGATCGGCGGCGCGTTGTATCCGGCGTTCAAGGCGGCGCAGAAGGATCCCATCGACGCGCTGGCCTACGAGTAGAGGGCGGCTCGGGCATCATTTGCGGATTTCGCTTTTGTTTCTCCCCGTCTTTGGGGGCTTTTTTTTGTCCCGCAATTTTCCTTATGATTTTCCTCGCAAATCGGGAGAGAATGCACGATACTGCCGGTGAAAGCGTGCCGTGCTATAATCCGCGCCGTTAACGAGAAGCATCGCAGTTTTGCAGCAAGTTGTCCTAATTCAATCTTCAGGAGGAGATATGCGCTTCGATTATCCCACTCTCTACGGTCGGGACGATGAGACGGATGAGTACAGTGACAGCAGTGCCTACGGAGAATCGCTGGAAGAGGATCTGGAAGAAGAGGAGGAAGAGGAAGAAGAACCAGTTCTTGTAGTCGAGGAAGACGACGAGATCCTGACGCCGGTGCGGGAACCAGCGCCGGTGGTTCCATCGGGCGGTGGCGAGAGCGGGCCTCCGAAGAAGAAGGCGCCGGCCAAAAAGAAAGCAGCCAAGAAGCCGGCCAAGAAAGCCGCAAAAAAACCGGCCGCCAAAAAGAAGGCGAAACCGGCGAAGAAAAAAGCGGCCAAGAAAGCCGCCAAGAAGCCGGCCAAGAAAGCGGCAAAAAAGAAAGCCGCCAAGAAAAAAGTTTCGCGGAAGAAACGCTAACCGTTCACACCAACAGTCCCGCGGTAAATAATGGCGGAAGCCCGGCTCGCTTCGGCTTCCGCCACGTCGCTTAGATTGTGGAGCGCCGGGCGTCCCCGCCCGGAAGACGGCGCTCCATCTATTTTTCACCAGTCACAATCGCTTCCGCTTCGATTTCCACCAGCATCTCCGGCGAAACCAGGGCCGTGATCGCCATCATGGTGCTCGCGGGACGAATGTCGCGGAACAATTCTCCGTGCGCCTTTCCAACTTTTTCCCAATCGGCAATATTGGTGAGGAACACGCGGGTGCGGACGACATCCGTCATGGAAGCACCGGCCCGGTCCAGCGCGTGGGCAATGTTTTTGAGGGTCTGAACCGCCTGCGCGTAAGCATCGCCGGCGACGATTTTGCCGTCAGCTCCGGTCGCGGTTGTGCCTGCAACGTGGACTTGCGCGCCTACGCGAACCGCACGAGAGTAACCTACAACCGGCTCCCACGGTGTTCCGCTTGCAATGTTAGTTCGTTCCACTTCTCCTCCTTACCTGAGGGCTTACTTGCACTTTTCTTGTAACTAGATTCGGTAACCCCTGTAGATAGGATCAGTAAATCACGGAAACAGATTCGGTAAATCATGTTTTTCGATACGCGGTCGAGAATTAGCAGTCGCCTCGGTTGGCTGCCAATAAATACGCGCAAACCCCGCGCCCAGCGCGGGCTTCTAACTAAAGCAGTGGCTCGAACGGGTACTTGTATTAGATCGAGTTTCGCGGTATCTAATGCGCACAAGGTTCTGTTCCGATGGAACCAATGGAGGGCTGTTAGGAGGGAAGTGGGGCCATTATGGAGATTCCGGAGACGCATCCGCTGCAGCAGTTGTTTTTAGAACTGGTCGGCCGTCATTATGCCGAGGAGATAGGAATTCGCGATCCACAAATCGTGGGCTATGTCGCGCATCTGCTGTCGGAGTTTTGCGATGCGGAGCAGTTGCTCAAAATCCGCAATGCTGCGGGCAAGCCGTTGAACGATGTGGGCGAGATGCTGATTGAGTCAGATCCGGTTTACGGCCCGGCGCCGTCCTTCGATCGCGAGCGCCAGGTCCGCAAGCACATTGGCGACTATACGCTGTTCTATGCCGGCATGTTTCCGGAGAGCATCAATCACTATCGCCTGCGCCGGCAGCGGCTCGAAGGATTTGTCGATTGGGTGAAGGCTGGGAAAGAAAGCTATTACGTGGTCTCCAAGTTCGATTTCTTCGAATACGCCAAAGTGGCGCCGCTGTTCGCGCAACTCTCGCAAAAATTTGAACAGTGCGTGTACGGACTGAATCTGGTGAAAACCGAGCTTGAGGTGATGCAGCACCCGATTGCGCGAAGAACGAACGAACTGCTGATGTAGGAAAAGTAAGAAGTCAGAAGTCAAATTGAAGAAGTAAAACCTTTGCTGTTCGGACGGATGCGACAAAGATAGCGACGAGTTCTCTAGCCTCTTGAACCATCTCTCGCAGCTTTGCCTCAGGAAACACTTCGGCATCCCGCATCAGTTCGAGCCAGAAAACCGTTTCGTCGGCTTCCTCCAGCACGATACCGAGTTTCGCAACGAATTCCGCGCGGGAGCGGGCTCGGCAGGCGGCGCGGTAGCTAGCCCCTATCGAAGTGCCCGAGCGGAGGAGTTGCTTACCCAATATTCGAGCGTCATCGGTCCTGGGCAGCGACCGGAAAAGTTTAACGATGCGTAGTGCGAATGTTCTGTCCTGCCCTGTAGTTCCTCAAACTGCTTCACACCCGATATCTAGCGCCCACGCGCTCAATTGGCAGTGACGCTTCTCACACTCAGATTGTTCGGTTTCTACTTCTTCAATTTGACTTCTGACTTTTGACTTTCACCATCCTCCTGCCGACGATTTCGAATTTCCCTTCCAGCACAATTCTGATCGCTTCGGAATATGCGACGTGTTCTTGCTCCAGAATTCTTGCCGCCAGCGTGTGCTCGTCGTCCGACTCCAGCACCGGTACGGTTCTCTGCACGATGATGGCGCCGTGATCGAGTTCCTCATCTACAAAATGCACCGTGCAGCCTGACACTTTGACACCATAGGCGAACGCCTGTTGCTGTGCTTCCAGTCCCGGGAAACTTGGCAGCAACGAGGGATGGATGTTGAGAATTTTTGCCGGAAACTGGCGCACGAACCAAGGCGAGAGCAGACGCATGTAACCGGCGAGACAGACGAGATCGACTTTGTGGGCGAGCAGCGCAGTCACGACTTCGCGGTCGTGCTCCTCGCGCGGCTTCCCTTTCGATGCGATGACGAGCGCGTTCAAGCCGCGCTGGCGGGCGGTGTCAAGGCCGGGAGCATCGGCGCGATTCGAAATCACCACCGCGATGCGGGCATCGGGAATTCTGCCAGCCGCAATGCTGTCGGCGATGGCCACAAAGTTGGAGCCGCGTCCGGAAAGGAGAATGCCGAGATTCTTCATGAAACGCAACAAAATTAGAGCTTGTCATCCTGAGCGAAGCGAAGGACCTGCTGTCTTACTGTGCGCAAAAAGCAGGTCCTTCGCTTCGCTCAGGATGACAATTTTATTTGATTGCGACCACCTTTTATTTGACAGCTATCACTTTGGCTATCACTTGATGGATAGACGTATTCAGCTGAACACTACTTTGCGGTCGCCCTTAACGATGCGTCCGACGCTGTAAAATTTTTCTCCCGCCCGCTCCAGCAGCGTCTGTGCCTTCTTGAATTTCTTCGCGGGAACCACGATCAACATGCCGAGGCCCATGTTGAAGGTGCGGAGCATTTCTTCCTCCGCGACGTTGCCGAGTTTCTGCAGATGCTCAAAGATGGGCAGAACCGGCCAGGTGCCGAGTTCAATCACGGCCGACGTGCCTTTTGGCAGCACGCGGGGCAGGTTCTCGGTAATGCCGCCTCCCGTAATATGCGCCAGCGCCGCGACGCAGTCGCCCGCAATCAGCTTTCGGATCACCGACCAGTAGCTGCGATGCGTGCGCATGAGTTCGTTGCCGACTTTATTTTTGATCTCGCTGACGAAAGTTTCGGGCGAATAGCCTGCGATTTCAAAGAGCAGCTTGCGCGCCAGCGAGTATCCGTTGGTGTGCAGGCCATTCGAGGGCAAGCCGAGGACGCAGTCGCCCACTTGCACGTCTTTGCCGCTGATAATGCGCTCGCGTTCGACCACTCCGACAATAAATCCGGCGAGATCGTACTCGCCTTCGGGATAGAACCCCGGCATTTCCGCCGTCTCGCCGCCGATTAGAGCACAACCATTATGCTTGCAGGCTTCGGCGAGGCCGCCGACAATTTTTTCCGCAACTTCCGGGTCGAGCGTGCCGGTGGCCAGGTAGTCCATAAAAAACATCGGCGCCGCGCCCTGCACCGCGATGTCGTTGACGCAGTGATTCACCAAGTCGGCGCCAATCGTGTGGTGTACGTTCATTTCGAAGGCAATTTTCAGTTTGGTACCCACGCCATCCACGCTCGAGACCAGCACCGGATCGAGATATTTTTTGTCGACAGAGAACAGGCCGCCGAAGCCGCCGATTTCGCTCAGAACTCCCTTGGTAAACGTTTTGTGGGCCAGATACTTGATGCGTTGCTTGGTTTTGTTGCCGCGGTCAATGCTGACACCGGCGTCGGCGTATGTAATGGAACCGCCTGGAGCATTGGGATTCTGGGCCACTGTTTAGTCCGTATGCCTAGGTGGAAAGATTTGCGCCACCGACTGGAGGAAGCGTTTCTGACGCAACAAATTCTAGCACGACTCCGGTTGTTCTTCGGCTTCTCGCGCGTGCTCGGTGCTGCGCACTAACGAAACGATATAATCGCTCGTTCAATTCTCTTGGTGGAGACCAGCATGAGAACTCTGGCAGTGGCTTTTCTTGCCGTGTTGATGATTTCATTTACGGTGGCGCAGCAAAGTGAAAACCAGGACGCAACCAGCGAAAGCGCGAAGCCGGGTGCGTCCAAGCAAGATAAAAAGCAAACGGCGTCGACAAATGCCGCCACTCCCGAGAAGCCCGCGGAGCCGCCTAAGGCCGATGCCAACGAGGCTACGGACAAGGAAGAACATTTCGACGTGGCGGAAGTCCCGCCGATCGTCACGCGTCACCAGATCGCCGTGAACGGCAAGACGCTCAGTTACACAGCGACGGCCGGGAGGCTTCCCATCAAGCGCGGCGACGGCAAGATTGAAGCGGAGATGTTCTTCGTCGCCTACACGCTTGACGGACAGGATGCCGGAAAGCGTCCGCTGACGTTCGCGTTCAACGGCGGACCGGGCTCCGCTTCGGTGTGGCTGCACATGGGCGCGCTTGGACCGAAGCGCGTAGTGTTGCAGCCCAACGGCTTCATGCCGGCAGCGCCTTATCGCCTGGAAGACAATCCCGACACGCTGCTCGATCGCAGTGACATCGTCATGGTGGATGCCATGTCCACCGGCTACTCGCGGGCCGCGACCGCCGAACTTACCAAGAAATTTCTGGGCGTGAAAGGCGATGTGCAGGCCTTCGGAGAATTCATCCGTCTCTATCTCTCCCGCTACGATCGCTGGAGTTCGCCGCTGTTCTTGCTTGGGGAAAGTTATGGTACAACTCGCGCCGCCGGACTCGCCGGATATCTCGCCGATCATGGCATCGCTTTCAACGGAGTGACTTTGCTGTCGATGGCGGTGGATTTCCAGACGCTGGAATGGAACAAATCGAACGACCTGCCTTATTTGCTGCTGGTGCCCACCTTCAACATGATCGCCGGGTACCATCACAAACTGGCCGCCGATCTCACCCAGGATATGGCGAAGACGCGCGAAGAAGTCGTGCGCTGGGCGACCAATGATTACGCGCTGGCTCTTGGCAAAGGCGACGCTATGACGCCCGAAGAGCACCGCAAGATTGTTGAGCAACTGTCGCGCTACATCGGGCTGCGTCCGGAAGTGATCGAAGCGCACAACCTGCGCATCGACGTGCCCACCTTTAGCCACGAGTTGCTGCTCGATCAAAAACTGATCACCGGCCGGCTCGATGGCCGCTTCAGCAGCCCCAATCCCGACGAAGATCGCTACTTTTATGATCCGACCAGCGCCGCGATTCTGCCGCCGTATACCTCGGCGTTCAACAACTACCTGCGCACTGAACTGAATTACAAATCCGACATGCCCTACAGGGTTTTCGCTTACGACGAAGTCGGCTTCTCAAAGTGGGAGTGGGGAAATGCGGTGGAGGGTTTTCCCAGCACAGCGGGCGGGTTGCGCTCGGCCATGATCAAGAATCCATACATGAAGATTCTGGTGATGGAAGGCTACTATGACTTGGCCACGCCGTTTGCCGCGGCCAATTGGACCATGGATCACCTCGATCTCGGTTCGCAATTCCGCCAGAATATTTCTTACGGCACCTACAATGCCGGGCACATGGTGTACATCGACCGCGCTGAGCACGACAAGATGAAAAAGGATCTTGTGGACTTCATGGAGAAATGCCTTCCGAGGTAGTTCTTATCGTTGACAATTCGTCCCGTAGCGGCGCGTGTGTTCTAATGCTGAGGATTTAGCTTTTGAAATGCATGCGCGCCGCCGTCATTTTCGGGTTGGGAACTTCGCCGGACGACTTGAAGCCCTTTCAAGACGGCTCTCCCACCAAGTGGATTCAGGGACTTCCCGCATCCTCCGGTGAACAGGACAGCGGCGCCGATGCCATTTTGATTTTTGGCGGGGATGGCACGATTCATCGTCATCTGCCGGCGCTGGTGCGGCTTCAGCTTCCCGTGCTCGTCGTGCCGGCAGGCAGTGGCAACGATTTCGCCCGCGCGTTGAAACTGCGCTCGATAAAGGATTCCGTGCGCGCCTGGCGCGATTTTGAATCGGGGAGGATTCAGGCGCAACCCATTGATCTCGGAGTCATCGTTCCATCCGCCGCACCTGAACGAAAGCATTATTTCTGCTGCGTGGCCGGGTGCGGCCTGGACTCTGAAGTCACTCGCCGCGCCAATCAGATGCCGCGCTGGCTACGTGGTCACGGCGGATACGCTCTGGCGATCTTGCCTTTGCTTCTGAAACTTCCGGCATTTTCGATGCGGCTGACGCGGGTCGACGGCGACGGTTGCGATAAAGCTGAGAAACTCACCTTACTTGCCGCCTTTGCCAATACGCAGTTCTACGGCGACGGCATGCGCATTGCGCCCGAAGCCGATTTCGCCGACGGCAAGCTCGACATCTGCCAGATCAGCACGATGAATCCCTTCCAACTGTTTTGCATGTTCCCAAGCGTGTATTCGGGGCATCACCGGCTGTCGCCCAAAGTCGAGTACTCGAAGGCGGAGCGCGTGGCTGTGGAGACGGAGACGCCGCTTGAAATTTACGCGGACGGCGAGTTCGTTTGTGAGACGCCCGCGGAGATTTCAGTGGCTGCGGGAGCACTGCGCGTGATTCATTCCGCGCGCTAGTTAGTGAATACGCCCATACCGCGCGTCGAGCGCCAGATTCAGTTCGAGCACATTCACGCGCGGCTCGCCGAGAAATCCCCATTGCCGGTTTTCGGTGTGCTCAGCGACCAGGCGCGCGATTTCAGTTTCCGGAACCTTGCGCTCGGCAGCCACGCGCCGAATCTGGAACTCTGCCGCCGCCGGCGTGATATCGGGATCGAGTCCCGAACCGGAAGTCGTCACCAGATCAACCGGGATAGGAGTACCGGGATTTTCGGCTTGCAGTTTGGCTACGTCTCCATTGACGCGAGTAATCAACTGTGCGTTGGTCGGACCGAAGTTCGAACCGCCCGAGGCAGTGGCGTCGTAACCCGCAGCACCCGCGGTGGATGGGCGCGGATGAAAGTAGCCTGGACCCGAGAATGGTTGGCCGATCAGCCGTGAACCAATCACTACTTCGTCCTTCCCGCGGATAAGAGAGCCGCTGGCCCGTTTGGGAAAGATCAGTTGCGCGAGCCCGGTCACCAGCAAGGGATAGAGAATTCCTAGCAGGACCGTGGTCGCAATCGTCATCAGTACGGCTGTGATCAGATTCTTTTTCATGGCATTTCTAATTTCTAATTTCAAAACCTGCACATATTGGCTCGATGGTGTTTTTAGTTCCTAAATCGCAAATTACAAATCACAAATCGCAAATTCCTACACCAGCTTGATGCCGGTGATGATCATGTCAATCAGCTTGATGCCGATGAACGGGACCACCAAGCCGCCAAATCCGTAGACCAGCAGATTCTGCCGCAGCAGAGACTCGGCGCTCATCGCCTTGTACGCGACCCCTCGCAGCGCCAGCGGAATCAGGGCGACGATGATGAGCGCGTTAAAAATAACGGCGGAAAGTATGGCCGACTGCGGGGTCTGCAGGTGCATGACGTTCAGCGCGTTGAGCACAGGAAATGTTCCCGCAAACATCGCCGGAATGATCGCGAAATATTTGGCCACGTCGTTCGCAATCGAGAACGTGGTCAGCGCTCCGCGCGTCATCAGCAACTGTTTGCCGATAGCAACCACTTCGATCAGCTTGGTGGGATTAGAATCCAGGTCCACCATGTTTCCCGCTTCTTTCGCGGCTTGCGTGCCGGTGTTCATGGCCACGCCTACATCGGCTTGCGCCAGCGCAGGCGCATCGTTGGTGCCGTCGCCAGTCATGGCCACCAGTTTGCCGTCAGCCTGTTCGCGGCGAATCAGGTCCATCTTGTCTTTCGGAGTTGCTTCCGCCAGAAAATCGTCCACGCCCGCTTCGCGCGCGATGGCCGCCGCCGTCAGAGGATTGTCGCCGGTGATCATGACGGTCTTGATGCCCATGGCGCGCAGTTGATTGAAGCGCTCGCGCATTCCACCCTTGACAATGTCTTTCAGGTAGATCACGCCCAGCGCCCGCTGATTCTCCGCGACCACCAGGGGAGTTCCTCCCGAGCGCGCGATCTGCTCGACGCTGGCCTGAATCTCCCGCGGCAGCGAGGTGCCGAACTGATGCAGGTATTTGGTGATGGCGTCGACCGCGCCTTTGCGAATCTCGCGGCCGTCGAGGTTCACGCCCGACATGCGCGTTTGCGCGGTGAAGGGGACGAACACGGCTTCGTGCGAAGCCAGTTCGCGTCCGCGCAGAGCGTATTTCTCCTTTGCCAGCACAACGATCGAACGGCCTTCGGGCGTTTCGTCGGCGAGCGAAGAGAGCTGCGCGGCATCGGCCATCTCGGCCGCGGTGATGCCCGGTGCCGGGATAAACTCCGCCGCCTGCCGATTGCCGAGCGTGATCGTTCCCGTCTTATCGAGCAGCAGCGTGTTTACGTCTCCCGCCGCTTCCACCGCGCGCCCGGACATGGCGAGCACGTTGTGCTGCACCAGTCGATCCATGCCCGCAATGCCGATTGCGGAAAGTAATCCACCGATGGTGGTTGGAATCAGGCAGACAAGGAGCGAGACGAGAACAAATACGGTTTGTGGCGATCCCGAATAAATTGCGAAAGGTTGCAGCGTAACTACCGCCAACAGAAAGATGATGGTCAGTCCCGCCAGCAGAATGTTGAGCGCGATCTCATTCGGAGTCTTCTGCCGCTCGGCGCCTTCGACCAGGGCAATCATTCTGTCGAGGAAGGTTTCGCCGGGATTCGAAGTGATGCGAACTTTGATCACGTCGGAAAGCACGCGCGTGCCGCCGGTGACGGCAGAACGGTCGCCTCCGGCTTCGCGGATTACGGGCGCGGATTCACCGGTGATTGCAGACTCATCGACCGAGGCAACGCCTTCGATGACTTCGCCATCGCCCGGGACGAGTTCGCCGGCGACTACCACAACAATATCTCCCGAGCGCAGCTTTGCGCTCGCCACGGTTTCTGATTGGCCGTTCGGGAGCAGGCGCTTGGCCTCGGTTTCAGAGCGGGCTTTGCGCAGCGTGTCCGCTTGCGCTTTGCCGCGGCCTTCGGCCATGGCTTCGGCGAAATTCGCAAACAGCACCGTGAACCACAGCCACAGCGTGATTTGCAGGTTGAAGGCGAAGCTCTGGGTCTTGCGGAATAACAGCAAGGTGGTTACCACGCTGCCGACTTCGACCACGAACATGACCGGATTCTTCATCATGGTGCGCGGATCGAGCTTCACCACGGAATCGACAAGCGCCCGGCGAATGATCTTTGCGTCCCACAAACTCTTGCTTTTCTTTTCTGCCATCTTCTGCCTCAGAAATCCCTATCTCCGTAGTTCCGCTCAGAAAGCCTCGCTCAGAAAGTTTTCCCTGCCATCATCAGCAGGTGTTCCAATATCGGTCCCAAACTCAGAGCCGGGAAAAATGTCAGCGCTCCCACGATCACAATCACCGAGACCAGCAAAACGGTGAACAAGGGCGTAGTCACCGGGAACGTACCTGCCGACGCGGGCACCGTTTTCTTCTTCGCCAGGTTGCCTGCGATCGCCAGCATGGGAATGATCATGAAGAATCGGCCCACCAGCATCGTCATCGCGCCCGCCGTGTTGTACCAGAGCGTGTTACCGTTCAAGCCGGCGAACGCCGAACCATTGTTCCCGGCCTGGGATGTGAACGAGTAGAGGATCTGCGTGAAGCCGTGTGGGCCGGGATTGGTGATGCTCGACGTGCCAAATCCCTCCACCGATGAAATGCCCGTGAGCACTAGGATGATCAGCGGGAAAACCAACGTGACCAGCATCGCCATCTTCACGTCGTAGGCTTCGATCTTCTTGCCCAGATACTCCGGCGTTCGCCCGACCATGAGTCCGGCGATGAAGACCGACAGCACAACATAGATCAGGATGCCGTAGAGGCCAGCGCCCACTCCGCCGAAAACAGTTTCGCTGAGCATGATGTTGACCAGCGGGACCATTCCGCCCAACGGAGTAAAGGAATCATGCACTCCGTTGATGGCGCCACAACTCGCGTCGGTGGTGACAGTGGCAAACAACGCCGAGTTCGCGATGCCGAAGCGTACTTCCTTGCCTTCCATGTTGCCGCCCGGCTGCGTGGCGGTGACGTGTTGGTCGACTCCGTGCAGCAGAGGATTGCCTCGGGACTCGGCCCAGTAAGCGGTCGTAACCCCGCATAGGAACAGAATCGCCATCGCCGCCCAGACCGCCCAGCCGTGGCGCTGCGACCCCGTCATTCGGCCCAGCGTGTAAGTAAGACCTGCCGGGATCGCGAAGATGGAAAGCATCTGCAGCAAATTGCTAAGCGGTGTGGGATTCTCAAAGGGATGGGCGCTGTTGGCGTTGAAAAATCCGCCGCCGTTTGTGCCCAGCATCTTGATCGCCTCTTGCGAAGCCACCGGACCTTGCGCGATGGTTTGATCCGTCACGGTATCCATCACCGGCTTGCCATCGGCGCTGACCATTGGCTTGCCGTCGGGACCGACCTTCTGTACTTGTTGCGGCTCGACCAGCTTTGCTGTGTCATACGGCCTGAGGTTTTGCACGGCTCCCTGCGAAACCAGGAGCAGGGCATAGACGATGCACATCGGCAGCAGCACCCACAAGGTGGAGCGGGTCATGTCGACCCAGAAATTGCCGATGGTCTCTTTTTCCTTGCGCGCGATGCCGCGAACGAAAGCGATTGCAAGCGCGATTCCCACCGCGGCCGATGCAAAATTGTGATAGGCCAAGCCAGCCATCTGCGTGAGATAGCTCATGGTGGACTCGCCCGAATAGTTCTGCCAATTCGTGTTCGTGGTGAAGGACGCGGCGGTGTTAAACGCCAGCGCCTGACCGACAGCCCCGAACTTCTGCGGATTCAACGGCAGAAACTGCTGCACCCGCTCAATCAGGTAAAGCAGCAGCATGGTGGCGCCGCTGAATAGCAGCATGGCGAAAGCGTATTCCGTCCAGCGCATCTCGTGCTCTTCATCGACGCCGGTGACGCGATAAAGCAAGCGCTCGATCGGTCGAACCACGGGGTCGAAAAAGGTGCGCTCACGGCTGAACACTTTTGCCATGTACACACCGAGCGGCTTGGTGATTGCCAGAATCAGAGCCAGAAATACGAAGATCTGGATCCAGCCATTGGTTGTCATTTCAGAATTTCTCCGGTCTCAGCAAGGCATACAGCAGGTAGACCATCAACCCGGCACTCACCAGCAGCATGATGATCGATTCAGCATTCATGATGGATTTGCCTCAGGCAATCTCTCTTCAGTCAATTCGATCGCAGAATTGCACATAAGCGAGCGACAGCAGGAAGAACGCTATCGCAACGACGACAAAGATCACGTCTTGCACACAACCTCCTCCACATGCAAACTAACTTTGCACGGGTGAACAAGGGCAAACGAACAGATGTCTTCAGACGTCGTCGATTAGACAGCGTTTCCCATAAAAGTGAAGTAAGCAGTTCGTAAAGAAGTCATAAAGGGGAATTTGGTTATCTAGTTGGGTTTGGGCATCAGATCGAAGCGGCCGCGCTGGAACGCGGCGCCCTCCTCCGGTTTTCTTTGTGCGCGCAGGTCCGACCCACTACACTTGAACCGATAACGCCATGAGGAAGAGCCTGAGATTGATGCTTCGCCACGCTATGTACAACCTGCGTGGCGGCTTTTTGATTCGCCCGCTCACCATCGCGCTGACGCTGGGTTGCGTGGGTGCGATCCTGTCGTGGTTGGAAGAGGAATTTCCGGTCACGAGCGCCTGGGTGCCTACTGTCCTATTCCCTTCCCATGCTGACCCTCAAGTCGCGCAAGTCATTCTGGCGGGCATTGCCGCCTCCATCATGACGGTGGTGTCGATTGTGTTCGCCATCTTGCTGATGACGCTCACCCTGGCATCGATGCAGTTTTCCCCGCGCATCATTGTCAGCTTTTCCCGCGACCGGGTGACGCAATGGACGCTCGGTATTTTCCTCGGAACTTTCTTGTACTGCATGGCGGCGCTTCCGGCGGCGCGCTCGCTTCCTCATCCGTTCGCACCCGTGGCCACCGTCCTGGGCGCGATGGTGCTGGCGGTGGTCTGCGTCGGGTTGCTGCTTTTTTTCATTCACCATATCTCGCAGGCGATCAGCGTCAATCACATCGTCGACAGAATCGCGGAAGAAACCGAGGCCATGATCGATGACCTTATGCCCTGGCCGCACCTGCTCGACCACCACGTCAAGGATTCTGAACCGCTGCGGCCGAACGCCAGCGAGGTGGCGGTGTTAAGTCATGATTCCGGCTACATACGCTTTGTCGATACGCGGCGCCTGGTCGCCACGGCAAAGCACAGCCACGTC
This sequence comes from Terriglobales bacterium, assembly GCA_049592035.1. Lineage (GTDB taxonomy): Bacteria > Acidobacteriota > Terriglobia > Terriglobales > Acidobacteriaceae > Acidiflorens. Next base: position 19,186 of record JBAWFQ010000270.1, read on the forward strand.
ACGATCCGCGTTCTGCGCCGGGTCGGTCACTTCGTTCCGGCGGGAATCCCGTTGATGATGGTCTCCAAGGGCAACCGTCTGTCTCCCGAGGCGACCGCAGAACTGCTGGACGCATTCGACTTCGGCCCGACCAGAACCCTGCAGCAGGACGTCGAGTTTGGCGTCCTGCAGATTGTCGATGTTGCATTGAAGGCGATTTCACCCGCCGTCAACGACCCGACCACCGCCATCAACTGTATCGACCAGTTGAGCCGGATTCTGATCCGCTTTGCGTCGCGAGAGCCGCCGGAAGAACTGCTCTATGATCCGCCGGGTATCGTCCGCGCCAGTATTGGATGGATGCGTTTCGAGCGGTTGCTGGAGGCAGCGTTTGAGCAAATCCGCATGTATTCGAAGAACGATGTGGCTGTCAGCCTGCGGATGCTGCGAGCGCTCGGTGACATTGCTGCCGCGACGCCCGATCCGGAGTTCCGCCGGGTGCTTGTCGAGCAAGGAACGCGGACCGTAGCCGGTTGCGCCGAAAGGCTCGGCGAAGAGGAGTTGCGAGAGTTGCGCGCTCGCCAGGCCGCGCTGGGAAGTCTCACTGCCTTGAATCGGGTCATCGGGCCATCTGAGAGCTACACTTCAGATGAGCCGATGACTCGGTGAGCCGATTCCGGATCTGCGCTCAATCTCCGGGCTCGAAGCGATAGCCCACCCAGGGATCGGTCACGATGTAGCGCGGAGAATTCGGCGACGGTTCAAGTTTCTTGCGGAGTTGCGCCACGAACACGCGCAGGTATTCCACCTGTTCCGTGCTTTCACCGCCCCAGACCGCGGCCAACAAGGCGCGATGGGTTACGACTTTGCCAGGGTGGCGAGCGAGATAGGCGAGCAAGTCAAATTCTTTCGGCGTGAGATGAACTGCGCGCTCCTTGACAAAGACGCTGCGCGCTCCGGGATCGATCTTGAAGTCGCCGGCTTCAATGGGAGCCAGTTCCGACGCTTCCCCCCGTGTGCGGCGAAGATTGGCGCGGACGCGCGCCAGGAGTTCCTCGATGCCAAAGGGCTTGGTCACGTAGTCGTCCGCGCCGGCATCGAGAGCCTTGACCTTGGTGCGCTCCTCACCGCGCACGGAGAGCACGATGATCGGAATTTGCGTTTTCGTGCGCAGCCGCCGGCACAACTCCAGCCCGTCCATGTTGGGCATGGCCAGGTCGGTGATGACGAGATCGGGCGACCAGTCTTTCATGATCTCCAGCGCGGTTTCGCCGTCGTTGGCGACACGAATGTCATATCCGTGGCTGGAAAGAGACGTTCGCAGCACCCGCGTGATCTGGGATTCGTCGTCCACCACGAGAATGTGTTTATGGTCTGGCATTCCAACGTCTGGCATTACGAATCATGCCGGTTCCTGCGTCACGATGTGCACATCCACGGCCGGGGCGTCGCGCAAGAACTGGTGAATCGCCGACAGATAGAAATATCGTTTCCAGCCCCGGGTTGCGGAACGGCCGAAAACAACTTGGGTGATGTGTTTCTCGTTGACAAATTCCGCGACCGCTTCGGCGACGGTTTTGCCTTTCAGGCGCACAATCGATGCGCCAACATTTTCCGCGAAGCGGAGGTTCGCAGCCAGGGTCCGTTGATTGGCTTCGCTGCCGTCTTGCCCGAGGTCGATATAGACAACAAAAAGCTCGGCATTCATAGCCTGCGCCATGCGCGCGCCGCGCGCAATCAGATACTGTGCTGCCGGGTTCGAACTGATGCACACCGCGATGCGTTCGCGGATCGCAACCGCTGCCCGATCCTGTTCTTCTTCCCCACGGTGCTGTTCCAGACTCAGGTCGACCTGCTGCGCCACCTGGCGCAAGGCCAGTTCGCGCAGAGCGATCAGGTTGGTCTCGCGGAAGAAATTTTCCAGCGCGCGCCCTACCCGTTCCTGGGGATAGACGTCGCCGCGCCGCATGCGGTTCTGCAGCGCCTCCGGAGTCAGATCGATCATGACCACTTCGTTGACTCGTTGCAGCACCCAGTCGGGAACCGTTTCCCGCACCTGAATCCCGGTGACTCCCTGCACCGTCGGAGTCACGCTCTCCAGATGCTGGATGTTCATGGTGGAGAGAACGTCGATGCCGGCATCCAGCAGTTCGAGCACGTCTTCATAGCGCTTGCGATGCTTGCTGCCTTCGATATTGGTGTGCGCCAGTTCATCGACCAGCGCGACACAAGGCTTGCGGGCGAGAATGGCGTCTACGTCCATCTCTTCAAAGAGCGCGCCCTTGTACTCGATCTGTTTGCGCGGTACGACTTCCAGCTGCGTGACCAGCTCGCTCACCGCTTTCCGGCCGTGGGTTTCGATCACTCCGATCACTACATCTTCGCCGCGAGTATGCCGGCGGATGGCCTCGGTCAGCATGGTATGGGTCTTGCCCACTCCGGGAGCATAGCCAAGAAAGAGCTTGAACCGGCCACCTTTCTTCGACGGCGAACATTCTTGCAGCCACTGTTCAGGAGTCTTGGGCATTCCGAATATTGTCGTTGAGACCTGCGACTTTGTCGATGCGGGAAAGGTTTGCGTAGGGACAGCCGCGCTCGGCTGTCCATGCGAGCGCAGCTCGCAAGATTCTCGTCATGCAAGGCTCGCTCCAGGCGGCGGGACTTCGTCCCGCGGGACAGACGAGGGCGTCTGCCCTACGCCAACCTTGAAACCTGGCTTTGTCATACAATCGGCTCGTGACCGCTGCGGCCAGACACGGAGCCGGATACCTGAGCGCCGCCCTTTCTGTCGCCGGCATTACTCTTGTCGGCTACCGCTGGCTTCATTTCAATGCGACCACGGTCGCGCTTGTCTTCCTGCTTGGCGTCCTCGCAGTTTCGGCTACCTGGGGCTGGCGGGAAGCCGTCTTTATGTCGCTAGCGGCCACGGTTGCTCTGGATTACTTTTTCATGCCTCCGATCGGCACTTTTACCATTGCCGATCCGCAAAACTGGATCGCGCTCGTCGCCTTCCTGGTCAGCGCGGTCGCGATCAGCCAGCTGGCCGAACGCGCCCGCCGCGGGGCGCGCTCTGCCATCGAGCGGCGGCAGGAATTGGAGCGCCTCTACGGCTTCAGCCAGTTGCTGCTTTCGAGCGATAACCCCGCCGAATTGTTGAACCTGATTCCACGCTACATTGTCGAGTCGTTCGGCATCCGGTCAGCGGCAATTTCGTTGACGAGCCGGGCTGACATTTATCGCTCCGGCCCCACCATCGACGGATTGGAAACGCACGATCTGCAATTAATCTGCTTGCGCGGCGAGCCGCGAATCGACGCCGCCCATCAAACGGCACTGATACCGTTGCACATGGGTGCGCGCGTGGTAGGGTGCATGGGCGTTTCCGGTTCCGTGCTTTCGCGGCAAACACTGGAGGCCATCGGCAGCCTGGTGGCCATTGCCGTCGAGCGCGCGGGCGCGGTCGAGAAACTCAGCCGCGCCGAGGCCGCCCGCGAAAGCGAGCAATTGCGCTCCGTCTTGCTCGATTCGGTCACCCATGAATTCCGCTCACCGCTGACCGCCATCAAGGCATCGGTGACCTCGCTTCTCGGCAGCTCGAATCATTCTCCGGAGGAGCGGCAGGAACTGCTGACCATCATCAACGAGGAAAGCGACCGCCTGAACCGGCTGATCGGAGAAGCGGCCGAAATGGCGCAGTTGGACGCCAACAAAGTAGAATTTCGTTTCGCCTCTGCGCCCATCGCCGGCGCGGTTTCCGAAGCACTGGAAGAACTCAAGCAACTTCTCGTCCAGCATCCCGTGGACGTCAGAATTCCGGCTGATCTTCCCAACGCGCGCATGGATTCCGCTCACATCAAGGAAGTCCTGGTGCACCTGATCGAGAACGCCGCGAAATACTCACCCGCCGGGGCCCCGATCCGCATCACGGCGGAGGCCAAGGACCAAGTGCTTACCGTCAGCATTGCCGATCGCGGTCCGGGCATCGACGATTTTGAGCAATCGCTCGTCTTTGAAAAATTCTATCGCGGACGAAACCAGCGCGTGCAAGTGCACGGCACCGGCATGGGGCTAGCGATCTGCAAAGCCATCGTGGAAGCTCACGGCGGCCGCCTCGGCGTCACCAGCCAGTTGGGGCATGGTTCGGTTTTCTACTTCAGTCTGCCGGTGGGGTGAGGGGGGAGATGGTCACGTTCGCCATACACGAACTGAGGTCAATGAGCGCTATTGCGATTTTGCGCCAACTATGGATCCAGCTTCCGGATTGCCAACCACACGCCGAGTGATGCACCGATGAATAAACGCTGTGCGGTCAGCGTGCAGAGATTCACGAACTTGACGAAATTTACGAGGCGGTGCCATGTTGGGAGGCACGAGGTGCGATGATGCGCGACCCTTGCTTCACCCAGACGGTGCAGATCGGGATTGTGGTGCGCGACCTGGACGCGACCATGCGGAAATATGACGAGTATGGGGTCGGTCCGTGGAAGATCTATGAATTTAACCGACAGGAGCTGTGCGAATACGGCCAGCCGGTCAAGCGCTCCTGGCGCCTAGCAGTCGCTATGGTCGGCCAGCTGCAGTGGGAACTGATCCAGCCGCTCGACGACGAGAGCATCTATGCGCGTTTCCTTGCCGAGAAAGGCGGGGGCGTGCACCACATCGCCGTCTCTCCTCGGAGCTTCGACGAACTGGTGGCAATGGAGGCCAAACGAGGCATTGATTTGGTCCTCAGCGGAGAGTTCGAAGGCATCAAGGTCGCGTACCTCGCCACTGACCGTGATCTCGGGGTGATCCTCGAGATCTTCAGCGGCATGCCCAGCCTCGAACGGAAGCCGGACGCGACTTAGGCACGTCGGAATTAAGCGCCCAGAGACTGCTGATTGCCTCTGACCAAGAACAGGCGAGACGGTGCTCCAGAAAGCCATTGACGGCTCACATTGCTGGGAGTCTCGCGGCCATTTAGCGATTTCCGGATTGCTCCTGGATCACCGCCAAACCGGAAGGTAACTGTCGTTAACAGGCGGTGGGTGTTGAAAAAGTCCCTTAACGAAACGCCTTTTGATCTGCGAGCATGCCGTGGCCGGTTTTCTTGGCTCGGTTCGACTAAGGGGTGGCCGGCAGAACCGGTGTTATCGGTGGGCTGAGGAAGC
>JBAWFQ010000271.1:0-28857 GCA_049592035.1 Terriglobales bacterium
GCCTTCGAGTTCGTCATAGAGATCGGGGTGCGCATCGAAGTGGAGGATGGTTAGGTCGCGGACGTGCTTGCCGAAAGCGCGGACGATCGGCAGGGTAATCGAGTGGTCTCCACCCAGGCAGACTGGACGCAGGCCTTGGTCGAGGAGTTCGCCAATTTTCTTTTCGAGGGCGGCGAATGGTTCCTCGAAGTCGAACTTCAAATCGCCGGCATCGCAATAAGCGCCTTCGGCGCCGAGGTCAACACCGGTTTCTGTCCACAAGTTCGACGAAATGGAATTCAAGGCGACGCGGATGATCGGCGGCGCACCGGCCGCTCCGCGCAACCAGGAGGAGTTGGCATCGAATGGGACGCCGAGAACAATTGGAGTTCCGGGCTTAGCCGCGTTGGGACGAAGTGTCATGGGAGTCTGCCTCTCTGGTTCTAGAGTAGTCGCGGCAAACGCAGGTTGCTGTGATCGGCAGCACAGGGTGGGTCCGTATTATAACGACAGGGGCATTCGAACCTACTCCGCGGACAGACCGCATTTCTCATTCGGGTCTCCAATCAGCCGACCGCCCGAAGGGTGTGCTTGACCCATGCCGCGAAATGGTCTTTATCCGGGCTTCCCGGATCAGCCATGGTTTCGGCAATCTTGAATTCCTCAAGCGCATGCGAGAACTCACCTCGGTCGTACAGGACCTCCCCGATGTGGAAATGAGCCCGCGCAACCAGCGAGCGCTCCAGCGGGCCAGTGATTGCCTCTTGGTATAGTCCCAGAGCGCGATCGTGTCGTCCAAGGAGTCCGTGCGCCACCGCCTCCCGATACGAAAGTTCCGCCCTTTCTTTTGGGGAAATGTCTTCCGTCTTGAGAGCATCCGCGATTGACAACGGCTCGATGGCATGACCGAGAGTTATGAGGTTTGCGATCAACCGAAGCTGGGCATCATGTCTGAGATGAATGTGCTCGTTATCACTCAAGAGCTCTGCATGCCGCTTAAGGAATGCCCTGAGTTCCTGCGCCGCCAGATCGATCTTGCCCTCGTGCCCATGAGCGCATGCCAACGTAAACTCCGCGTACGGTCGCGTTGGACTCTCTTCGGGCAGAAGCCTTACCGCTTCCGAAGCCGCTTCGACTTCCTTATCGAAACGGCCGAGATCGTAGTACGAAAGAGCCTCATGCAAGAGGATTGAACTCCTGTCCGCTGCATCTGTGGCGCTCTCGCGAAGCGCTTCAAATTCCGTCAATGCTTCGGCTGGGCGCCCCGACTCTCGAAGCGTTTGTATCTCGCGGAATCGATTCCAATCAGTCACTGTATTTCAGACCCCGCTAGGGTGAATCGGCCACACATTGCGGCTCATCCGTTATTCTATAGAAGACTTTCTATGCCGACTTCAACGCGGGGCACTACCCGGAATACCGCTACCGGAGTTATTGAAAATTACGAACGCGAACGCATCTTTAACCTCTTCCGCCAATTTGGATATCTGGAGGCCGAACTGAACCCGCTCGGCCTGTTGCCTCCGCAACCGCATCCCGACTTGGCGATTGACAATGAGTGGGCGCGGGAAGCGCGGCGCATCTATTGCGGCAGCGTGGGCGTGGAGTTCATGCACATCGCCGACCCGGAGCGGCGGCGCTGGATTCAGGAACGGTTCGAAGGCGAAGCGGCCGACCTCGACGTCAACATTAATCACGAGCGCGCGCTCAACCTGCTGGTGCGCGCCGATCTGTTCGAGCAGACGCTGCAGCAGCGCTATCTGGGCAACAAGCGTTTCTCGCTCGAAGGCAATACTTCTTTGTTGCCCGCAATGGATGAGGTTCTGGACGTGGCCGGCGAGAACGGCGCCGTGGAACTGGTGATGGGCATGAGCCATCGCGGACGGCTGAACGTCATCATTCATCTGGCAAATCGTCCGCCGGAACAGGTGTTCGCCGAATTTGAGGATGTGGATCCGCGCAGCGTACTCGGGTCGGGCGACGTGAAGTATCACATGGGCGCGACCGGCGAATATGTCACGAAGAGCGGAAAGAAAATTCACATCCACCTGGCGTCGAATCCCAGCCACCTTGAAGCGGTTGATCCGGTGACGGTGGGCCGCACACGCGCCAAGCAGGACCGTGCCGGCGAAGGCGGTACGGCAAAATATCTGCCCGTGCTGGTGCACGGCGACGCCGCGTTTGCGGGGCAAGGCATCACGGCCGAGACGATGAACTATGCCGACTTGGCTGGTTATACGGTTGGCGGCACCATCCATGTAATCGCCAATAATCTGATCGGCTTCACGACCAATGACCGCGAAGAGCATTCCTCGCGCTTCTCGGCGCAACTGGGCCGGCGGCAGGCGATTCCGATCTTTCACGTAAATGGCGAAGACGTGGATGCAGTGATGCGGATCGCGCGCCTGGCCACCGAGTACCGCTACAAATTTGGCACCGACGTGATCGTCGATCTCATCGGCTACCGGCGCCATGGACATAGCGAAGTGGACGATCCCACGGTGACGCAGCCGCTGATGTACAAGGCGATCAAAGTGCATCCGCCGCTCTATCAGATTTACGCCAAGCGGATCGGCATGGACGACGACAAAATCGCCGCGCAGGTACAAGCGGTGAAGAGTGAGTACGGCGCGGCGCAGAAGAGCGCAACGCAATTCACCAAGAAGCCGCTGATGCGCGATCTTCCGAATTATTGGGACGAATACTTTGGCGGCCGTTACAAAGCGGAGTATGAACAACCCACGGGCATCGCGCGTGAAGAACTGGCAGAACTCACCGAGCGTTTGACCACGTATCCAGAGGGTTTTCACATCCATCCCAAGGTGAAGAAGTTGCTCGAGCAGCGGCAGGAGATGGGGACGGGCAAGAAGCCGGTCGACTACGGCATGGCAGAAGCGCTGGCGTTTGCCAGTCTGGTCAAGCCTAACTTCGGGAAGCAGGGGATTCCGGTGCGCCTCAGCGGTCAGGATTCGCGGCGGGCGACCTTCAATCAGCGGCACTCGGTGCTCATCGATACCGAGGACGAGTCGGAATATGTTCCGCTGCGTAACATTGCGCCGGGACAAGCCGCGTGCGACATCTACAACTCGACGCTTTCGGAAGCGGGCGTGATGGGATTTGAATACGGTTATAGCCGCGATTATCCCGAGGCGCTGGTGCTGTGGGAAGCCCAGTTTGGCGATTTTGCCAACGTCGCGCAGGCGGTGATCGACCAGTTTGTGTGCGCGGGCGAGGACAAGTGGAACCTGCTGTCAGGCTTGGTGCTGTTGTTGCCTCACGGCTATGAAGGACAGGGTCCGGAGCATTCTAGCGCGCGCATCGAGCGATTTTTGCAACTGGCGGCGCGCGATAACATTCAGATTTGCCAGCCTTCGAATGCGGCGCAGTATTTCCACCTGCTGCGGCGGCAGGCGCTGCGCAAGTGGCGGAAGCCACTCATCGTATTTACGCCGAAAAGCATGTTGCGGCATCCGGATGCGCTGTCTCCGCTGGAAGATTTGACCCATCAGAAGTTTCTGCCGGTGATTCCGGACACGGAAGCGCAGGATGCGCAGCGGATTCTGCTCTGCACGGGAAAAATCGGCCACGAACTGCGCACCGAACGCGAGAAGCGCTCGAACAACGCTAACGCCAATGCCAACGAGTTACGTACCGCGATTGTCTTCCTCGAGCAGATGTATCCGTTTCCCGAGGCGGAACTGACGGCCGAACTGCAGCGTCACAGCGCGGCGCGAGATGTTGTGTGGGTGCAGGAAGAACCGGCCAACATGGGTGCGCTCTCTTATATGCTGCCGCGCTTGAAGTTCGTCACCGACGAGCGGCCGGTGCATTCGGTGAAGCGCTCCGCGAGTGCGAGTCCGGCGACCGGATCGGCCAAGGCGCACGATGTCGAGCAGAAAACGCTGTTGGCGCTGGCGTTCACTAAGCTGGATTGAAAAGCGCGGGATCTAGAAATCCGCGCGGCGGGCGACCAAAATAATAGCCCAGGAGCGAGCCGCGATCCAGGGCTATGCAATCTGGGCTATCTAAACAAAAGGGCTCTTATCATCACGCGGAGACGGGGCAAGCCCCGTCTCTACGGCGACGAATGAATCGGTTTACGGCCAGCGCTTGGCTGCATCTTCCCAGCCGGCAACTCGGGCCGGGCCGTTGGCCGCCTGGGCCGCGACCACTGGAGGAATCCGAACCGGCTGCGGTGGCGCGGTAGCAGCTAAAGTGGGCTTGGGTGCTTCCATCTGCGGTTCTTTTTCTTCCGAAAGCAGCGGGGCAGCGACGCGCAAGGCTTCTACTTCTTTTTCCAGCCGGCTTAATTCAAGTTCTTTCTGCCGTAAAACTTCGTACACATTTTTCATGCTTGGGCACCTGTCGGTCGAAACAACGAATTAAGCGCAGAGTATGGGTTTCACAGTCATCTTGTCAAGGGAAAGACGCACTTACGGGTGCAAAGTTCGTTATCGAAAGACCACGACAGCGACCAGGATGCCGAGGATGAGAACAACGATGGCCAACAGATTGACATGGTTCGCGAGCCACGATTCCTGCGCGGGCACGGAGTTTGCCAGGAAGGCGGGAACGAATTCGTCTTCCTTCTGCGCGGCGGACACCAGAGATGAATCGGAAGATGGATCTTGCTCGGGCTCGCCGGGCGTTATTGCTTGCGCCTCGGTCTGACGTGATTCGATCTGACCTGAGTCGGTCTGACCTGATTCGATCTGACCTGATTCGATCTGATCCCGTCCAGCCGGGTCTGGCTCGGCCTGATGTCGCGGGATCTGGCTTTGATCCCACTCTCGCTGCTTCTGATCGCTTTTCTTCTTTTCGCTCTCTTTTTTCTCGCAATCGAGGCAGAGCGTTCTCCCTTCTGATACAGGAAATCCGCAGGCAGCGCATTTTTGTACGCGCAGCATGGCCTCGGGAAGCGGAGCGGGCGCTGGTACCGTTGCAGACGCCGCTTCTGAAGAAGACAACGAAATTGTGGGCGGCTCGGCGGGTACGACCGCGGGCTCGGCGAGCTCTGGGTTGCTGGGAATGTCGTTTGAGATGCCGCGAGGTACGTAGTTCGGAATGCTGAGCGGAATCGCCGCAGCCGCCTGCGCGGAGCGTTCGGGCGGAGGTTCGACTGGTGTTTCCGATGCGCGCCTCGGCGGCGTAGAGTTCTGGCGCTGCTCGGCCAGGTCGAGGGCCGTCAAGGTAAGGCCGGCCATGCGCTCGAGTGCGACCAGGTCGCGCTCCTCGAAGGCGTAGGGATGATCCGAGAATAATTCGAACAGGCCGCGAACCTCGCCGTTCCGCCGCAGCAACGGCAAAACTACGATGGAGGCTATACCTAGCGCGCGACAGGCTTCAAGATTCACCCGCGGATCGGTCTCCGCGTTGTCGCAGCGCAGCAACTGCCGCCGGGCGATGCTTTCGCCGGTCAATCCGGAACGTACCTGCAGACGCGCCCCGACGGCCGGCGCGGAAGAGCCAGCGCTGGCGCGGCAAACCATCTCGTCACCTTGAGGCAGAGCGAGCGCGGTTCCGGTGGCTCCGGTGATGTATTGTGCGCGTTCCACCAACAACTGGAGGGCGGAGTCCAGCTCTGTTTCCGCCAGCACGCGGCTGCCGTTGGACGCATCGTCGACTGCGCCAACTGCCGTGCCCACAGAAGACGGCCGATCCCTTTCGGCGGTCGCATCCCCGGCGCTCACTGGCGGAAATCGTTCCTCGGGTTGGGCCGATCCGGGCATGGAGATTGAGAGGGACTGAACCGAGTCTCGCCTTGGAGACTCTGGCTGTCAAGAGCCCCTCATCGGAGGTAGTGGCGCAGTTTGAAAATTGCCGTCCCTCAGCGGCTAAAGCCGCAATCACAACAATGCCATTGATCGCAGCGCTGAAGCGCTGCGCCACCCAAAAACAAAATCAACTGCAAATGCAAAAACCCTGGCGGGACGCTACCGTGGAATCCCACTCATCGCACAGAACGCGATGAGTGGGGCACCCGCGGGGATTTATCGCGGGGTTACTGCGATTTTTCGTCTTTGTGGCGCAGCCATTCTATAAACATCTGTTCTTTGGGTTTGTCGTAGGCCATGAGCAGGTGCCGGATGCTGCGTCCGCTGACAAAGTGGCAAACTTCTTCCGCCAGGTTCTTAGCGTGGTCGCCGGCGCGCTCGAGAGATTGCGTCATGAAGATAACCTGCAGGCTGGCGTGATGCGCAATGTTCTCCGGATTCTCGATGTGGCGCAAAAAGATGAGATTACGCAAGCGGTCCATTTCCGCATCGGCGCGGAGCACGTCGATGGCTTTCTTTACATCCTTTTGGGAAAACGACTGGCCCACATCGGCCAGCATTTTTTCGAGGATCGTGGCCATCTGCGTCAATTCGCGGGCATCCTGCGAATCGAGACGGCCTCCGGCAGCCTGCGCGCTGGTGGCAAAACTCAGCAGCAGGTCTCCAATGCGCTCGAGGCCGATCATGACCTTCATGCAGGCCAGTAGTTGCCGGGTTTCGGCTTCCGGAACTTGAGTGATGGTCGCGGTTACGCCGGAGTCCACTTCCAGGTCGATGGCATCGAGTTCTTTTTCGCACTGCCGGATGTCATTCAACCGCGACATCGATCCAGTGGCAATGCCCTCGGCGGCTATGGCCGCAGCCTCGCGGGCCAACTCGCACGCTTCCACCGTCCGCTGCACCAAGAGGCGATGCGACGGCTGCGGCGAAGGCGTTTTTACGCTGGCTGTGCCCATAAGCAAAACTACCCCGATTCTTATAGATGCTCGATCCGCCTTACTAGACGCGGTCGGCATCCACCGGGAGCGCGATATACACTCCTGTCGAAAGCATAATTCCTGGAGCTTCAGGGCAGGTTAAAAGGCGGTGAATTTATGGTCAACAATAATGCGGTCGGGAGGGGATCGGCGATGGGTCGGCTTCCGCCTGGTTGGCAACTTGCTAAATGACCGGCTGATTCTGGGGTTGTGAGTGAAAGCGGGGCACGCCTGTACGCGGAGTCATGGCTAACAGCCGTTGTGAGGTGGATGGCGCCTATGGTCCTCGCGTCAGCTTGACTTCGCGCAAGTAATCATAGACCGCGGACGGCGGCAGAGTCTTGAGCGCGCTTCTATGCAATTTCTGGAACGCGGTCACGAGACCGGGGGCATACTCCATCCCTACACGATCGCAATTTGCCCGGAACACTTTGTGCAAGGTCGCGCCATTTGCCAAGTTTGGTCGCCCATACTTGATCCGAATCGGCCATCGTCGCAACACCTCTGGTGGGAGATGCGCCAATGAGGACGGATTAGCAGCCGCCATAACCGTGACGTTGTCATAGAACCGCTTCATGCCTTGCGTTCCAATCTTGAAACTCTCATAGTGACGCGGGTCAAACGTCATATCATCAATGTAGAGCACGGTCCTCCAGGGTCCCTCGGCCATGCGCTGGGCATACTCCCTGATCTGACCGAGGTAGTCCGAAGAGATCAGGACGAGTTTCAAACCATCGATCTCACGAACCAGTGCCTGCAGGGAAAGTGTCTTACCCACACCGCCCTCACCCTCGAGCAGAGTGAACGGCATATGACCCCCCTTAACGAACGCGGTGAGGAGTGTTCGGAGTCGAGCAACGTTCTTCTCCTGATCGATGACTTGATTGCTCTTCGCTTCCTCAATCTCGACGGGCTGAAGTTCGCCTTGCGCTCCCGCTTCAAAAACCGCGTGCCTGGTAAGCGGGTCCTGGTTCAACTGATGCATGAACGCTACTACGTGGCCGAGTTCAGCGGCCCAGTCGGGCGAGACAGCCAGCTTCCGGTACAGCTTAGTTTCGGCGTTTCCGTCAGCGTCGCGCAGGGTCAGGATCTGTTCTCGTTGTGAGTCTTCAAGATTGGCCATCTCTCGCATCTCGCCGATGAAATCCGACGCCACGCCGGCATCGGTGCGGGCAATCCGCCGCGGCGGAACCCCTCCATAAGTTGGCACCCGGATGGGATGCTTGCAGAGGGCGCCGTGCAGATCGACAAGCAAGGCGAGATACTTCCTGAAGATCCCTTCGATATCAGTCTGGAATATCAGCTGGAGCGACCTCAAAAAGTCTTCCGCATACGCAATGACCTCTGCCCCTGCGCGATCCAGCGATTCTTTCGAGAGAAACGGATGCTTCACAAACGTGTGGCTGGCCAGTTGGCGGAGGAAGATATCTTGATAGCAAGACCGCACGACCAACGATGTCTTCCCGGTGTAGGTGAAGAGCAGGACCTGCTGCTGTTCGAGATACAGGCTAATCGCATCCGCCGCTAATTGATTTTCACGTCCAGCCCCACCAAATCCGACTCTGAACGCGGGCTCAACCTTCTCGTACAACCGCTCCAGTGCGGGCACGCTCCCATGGTCCTGAGCTTCTATGATGCTTCTCGACAGACATTTCAATTCCTCCTCGAGTTGCAACATCGCCCTCGAGAACGGCATCGGGTCAAGCCCTTTGTGGTTCCAGGCCACCGGGCTATACGTGATGATGTTATTGAGGGAAAGAGTGAACTTCCAGGTATCCCGCAAGAGATCATTTGTGCGAGTGCCAAAACCGCCAAGGACGTCTGCCAGATCCAGCATTAAAGTCGCCCTCTGTGTCCGATTGTACTCGCCGACGTTGACAGGATGAGGTGCTCGTTCGCCGCCAACTACGCCAACTACGAGTCCCGAGCCATTTGGTTACAATGCGGCAAGGGACGCGACCCAGCCAGGTTGCAACTGAAGAGTTCAAATCAATGGAAATCAGAAGAGTTGGTACGCAACCTTCCGCTAAGGGGCCGGCAGAGTGGTTCACGGGTACGGTAAGGATCGACCCGCTGTTTCAGGCACCCGATCCGGCACTGGTTCAAGGCGCCAGCGTAACTTTTGAGCCGGGAGCGCGGACTGCGTGGCACACGCATCCACTAGGCCAGACTCTCATTGTTACGGCTGGTCGCGGATGGGCGCAGCGCTGGGACGGCCCGATTGAGGAAATTCGGCCGGGAGATGTGGTCTGGTTTTCGCCCGGCGAAAAGCACTGGCATGGAGCTACGTCGACCACCGCCATGACGCACATCGCCATTCAGGAAAAGCTCGACGGTAAGGTTGTTGACTGGATGGAACAGGTCAGCGACGAACAATACTGTACCGGAAAATAGAGGACAAGGACATGGTGATGAGCAACAAGCCAACGCGGAACGATGCTCCAGCTCTAAAAGAGCGGCTTTCACGATCTCAAGAAATTAACATCAGCGTGACCGGCAGAAAGTCAGGACGTACGATCTCAATCCCAGTCTGGTTCGTATTGGATGGCGAGGATCTGTACCTCTTGCCGGTGCAGGGTTCGGATACACAGTGGTATAAGAACGTGCTTAACAACCCGATGATTCGGATCGATGCGGAGGGCGGGCTTCGCCCGCCTGGGCAGGTGAGGGCACCTGCCCCTACGCGGGCCGTTCCTATCTCTGATCCCACGCGGGTCTTGTCTGTGGTCGAGAAGTTCCGCGACAAGTACGGGGCCAAGGACGTTAAGAAGTACTATTCGAAGCTTGACGTTGCCGTTGTCGTTCAGATTCGGTGACGGCCAGATTCGGTGACGGCGCGTCCTCGGAAACCTCTTCGTTACGGGCTTCTAAGTTACGAGCTTCTACGCCGCGGCTGCCTCAGGAGCGGTCAAGGTAAACAAAAAAGTCGAGCCGTGGTTAAGCTCGCTCTCGGCGCGAATCGTTCCACCATGTGCCAGGACGATATGCTTGGCGATGGCAAGTCCCAGCCCGGTGCCTCCGGATTCGCGTGAGCGCGCTTTGTCGACGCGGTAGAAGCGCTCGAAAAGACGCGGCAGATGCTCGGAGGAAATGCCGGGTCCGAAGTCCCGAACGAAGAATTCAACGCCGCTCTCTGCCGGGCGAGCTCCAAGAACAACTCGCTTTCCGGACGCCGCATATTTCAGCGCATTTTCGATCAGGTTCGAAAAAATCTGGTGAATGGCTTCGCGATCCGCATTCACCTTGGCGTCGGGAACCGCGTTCTCAACCACCAGTTCGACTCCATACGAGCGTGCCAACTCATGGAAACTCTCCAGAGCATCCTGCAGCAGTTCTTCCGTGTTGACCGGCTGGATGCCGAAGCGCTGCTCGCCCGACTCGACGCGAGCCAGTGTCAGCAGGTCTTCCGTAAGCCGCGACATGCGCGCGGAATTCTTGCGAATGATTTCCAGAAAATCGCGGACATGGTTGTCCACCAGAGCGCCATCGAGCAGCGTCTCGGTGTAGCCCTGGATGGACGTCAGCGGTGTGCGCAGCTCGTGGGAAACGTTGGCGATGAAATCGCGGCGGCTCTTTTCCATGCGCTCGGTCTCGGTAAGATCGCGGAGCACGGCAACCGCGCCGCCTCCCGGCATGGGCGCCGCGGTGACATCGAAGGTGCGGCCGGAGGTGATGGTGTTCGAGCGCGCCGAAGTCACCACCTGGAGGCGGGCGGCGTCTTGCACCGCAGCCAGAAATTCCGGGTCGCGGACGCTGTCGATCAATGGCGCATTCAGGCGCGGAGAGCGCTGCAGCAGACGGTTCATGCCGCGATTCGCCCACTGCACGCGCCCGTCGACGTCGACGGCAATCACCGCGTCCTGCATGCTGTTGAGAAGCGTTTCCAACTCGCGCTGGCTGGTTTGCACGCGAGCGTAGCTTTCTTCCACGCGGCGCGTCGTCTTATCGAGTGCGGACGCCACTTGCCCGATCTCGTCCGTCGCCGTGGATGCGATTCTGGCGGTCAGATCTCCTCCGGCGACGCGCTCGGCAAAACTCACGATCCGTTGCAGGCGCCGCCCAACGTACTGGGAAGCAACCGCCGCCACGATCACCGCGAAAACGAAGGCGGTGAGCGATCCCCAAAACAGGGCCATGCCCAGCGGACGATCCGTAATCTCAATCTCGGGCAACGGATACGCCAGCCGCACCGCTCCTCCCGAAACCGGCGCGGCCACGTACACAAAAGGAACGCCGAGATTCTGACTCTGGCGCTCATCCAGGCCCACTTCGCCGGCGAGTGCGGCGACGAATTCCTTGCGATGCGCGTGATTCTCCAGGGTGCTGGGATCGGCTTCCGAATCGGCCAGCACCTTGCCCGTGGGATCGATGACGGTGGCGCGCGCTCCGGCAGCCTGGCCCGCCTGCGCGGTTATGTCGGCGAGTGAATGTTGCCGGTCCGTTTCCACGCGCTGCGCGAACATCAAAGTTTTCTGTTTGAGACCGCGCTCGATCTGCTCGCGGAGGGTGCGTTCCCACACGGTGTGCACGGTGACCTGCAACGTGATCGCGGTGACCGCGATGACGAGCAGAAACACAAACATCATTTTGACGAAGATGCGACTTCTCAACGCGCGACCTCAAAACGGTAGCCGGCCCCCCGCACCGTCTTCAGGTAGCGCGGGTTCTCGGGATCGGGCTCAATTTTTTCACGGATGCGGCGCACATAAACATCCACCGAGCGCGGCGTGACATACGCCGTGTCTCGCCACACCGAGTCGAGTAACTGGTCGCGAGTAAAAACCCGTCCCGCGTGCCGCATGAAGTGGTCGAGCAGCCGGAATTCGGTGGCCGTCGTCGGCACCTGCTTGCCACGAACCGTCAAGGTCATCGCGCTGGGGTCAATGTGGATTTCGTCAATCTTGGTGGGCAAAGGCGGCAGTGGCCGCTCAAACCGGCGCAGCACCGCTTTGACGCGAGCCACCAGTTCGCGTGGGCTGAAGGGCTTGGGAATGTAATCGTCGGCTCCCAACTCCAGCCCCAGCACACGATCCGCTTCGCCACTTTTCGCGGTCAAAAAAATCACTGGCACGGAGGCGAGCGAAACCGATTGCCGGATCTGGCGGCAAAGTTCCAGACCGTCTTTTCCTGGAACCATGATGTCGAGCAGAAATAGCGCCGGACGCTGGCGTTCGGCATCGACCACGACCAGATTCCCGGTCGAATAAAGTCGTACGTTGAAGCTCGCGCCTTCCAGATGGTGGCGCACCAGGCGCGAAATATCCGGATCGTCTTCCACTACATAAATCGTCGGCTTCACGCGAACCATTGTAGCTGGGAAGTGTTGCGATTTCGATACAAGGTATGGAGAAACATCGACAAACGCTTCGCGCGGGTCAGGGTTTCTTCCAGTCGGTCAGCGACATGAGTTCGTCCATAATTTCCTGCAATCTTTGCAGCCGGCGTTCCTGGTCGGAGGCTCCGATGATTTTTTTGCCACCTTGCAGGTATTGGCGGTTGGCTTCACTGATTTCTGCGATTTCTGCCCGCAATTTGGCAACGCGCTCTTTGACGGACTGTGGCATACGGATAGGCTAGCAGAACATTTCACACTCTGGTCAAGCGGTTTCACAAGCTGGTAGTGGTTGAGTTTGAAAATTGCCGTCCCTCAGCGGCTAAAGCCGCAATGAAAATGCGACGGTCATCGCAGCGGTAAACCGCTGCGCCACCCGAAAGAAAAAAATCAATCAAAATCAAAATCAAATGCAAAAACCCTTGGTGGACGCTTTCGTGGAATCCCACCCTTGCGCAAAAAACGCGCAAGGATGGGGCGCCCATCGGCCAAAAAAGCAAAACCACCTGAGTTTTTCAGCACTCTGTGAAGCCGTGCCCTTTCAAAGCCGCTTCAAACTGCACCCAGTACCCACAAGGTTGACAGTGCTGGGCGGAGCGGCTAGTCTCGGGAACTGAGGCGGGAGCCGCAATCCCCCCAAGGCGGCAGATCTTTCCCGAAAACATTCTCTGCTTGTGCTTGCGCTACGCGTCTGCACCAACTTTGAATCCTCGCCCATTTCATTTCCGAGGTTAATCAGCAATGAACGCTCTCAAACACTCTGTGTTCTGTAGCCGTGTACGATGCTTGATAGTTTTGGCCGCCGGCATGGTGTTCGCGGTCTTTGCCCAGGCCCAGGTGACTCTTACGCAACTGAGTGAAGACACCTTCACCGATTCTCCCAGCCAGCACGACACCGAGGTCGAACCGGGTGCGTTCACCTATGGCTCGACCATTGTGACCGCATTTCAGGTAGCGCGAATTTACGGAGGAGGAGGCGCCGATGTAGGGTTCGCGACTTCAACCAATGGCGGCGCGACCTGGACCAATGGGTATCTACCGGGAATTACCATTTACGAGGGCAACGGAACAAATGATGCGGACAGCGATGCATCTCCGGCCTATGACGCCATGCATAAAGTTTGGCTGATCTCGACGCTGCCGATCGCCGAAAACGGCAACACTACAGTGGCGGTGAGTTCGTCGGCCGACGGAATCAACTGGAATGACCCGGTCACGGTTACCGGGTCGAGCGCCGCCGACAAAAACTGGATTGTCTGCGACAACACTGCCACCAGTCCTTATTACGGACACTGCTATTCCGAGTGGGACAACACTAACGATGGCGACCTGATTCAGATGAGCACTTCGACCGACGGCGGGAAAACCTGGGGGCCGGCCATGGGTACGGCCGGGAACGACTACGGTATCGGCGGCGTGCCGCAGGTGCAGCCGAAGGGGACGGTAATTGTCCCGATCAACGGATTCAATAACAACGTAATCGCGTTCAGCTCGACCAACGGCGGAGCCAGCTGGACGAAAGCGGTAAATGTCGCGAGCGACATTAGCCACGGTGAAGCTGGAGGAATCCGCAGTGGGGGCCTGATCTCATCGGCGATTGATGCCAAAGGCAAGGTGTACGTGCTGTGGTCGGATTGCCGTTTCCGCACCAACTGCTCCTCGAACGACATTGTGTACAGCACGTCGAGCAACGGGACCAAGTGGAAGGCGGTGAAGCGCGTGCCGATCGATGCGGTTAGCAGCACGGTCGATCATTTCATCACCGGCGCCGCAATTGAGCCCGGCAGCAAGGGAGCCAAGGCGCATGTGGCGCTGGTTTACTACTATTACCCGGTGTCAAATTGCGGGAACGACTGCTCGCTCTATGCCGGGTTCATTCAGTCTTCCACGGCAGGCAAGACGTGGAGTACGCCCGAAGAGCTGGCCGGTCCCATGCAGCTGACATGGCTGCCGGAAACGTTCTCCGGAACCATGGTGGCGGATTACGTCGCGGTGGGATTTGGGGGCGGCAAGGCGTTTCCGGTGTTTGCCGCAGCGCAGGCGAAGTCGGGATCTCTTTTCGAGGAGGCGATCTATACGACTGCATCGGGTCAGGATGCTTCCACAGAAGAGACGGAACCGATGAGTGCGCTGGGAGATGTTCCGGTGCCAAACGCGCATTCCGATCACGGGCCGAGAGAATATCTGGATCAGGAGCACAGGATCCCGGTTTCCGGGCAGCGTCCGCCGGAGCGGGACTAGTACGGTTGGGAGGTAAGAGGTCAGATTGCAGAGGTTTAGAACCCAGCGTTACACCTCTGCAATCTGACCTCTTACCTCTGACCTGTATTTGCTCCCTGGCTTTGCACAGCGATATAGTTACGGGTACAACTCTTGCGAGTTCCCTTATGTTCACTGACTTTACTGCCACCGATCGCTGGGCCAAAAAGCAAGTACACTGCCTCTATCAGGCTCTGGTAGTCGCCATCGCCACTCGTCACGCGGACGCGGTGGACATCAAGTTTTTAGTTGACGGGCGACCGGTATGGGTCGCTCTGCCGCATCCCGCCTGGGTGGAATACAAAAAGCGCACCGGGAAGGTGATCACCGATTCGCTGGCCAAAGAAATCGCCGGACATTTTCTGAAAACTGCGTTGGAATCGGGCGAAGGCTTGGGCCGCGAAATGTATGCGCTCACCATTGATGAAACTCTCCAGCACCTGGAAGGCGTGGTGGCGGAGGTCGAGCCTCCGGTTCCTGCCGCCCGCTAGTTTGGAAAAAAAAGCGAACTAACCGCCGAGGTCGCCGAGTGCCGCCAGCAAAAAGCAGGTCCTTCGCTTCTCCACCCCATCGCGCCAAAAGCGGGCGCGCTGGGGGCCCCGGTTCGCTCAGGATGACAAGTTTGGGATTAGCCAAACTGAAATTCTGCCCGCTCGGTTTTGAATTTTGAAAAAAAAGGGTTTCTCGGCGCACTCGGCGTCTCGGCGGTGAACGTGTCTCTTGTGCTTAAATCAAGGCATGTTTGCCCGGAAAATCCGCGTGGAATACCAGCACGAAGGGCAGCTTCACCCTTGTCCGATGAAATGGCTCGACAATTTCGCCATGCGCAACTTCACCAACGCATCGGTTTTTGACGACACGCTGCCGGTGGCCGACGGCTGTCTGGAGATTGGAACACATGTCCCGCTCGATCAACTGCGGGATGCGATGGAAGACTGGTTTCGCCGCAAGAGTTATCTGCCTAAGGACGCGAGTGTGGTGCTGACCCCGAGCTAGTAGGGTCCGGGAATGACAACTCAGACGTGGCTGCGGTTGCTGTCTGCGTTCCATCGGCCGCAGAGAGCGCGATGGGCGGCGACAAGAGGGCCGGCGCTTCGGTCGCCGGCACTTCGGGCGTCGCTGCTTTGATTGTCGGCACGGGTTCCTCTTTGTACATCGACGGGAACTTACCGTAAGTCATGCCGCGCCACAACCACTCCATCGGACCAAACCGATATCGCTGCAGCCACCAGTTGCTGAATGCAACCTGCGCGCCATAGAGAATGAACGTGAGCAGGAGGCCGATGGCTGGTCCAACGCGTCCAAAGAGACCGGTGGTGTAGTGATAAAAGAACAGCGTGCAAACCACCGACTGCATCAAGTAGTCCGTCAGCGCCATCCGCCCCACGGCGGCGAACGGCAGTAGAAAGCGCCGCTTATGTTCGTCCATAAAAAGAAGCGCCAGGCCGGTAGCATAACCTGCGCTCAAAATGTGCGCTCCGGGCAGCCAGAGAACTCCAGCCGACCACGCCCAAACCGAAACGACGCCAGGAGGAACAATCAACCTCATGCTCGCCACATAGAGGTTGATAATCAGGCCCACCGGAATGCACCACGCGCATACCAACTTGAACACCGGCCTGTATTCGTCGAAGCGCTGCAGGATGCCGGCGCGCCACACCCACATGCCGAGCAGAAAAAGCGCCACTGCATAGATGGCGAAAAGTTGCCCGGGCAACATCTGCTTCCATTCCACCCAGTTCTGCGCCAGGATCTGCCGCGCTGTTCCATGCGCATAGATATTGATCACGGCGTAAATCTTCTTCATGTCGGGCGGTTTGGGGTCCATCCAATGAAAACGGAAGCGGCTGTAATAGATCGAGAGGAGAACCGAGCTGATCACGATGGGCAGCGCGAATAAACTTCCAGCCCACCAGAGCAGTGTCTTCTGCTGGCGCTTGCGGAAGAGCAACAAAATTGCTCCCGATATCGAATAGGTCAGCAGAATGTCTCCACCCCAGATGAGCAGCCCGTGAATTACGCCGAACAGAGCGAGCGCGAGCAGTCGTCGCGGATAAAAGCCCAGGAAGCGTACGCCGCGCGCTTCCGCCCGGCTCATCTGCATGGCAAAGCCCAAGCCGAAGAGAAAAGAAAAAATGGTGACGAATTTCCCTTGAATAAAGGCATCGACGAAGAACTGGGCCGCGGTGTCGGCGTGCCCAGAAAAGAGGACGCGGATGTTGTCGTAGGTCTCCAGCGGCGCGAAGAAAGCGCGCATGTTCGCAGCCAGAATTCCAAACAGCGCCATGCCCCGCAGAATATCGATAAAAACGATGCGCTCTGAAAGGCTGACTGGGCCGCCCCGCTGCGCTTCTAGCTGCATCTGCCACCTCGCACCGGCAATAATCCGGCAATAATAATGATAATGATGACATGGGCAACCGGAGCGGAGTCAATTGCCAATTCATTGCTCCGGGAAGCGCTTCCTCGGAAGCCAGGCGCTTCTTGCCTCAAGATACGGTACGAAGTGGAGAGTCGGCGGGTTCCCCTGGACCGGAACCTTTTCTTTGAGCTCGAGAACGGCACGGAATGTTAGTCTGCAGAAGAGGATGCGATGAAGCGCACGTGGACGATCATAGGGGTAAGCGACGTGCGGGACAGCTTCAAATGGTACCAGGCGCTGTTTGGTCAGCCGGCTACCCGTCCTGCCCATGATTACTTTGGGCAAATCCTCGATTCAGATGGAACTGTCTTGCTCTGCCTCCACCAGTGGGGCGCCCACGAGCACCCCTCATTGATGAGCCCAGATCACGGGACAGCCGGCAACGGCCTCCTGTTGTTCTTCCGTGTCGATGATTTCGACCTGGCGCTTCAAAGGGTACGCTCTCTCGTCACTCGGCTCGAAGAGGAGCCACACGTGAATCCGAACACTCAAACCAAGGAGTTCTCGCTCCGAGATCCGGACGGATATTACGTTACGATCAGTGCGCTCTCTGCAGACTGACAAGGCGCTGCAGCTGCCAAGCGCTAGCCTGGACGGCTCGGCCGTCAGAGTGCCCATTCCGAGCGCATCGCGGAGTTCCGATTATTCTGATCGAGTCACGGTCTAATCGGAAATAACTTCTTAAGTTAGCAGCTCAGAGCAAAAGCCCGCCATCACACGCCTTACTTGCTGTACTGATTCCGCCGCTTGTCTTCGTGCCGCTCGATGCCCAACTGGATTAGCCGGTCAATCAACTCAGGGTATGACACGCCCGATGCCACCCACATCTTCGGATACATGCTGATGGCGGTAAACCCAGGCATGGTGTTGATCTCGTTGACGAAGATCTTGCGCGATTTGGGGTCCATCAGAAAGTCGACGCGTGCCAGCCCCGTGCAATCGACCGCCTGAAACGCCGCAATCGCCAATCGCTGCACCGTTTTCATTTCCGCTTTCGTGATCTTGGCCGGAATCACCGCTTCCGAGCCTTCCACCAGATACTTCGCGTCGTAGTCGTAGAACTCCTTGCAGGGAATGATTTCTCCCGCAATCGACGCCTTGGGATCGTCGTTGCCGAGCACAGCGCACTCGATCTCGCGCGCCTTGCTCTTTTTTCCGCCGACGCCTTCTTCAATCACAATCTTGCGATCGAATTTCGCCGCTTCCGCGATCGCGGGACCAAGTTCCTTGCGATCGTGCGCCTTCGAGATTCCGACCGACGACCCCAGATTCGCCGGCTTCACGAACACGGGATACTTCAGCTTGCTCTCGACCAGTTTCGCGACTTTCTTCGGCTCGCGCTCAAACTGGCTGCGCAAGACGGTCACGTGTTTCACGATGGGCAATCCTGCGGCGCGAAACAAAGACTTCATGATGTCTTTATCCATGCCCGCGGCTGAGCCCAGCACGCCCGCGCCTACGTAGGCGATGTCGGCCAGTTCGAGCAGTCCCTGAATCGTGCCGTCTTCGCCGAAGGTTCCATGCAGCACGGGAAAAATGACATCGACATTGATGGCGCGATCGGCCGCTCGTCGGAGCGCGGAAGCATCGGTTTGAAACGGCGCCAGTCCGGCCTCGCGGTGCGCCGGTTCCGGAGGAACGACTACCGACTCGCCCGCGGCTAGCACCGCCGCCCCCGGAGTAGCCTCGGGATCGCCTGCGCGCAGATGTGTTGCTGGTGGGGCTTGGACGTTGGCGTCGCCCTTCAGCAGGCGTTCCGCGTGTTCCGCCGTCAGCCAGCGTCCATCTTTTGTAATGCCGATGGGCACCACTTCGTATTTTGTTTTATCGATTGCGTTCAGAACGGATGCCGCCGACAGCAACGACACTTCATGTTCGCCGCTGCGTCCGCCAAAAAGGATGCCCACTCGGAGTTTTGCCATGACCTCTCAGTCTGGCTCTCGGCGTGTTTCTCGTCAATTCCAGCGTTGGTTCAAGGACTTAACCGCAGAGAACACAGAGGAACACAGGGGACTGCAGTGAAGCTCGCTCTGTCGATTTCCCCTGTGTTTCTCTGTGTTCCCTGCGGTTAAGCTTGTGCTTCCCGCGCTCCCGCCTTGGGCTACCGCCGGTTGCGGAGCGCCAGCGATGTGTCTACCGGATCGCGCGGCGGCTCGGTGAGTTCCTGTTCGATGTGCTTCTGGATAAGTTCCCACTGCGAACGCAATGTCATCTCCTTGATGGTAAATTTCGATTCCTTGCGAGCATCGTCCACGCGAATCGCTAAATCCTTGTTCTGGAAACGGAAGTCGATCACTTCAGCAAGCGGCACCAGTTGGCTGGACGACTTACCCACGATGACAAACACGACCTTTTCGGTCAAAAGGGTGTATTCGGGACAACCGTCTTCGACCCCCGCTTGCGCCGGCGGTCCGAACTGGTTCATGAAGCCCCGGTGAATGAGCTGGCAGTCGCCCATGTGCATACGAATTACGGTTCCTTGCTGATAAGCGCCGATCGGCGCCGCGAAAGCAAGCGACATGCAACTCAAAACGAACATCAAGAACAATATGGATTTCATAAATCTCCAATCTTCGGTTTTCGGGGTTTCCAAATCACGGTCTCCCGATTACTGATCGCTGGGGTCGTAGATGTAACCGCCTCGGCTGTGGAAAATGAGTTTGAGGTTGTGGGTCGGCAAAAGCCGAAGCGAATGGAATCCAGCCTGATGGCTGGGCAAATCGTAAGTCACCACGTAAGAAGCGCGCAGATCGTCGAGCACTGCGCTCAGTACCGCGCTGGCGTCATCCTCCGGAGCGTTGGGGCGGGCAAGCGGGAAATAGCGTCCTCCCGTAGCCCTGGCAACCTGGCGCAAAAAAGTGGTGCCTGCGGTGGGATTCCCCGTTCTCCCCATATCGACGGAGTAGATCAAGGCGCCCGCGTTGAGCGCCGCTTGCAGCGCCTCGTTGGCGGAATGCATGCTGAGCGTATCGCAGCCGTCGGAAAACAGCAGCAGGACGGGCCGGACGTCGTCACGGCCAACGCCACGGCCACTGGCTTGACGATGATTCGAAATGAAATCGGCGGCGAGGATCAGCGCGTCGAACAGCGGCGTTGCGCCTCCGCTCTTCACCGCCAGCAGTCTGGCCACGGAGTCGGAAGCACGGCAACCGTTCGTGCAGAGGACGGCGGGCTGCACGCCACTACGAGCGTCCAAAGCTCCTCCAAAGGACACCACGGAGATGTTGTCATTGGAATTGGAATTGGAATTGGCGATTGATCGCTCCCGCGCCAACAGTTGCAGCACATCGCTGATTTCGGTTCGAACCCGCGGCGCGACCGACTCGCTCAGATCGACTAGTACGACGATTTCGAGCGAGTTCTCGTTGGAGTGCGTGAAGCTGCGGAAATTGCGCACCACCAATTCGTTGTCAACGACCGCAAAGTCCGACTTGGTCACCTCTTCCAGCGGACGGTTGTTCTCGTCCGTTGCGAAAAACGTAACCCGCACTTCAGAGACGGCACTGCGAAACGTAGGGAGGCCGGAAGGATCGTCTCCCTCTTCAGCCATCGCAGAGCCAGCAAGGATACAAGTCAGAGCGAATGAAGCCAGCAGTGCCCAGCGAGCGTGTGTGTGGGTTAACATTTGGGTTCATTAGCTCCATCGGCGAACGACGGAACACTCCCCAATTACTGTCGTTACCCTTGGAGGTGACCAGAAGGTTGCTCAAGCTGGCGTGCCTTTTTGGGTTCGTATCAGGGCATCGCTTTAGCGATGCCGTATGCGATTGATTGAGGTGCCCCTTCAGGGGCGGCTGCCGAAGGCCGAGTTTTTCGCAGAACGGTTTGGCGGTTGAGATCTTTACAGTGGACTCGCTTGACACCGCCGTGAAACGGGTGTGAAATTGTCGGGACTTCCTAAGGCCGGCGCCCAGCCCTTCCCCTATGGCGCTCGGACGCAGAAGTTATTGTCGAAAAAACCTATGCCCAGGGTGCGCGCCGGATGAAAGAACGAAATTCGTCCGCTTCGCTGATATGTTCTCGCTGGTGGAATGCACGAAAGAGCTCTACATCTCACAGGAGAGGCTATGAATTCGAGGAACCTACAAAAAGAGATTCTGCGTAAATGGTCCGTATTGCTGGTTATTCTCACCGTAACCGCAGTCGCTTCGGCGCAAAAGCATGGCAGCGCGCCCGCCTCTCATTCCGCGCCGGCAGCCCATTCTGCCCCGGCGCAGCATTCCGCCCCGGCGCAACATGCGGGTGGAAACACCGGCCAGCGGCCCGGCGGGGCCCAGGGAATGAATCGTGGACCCGGCGGCGCCTCCGGCGCTAACCGCGGACCCGGCGGCGCAAGTGGTGCTAATCGCGGAGCCGGCGGAAACGCGGGCAACAGGGCTGGTCAGGGAGCCGGAAACCGTGGCGGTCAAACGGGAGGCAACCGACCTGGAGGAGCGCAGGGTGCGAATCGTGGCGGAGCCCAAACTGGCAATCGCGGCGGAGCCCAGACGGGTAATCGTGGCGGAGCCCAAAATGGCAACCGCGGCGGAGCTCAGACCGGTAATCGTGGGGGAGCCCAGGGTGCGAATCGTGGCGGAGCCCAAGGCGGGAATCGCGCCGGAAACGCGGGCAACCATGCGCCCAGAGGCTCCACGACCCGTACCACCAGGAGCGGCGCTCAGGTGCAAACGCGTTCCAATGGCCAGGTTCGCTCCATCCACACCAAGAGTGGGATGACGATCAATCGCGGAATGCACGGCGGCCGCAGCATCACCAGCACCCACAACGGACGCACCATTGTGAGTCACGGAAGATACGGCGGATACAGCCAACGCGCTTACTTTAACCGCGGCGGCCACTCCTATTATCAGCGCACTTACTACCGCGGCGGACATTACTACGCCTATGGATATCGCGGCTACGGCTGGGGCGGCCGTAATTATTACGGCTACGCTCCCCCGTACTACTGGGGTCCCGGATACTACGGATGGGCCTACAATCCGTGGGCCGTACCGGTCGCTTATGGATGGGGTTGGGGCGGAGCGCCGTGGTTTGGCTTCTATGGCGGATGGTTTGCGCCTTATCCCGTGTATGCGGGTGCCGCGTTCTGGCTGACAGATTATTTGATTGCCGCCAACCTGCAAGCTGCTTATGCCGCGCAGCAAGCTGCCGGCGATGGCGGCGACCAGGGATTTTTGACGCCGCAACCGCAGTCGGGCGACGAGGTCGCTTCCTTGTGGACGACCGATCCGCTGATTGCCGCCAACCTCGAGACTGTCTATGGCGCCTACATGCTGGGTGGCGGAGCGCCCTCCGGCAACGCTCAACTCAGTCCTGACGTGAAGCAAGCGCTTTCCGACGAAATGAAGTACGAAATCGGGGCGGAAAAGGACGCGGCCGCAGCCGGTCAGAATGCTTCGAGCGGCGGCGGGGACCAGGTGCCTCCGGCACTCGATCCCAAGATCCGCATCTTCGTCGTATCCACCAACGAAGATCTGACTACGCTCGATGGCACCGAGTGCTCGCTGACTCCTGGTGACGTCATCCACCGCGACACCGACACACCGGATGATGACAACATGGTCAACGCCACCGTCAAAGCCAGCAGGAAAGATGAGTGTGCGGTTGGCGCTACTGTCGCAATCTCCGCCGACGACGTGCAGGAGATGCACAATCAACTGCGCATCCAGATGGATGCCGGGTTGAAGGAACTCGCCGACAAGCAGGGTAAGAACGGATTGCCGGCCGCTCCCGATACCAAAACCCATGACGGGGAAGTCCCGGCGCCTCAGCCGGACAAAACCGTCCAGAGCGATTTGCAAGACCAGGCCAAAGAGGCGGATGCCGCCGAGGCCGATGCCAAGCAGCAGTAACACAACGAGCAGTTTGATTCGTTAGAGCTGGGAGCGTCGCGCAGATAGGCGACGCTTCCAGTTTTCTTCCCGCAGCAGAAAATTACACTCCGCTCCCACCCGCTCGCGATGTGGGAGCAGCAGCTTCACAGGAGGAAGGTTGCAATGCGCCAGAAAATCGAAATCGCCATCCCGGTTTCCGCTTTGATCGTCGTCGCTTTGGTTGTCGTTCTTGTTGGAATCGCGTCCCCAATGGCCGTTGCGCAAGCCACGGTTTCTCTAGAAGACCAACTCAAGGCGCAATACACGCTGGTGAAGATGGGGGAAGACTCGAGCGGAGCAGCCGTGGTCGAGCAGGGCACCGTCCTAGTCGTAAAAAAAGGTGGGATCCTGGGCGTGCCCTATTCCGATCAGAGCATTTTCTCGACCAAGTATGAGAATGGAGCGGTTCACTCGCCGAATCCTCTGGGGCAAAAGGCTTTCGGCCACTTCATGAGCCACATTGGCCAACAAGCGCCGACCACGCAGTTTTTCCAGGTGAACAACAAAGTGTATCCCGCCAAGCTCGCCGTTAATTTGCCGAAAGACCAGGTGGTCATGGGCATCGTGGCCTGCGATTCCTGTAACAACACCGATCCGAAAACGTTCTACAAAGCCGACGTCGTTTTCCAGTTCGCCAAGGGTACGTTAGCCACTACGAACCCCTCGCAGGTAGAAGATGCGATCGCGGGACTGCTGGCGATCGATGACAGCGGAAATTCCAACGATCAGGGCAACAACCAGGGCAATGGCAATGGCAATGGCAATGGCAACGACCAAGGCAACAATCAAGGGAACAACCAAGGCAACAACCAGGGCGGAGGCGGCGGCGGACAAGCGCAACAACAAGCCCCTCCTCAGCAAATTGAAAAGGGGCAAACCCCCGACCAGGTGACCGCCGCGATCGGCCAACCCGATAAGATCGTCAATCTCGGCGCCAAGCAGATCTATGTCTATAAAGACATCAAGGTCACGTTTATAAACGGCAAAGTCTCGGACGTGCAGTAAGCGCAGGTTCACTGGTTCATTTCTTGGAAGTTTTTACGAAGCTGTCATCCTGAGCGTAGCGAAGGACCTGCTTTTCGCCGCAAGATGCAGACTCCTCGCGGAGTGAGCTATGCATGCGGCAGATGCAAGCCGTCTGAAGGTTTCCCAGTCGTGCTGGAGAGCGGGTGCCCCACACATTCGCGCTCTTGCCGAATGTGTGGGAGCGTGCGCCGCTCACACCGCTCTGATCCTAACCGCGCTCTCTGCGTTCCTGCTAGCCGCCGCTCCAGCCCAAGCCAAAGCCCCCAAAGAGACCGTCCTCTACAGCTTCTGCCCCGCCGAGCCCAACTGCACTGCCGGCGGTGGTCTCGAATCCCCTCTCACCATGGACGCTGCTGGCAACTTCTATGGCACGACCTCGTTCGGAGGAATCTACGGAGGCTTGGGCGGAACCGTATTTGAACTTTCGCCAAACGGCAGCGGGGGTTGGAATGAAACCAATCTCTACAACTTCTGCTCCCTTCCCAACTGCGCCGACGGCGAGGGCCCAGGCTACTCTGGCGTGATCTTCGACAGCAAAGGGAACCTTTTCGGAACCGCCGGCGGCGGCGCATACGGATATGGTGTCGTGTTCGAACTCAGTCCCGTGGGAGGCAACTGGACGGAAACCGTCCTCTACAACTTTGCCGGCGGTGCGGGCGCTGGCAGTCCGGTATCCGGTCTTATCATGGACGCTGCCGGCAATCTCTACGGCACAACTTACGACTCTGACAACAACTATGGGGCCGTCTTCGAGTTGAGCCCGTCCGGTGGCGGCTGGACCGAGCAAGTAATCTACGAAACCTATACCGATGCCGCCGGGCTGACGATGGATGCCGCCGGAAACATTTTCGGGATCGGAGGTTCGACCCGCGGCCACTCGTCAGTATTCGAACTGTCACCGAACGGTAACGGCGGCTGGAATCCGACCGTGATCCACACTTTTGCTCAGACTAATATGGACCCCCAGGGCACTCTCGCGCTCGACCCGGCCGGAAGCCTGTACGGAACGACATTGTATGGCGGCGCCAAAAACGCCGGAACGGTCTATAAGCTGACTCCCGCAAAGCAAAGGAAATGGACGTTTAAGATTCTCCACTCCTTTGACGCCCAAGACCCCAAAGATGGCAACGATCCCTGGGGTGGGGTTGTGCTCGATGCCGCCGGCAACATTTACGGTACGACGGCCTTCGGTGGCGACCACAAGACCAGCCAGGGCACAATCTTCGAGCTCGTGGCGCCCGTTGGCAAAAGCCGCTACAAAGAGCAGGTTATCGCCAGTTTCAACGGCAAGAACGGCCTTTTCCCGATTGCCAGCCTGATTCGCGACAGCGCCGGCAACTTCTATGGCACAACCTACATGGGCGGAGCGTACGACAACGGAATAGTGTTCGCAGTAACGCCATAGCGACCGCGCCTCCGATACTGACGACCTAGTTTGAAACGGGAGGCGAAGCGAATGGGGCACAAATCCCTGACACTGGCTCTGCTCGCCGCGCTTCCTTTACCATCTATGGTAGAATGGTAGAATTATGAGGTAGAAGATCTACCAAATATGAGCCTGAACATCAAAAACAAAGACGCCCACAAGCTCGCGCAGCAGCTAGCCCGGCTCACCGGAGAGAGCTTGACCGAAGCCGTCACCGAAGCGGTCCGCGAACGGCTTCAAAGGGTGCAAGACCAAGACAAACATGCCGCCAAGCTCTCCGACCGACTGCTCGAAATTGGCCGGGACTGCTCGACGCGTCTGAAGGAACCGTTTCGCTCGGCCGATCATGGCGACCTTCTCTATGACGAGAAAGGACTGCCGAAATGATTCTGGACACTTCCGCCCTGATCGCCATTCTCCGCTTTGAAGCGGAAGCGCCGGAGTTCGCCAAAATCATTGAGAATGCCGCGCAGCCTCGTATTTCGGCCGTGGGTTATGTGGAAGCCGGGGCGGTGATCGATGGCAGCAAAGATCCGGTTGCCAGCCGCCGTTTTGATCAATTGATCGAAGAGGCGCAAATCGCGATTGAGCCGGTCACGGAAGCGCAAGCTCGCATAGCGCGTCAGGCCTATCGCGACTTCGGAAAAGCCAGCGGCCACCCCGCCAAATTGAATTTTGGCGATTGCTTTTCCTACGCCCTGGCGAAATCCAAGGGAGAGCCGCTTTTGTTTAAAGGGCAAGACTTCTCGCGGACGGACGTGAGGCCGGCGCGGGCGTGAGTTTATGGCCACTTGCGCAGGCCGACCAATATTTGTAGAATGGCATATACATGTGTATATGCCATGACGTCGGGAGGGCGCATGCAACGCAAAGCAAAAATCTTCATGAACAACCGCAGTCAGGCCGTGCGTCTGCCGAAGGAGTTTCAGTTCAGCACGCAGGAAGTGTTTATACGAAAAGAAGGAAGCGAAGTGGTCCTCTCTCCGCGACCGTTTGATTGGACGTCCTACCTCGCCGAGAGCCCGGTTGCCTCGGCACATTTCATGGAAGATGTCGAAGACCTTCCCGTGCAGGAACGCGAGCCGTAATGCCGCGCTACATGTTGGACACAGACATCTGTTCCTACATCATGAAGCGCTCGAATGACGCGGTGCTCAAACGCCTGAGTACCGTTCCCGTCAGTGATGTGTGCATCTCGGTAATTACGAAATCGGAACTCTTATTCGGCGTCGAGGTGTCTCCCCGGCGGCGGCAGGATGCAGCCGCGCTGAGCGCCTTCCTGAATTACATGCAGATCCTGGACTTTCCCGACGAAGCATCTCTGCACTATGCCCGCATACGCGCCGACCTGAGTAGGCAGGGCAGCATGATTGGAGCGAACGACCTGTTCATCGCCGCCCACGCCCGCAGCCTCGGCTTGACGCTGGTGACCAACAATACGCGAGAGTTTGGTCGGGTCTCCAGGCTGGTGATTGAGAATTGGGCGCTCTAGCGCGCCCGGCCTATCGCCACTTTCCGGCCGTCAACACGGTCGTCTGCCGGGCTCACTCCCTCGCGTGAGCTTAATCACAGCCTGGCTGCATGAACATCCCTCATACTGACCGATGGCACGGGGGGCGAAATGAACTATCCCGTTTGGCAACTTGGATTTCCTGGCGGACTGCTGATCGCGGCTATCGCCGTGCTTCACGTCTTCATCTCGCATTTTGCCGTCGGCGGCGGCGCATATCTTGTACTCACTGAGCGTCGCGCCTATTCACACAACGATTCGGAGCTGCTCGGGTATGTCCGGCATCATTCCAGGTTCTTCGCGCTGCTGACCGTTGTTCTCGGGGCGGTCACCGGTGTGGGCATCTGGTTCACGATCGGATTGGTCAGCCCGGAAGCAACTTCTTCACTCATTCACACCTTCGTTTGGGGATGGGCGATCGAATGGGTCTTCTTTTTCGTCGAGATCGCTGCCGCTCTTATCTACGCCTACCACTGGGACACCCTGGACCGGCAAACTCATCTCATCATCGGCTGGATCTACTTCATCGCTGCCTGGGCGAGTTTGGTGGTGATCAACGGCATTATCACCTACATGCTCACGCCCGGACGCTGGCTCGAAACCGGAAAATTCTGGGACGGCTTCTTCAATCCCACTTACTGGCCGTCGTTGTGCATTCGTACCGCTATGGCAGTGGTTCTGGCGGGAATCTTCGGGCTACTGACCGCGATGTGGGAGCCTTCTGCCTTGCGGGAGCGCGTTGTGCGTTGGGCGGGATGGTGGCTGGCACTGGGAATTGTATCTCTGCCGCCTTTGAGCCGTTGGTATTTCCACGACCTTCCGTCCTATTCGCGAGCGTACTTCAACGGAGCTTTCGCCGCACCCTACATAGCAGTCCGTCATTCCCTGCGGGGAGCGGCCGTGTGTGCCGTCTTGGCCCTGCTACTCACGCTGGTGTGCGCGCTTCTTCGTCCCAAGATGATGAACCCAGTCGTCGTGGCGGTGCTGCTGGTTGCCGGGTTTGGCGTTATGGGCTCCGGCGAATATCTGCGCGAGTTCAGCCGCTATCCCTACGTCATCAACAGCTACATCTACGCCAACGACGTCAGGGTAGGGCAGATGGAGGGTATCGTCGCGAATGGTGTCGCCAAAACTTCGCCGTGGGTTGAACCCAGCGCTGCCAACCCACACGCCTATGGCCGGCAACTTTTTGTTATCGAGTGCGGCTCCTGTCACTCCGTCGATGGCTATCGCGCGATGCGCAAGTTCGCCCGCGGATGGGATGCGAAATTTGGCAGCGAGGTCCTGCTGCACCTGCCCGTGGTTCGCGAGACCATGCCGCCATTCGCCGGCGACGCGAATGATCGCGCAGCCTTGGGAAGTTATCTAGCCTCGCTGGCGCCGGCAACGCCCTCGGGCGCAAACGAAAAAGAACTCGGCCAGCAGGTGTTCGCGATCCATTGCGCCTTGTGTCACAGCGTTGGCGGTCAGCGGCGTGCGCTGGATCTCAAGGGAACCGACGCCGACTCCATTGCCGGAATGCTCGGAACACTCAGCGACATCAATTCCGACATGCCGCCCTTTACCGGCACGGACGCGGAAGGCCGCGCCTTGGCCGCTTATCTGAGTAATCCCGGAAAGTAGTCGCCAGGAGGATTCATCGTCATGAACATGCCCATTCCTTATCCCGATCCCATGCCGCTGCCGGCGCCAGTCTGGCTGCTGCGGACCTTGCTCCTGCTGACATTCTTTCTCCACGTCATGTTCATGAATTGCCTGTTCGGAGGCACAACCATCGCCCTGGTTTGTGTGCTGCGGCGCAAGAGTTCGGCATTTTCCGCGCGTCTTGCCGGCGACCTTGGACGCCTGCTGCCCTCTGTCTTTGCCTTTACCATCACCCTGGGCGTAGCGCCGTTGCTCTTCCTCCAGGTAATGTATGGGCAATTCCTTTACGCCAGTTCGATCCTGATCGGAGTGCCCTGGCTGGCCATTATTGGGATGGTCGTTCTCGCATACTACGGCGTCTATTTCTTCTCCATGAAGCAGCAGGAGCAAAAGAGCGGGACGACGGTAGTTCTCACTCTGGTGGTATTGCTGCTCGCAACCGTTGCCTTCGTCTACAGCAATAACTTCACCCTGATGCTGACGCCCGGGCGCTGGCTGGACCTTTATCACAGCAATACCGGCGGCTGGAACCTGAACTGGTCAGAGCCTTCGCTTCTGCCACGGTACCTTCATTTTGTGTTAGGCGCGTTGGCGGTTTCCGGGCTGGGGTTAGTAGTGCTGGGTCTTCGCCAGCG
>JBAWFQ010000272.1:0-53821 GCA_049592035.1 Terriglobales bacterium
TCAGAATATTCTCTACGACTATGAGAAGCGTTGTAGGGGGTCACCTTCGCCGCTTCGGTCACAAATGCTGAGAACGCACTGAATATTTCCAATGTGCGCCCTGTTGACGGAACTCGGCCGGTCTCGATCATGGTTGTGCCTTGCGGCAGGTTGAGAAAATCGCCGCGATAAGCCGCACGTTGACATGAATCGTCTGCACCAGGGCCTCAACGGCCTTCGGGAAGGCGAGTATTACCTGGAGTGGGGGAGAGGGGGCGAAACGCGTCCGCTGCCAGTACCCGACGCCAACGCCAGGAAGCCGAGTCCCTTGCAGAATATTTCTTTTCTCTGAAACGTTATCGCCCCAGCCGTCACTATTGTCTAGACGCCACCGTCAGCTGAATTGCCCGCATAAGAATGTTATCCCTGGCAGAACACTCAATGCAGCCTCGCCTGCGAGGTTCATGGGACAAGGTTTTGGCGATTCCGGGTTAACGCGCAATAACGACAATGGGGATCG
The DNA here is from genome assembly GCA_049592035.1 of Terriglobales bacterium. Lineage (GTDB taxonomy): Bacteria > Acidobacteriota > Terriglobia > Terriglobales > Acidobacteriaceae > Acidiflorens. The sequence goes on from JBAWFQ010000272.1 coordinate 500, forward strand.
TGAGTCACTTATTCACACGTTACGGGTCACTATAAAATGCGACTAGCTTCGAGCTAGCGTGCATCGTACCTTAATCCACTCGCGGATTTTCGCGGGGGCCTCGGGACGACCTGAGGCCAAGCATACGCAGACGTAAGTTAGGTGCAGCCGCCAGCCGCTTTCATTGGAACTGGAATTGGACTTCACGGCGCAGGTTGAGATCCGTGTGTTCTCGGTGGTTGACAGCTGCGATCGTTCGGTCGGAGAGATTGCTGATGCACGCCCGTCCAAACTTGGTCGCCATCGAGGCACCCGCAGAAGCTACCGAGAGGGGCGTGGATGAAGTAATCCGAACCCTGATGGGTTTGATCGAGATCGTAACTCATGGGCACGATCCGGGCGACTCCAAGGGTAGCTTGGCGGAAGAAGTGCTTGTTGATACGGAAGTGGATGGCGCTCGCTATCTTCTGGTGCGCATGCGGCGGTTGGGGTGCAGTCGTGTTCAGCTGAGTCCGCGCGAACAGGAGATCGTACGCATGGTGGCCAAGGGGCACCCCAATAAAGTGATCGCAGACGTCCTTAACATCAGCTCTTGGACGGTGTGTACGCATCTGCGGCGTATATTCGCCAAGCTGGGGGTGGGTTCGCGGGCAGCGATGGTGGCGCAACTTCTGGAATCGGGAGTGCTCGCGTCGGAGCGTCGCATCCCGTCGGATCCGCGATAGAGAGGCTTCGGGGAGCTGACTTGGCCACAGACTGGCCTTAGTTGGGGGGGCGGGAACGTCGAACCATATTTCTGTCAAACCATATTTCTGTCAAACCATATTTCTGTCGAACCATGTTTCTTGAGTTAATGGGTACGTCTGCCCTTTCGCCATGCTGGAATTCACTTCGGCGCTCTACTTGGGGTTGCGCCATCCTACTCGGTCGCTGCCGCCATGGTCCAAGTTCACGACCGGCGTTCCGGCGGCGCTGGCTTCGCCGCCCGGCGCGGTGCGGGTAGCACGCAGACTCGCCCGACTGCAAACCTGCGAGCACGGGGTTCTAGGTGCCTCGACGTTTCACTTGTTCTGGGACCTTTTCGGGATGTTCGCGCGCCGCTCTGTGAAGATCTACGTCGATGCCGGGTTATACCCAATTGCTCGCTGGGGCGTGGAGCGGACGGCGGCACGTGGCATCCCGACGCGCGAGTTCGCCCATTACGACCCCGAGGCATTCCGCAACTGGCTTAAACGGGACGGGCAGACCCGGCTGCGGCCCGTGCTGGTAACCGACGGTTTTTGTCCCGACTGCGGGAAACCTGCGCCGTTGTCCGATTACTTAGAAACCTTACGTAGCGCCGGCGGACGGCTGATCGTGGACGATACCCAGGCCTTGGGAATCTTTGGTTATTCTGCCAGTTCGGACGCTCCCTATGGACGGGGTGGAGGCGGAATGCTGCCGCGTCTCGAAATCGGAGGTCCAGATGTACTCGTGATCAGTTCACTGGCCAAGGCCTTCGGCGCTCCGGTTGCTGTACTAAGCGGAGGCCGGTCGGCGGTGCAAGGATTCGAGGCGAACAGTGAAACCCGCATCCACTGCAGCCCTCCCGCATTGCCGGTCATTCGAGCAGCCGAGCGGGCGCTCAGCATCAATCGCAAATACGGAGATCGTCTGCGTCTGCGCCTGGCTAGTTTGGTAAAACGATTTCGTCACGGCGCACAGAGCGCGGGCTTTCGATTCACCGGCGGAATCTTCCCGGTACAGACGCTGGCACCCGCCTCCAGGGCAGACACTCGCCACTTGCACGAGCGATTGCTTCATCGAGGGGTTCGCACCGTCCTGCGCCGTGCTCTTGACGGTCATGGCGCCCGCATCAGTTTTGTGATCACGGTCCGCCATACTCCCGAAGCAATCGATAGGGCAATCGCCGCACTCTCGGAAAGTTGGGCTCCGGGTCTAATGCCTCAGGGATAACGACAACGATTCTTGAAGATCCCGGCATCCTCATCTCGACATCGTCAGTTCGGTTGGCTTTCGCATTCGTTGCGCTCCTAAGTTCGCTCCTAACTTCGCAGCTATCGCCAAATACCAGATGCTAGTGGCAATCGCATTGTAGAAATTTGGCAGGTGGAAGTTCTCGTTGGGGCCGTGAATGTGATCATCAGGCAGACCAAAGCCCATGAGCACAGCGGGAATTTTCAGTATCTTCTGAAAAGTGTTCACCACCGGGATCGACCCTCCCGATCGTATAAAAACAGGCGCCGCACCAAAACCTTTCTTATAGGCCAGCGCCGCCGCCCGCACAGCGGGGTGATTACGGTCGACTAAAGCTGGTTCGATGGCTGAGAACACGCGAATCGAAGAACGTATGTCGGGCGGTGTAATGCGCTTGATGTGTGCGCGAAACAGCCGCGCTACTTTTCTCGGATCCTGATCCGGAACAAGTCGAAAACTGAGCTTGGCAGTGGCTTGCGCTGGAATGATGCTCTTAGCGCCAGGGCCCCGATGCCCGCCCGCGATCCCATTCAACGTCAGTGCTGGCCGAATCGTTGTCCGTTCGTAGAGGTTAAAGCCCGATTCCCCCCAACCTCGTTGGACTTTTGCGTCCTGCAGAATCTGCTCGTTGGAGGGACCGGTGCGCGCCATGAAAGCGCGCTCTTCCTCGCTCCAGCGCCGCACATCATCGTAAAAGCCGGGAATGGCCACGCGCCTGTTTTCGTCGTGCAGGCGGGCGATCATCTCGCAGAGCGCTTGCAGCGGATTGTGAACTGCCCCGCCGAAATTGCCCGAGTGCAAATCGTGCGGAGGTCCTTTCACGAGCAACTCAGCCCGCAGGCCGCCACGCTGCGCGTAACTGATCGCGGGCCGATCGGGTGCGAGCATGCGAGTATCGGAAATAACCGCCGCATCGGCCCGCAGTGCGCGTTTGTTCCTCACGATAAAGGACGTCAAATGCGGACTTCCGATCTCTTCTTCGCCTTCAAAGATGCATTTCACATTCACCGGCAGTGAGTTGCCGGTTTTCAGGTAGGACTCGAGCGCTTTGACGTGCGAAAAAAGTTGCCCTTTATCGTCACTGGCGCCGCGGGCGTGAAGATTGTCGTTCTTGAACGTCGGCGTGAACGGCGGCGTGCGCCATGCTCTTAGAGGCTCTCCAGGAAGAACGTCATAGTGGCCGTAGATAATCAGCGTAGGACGGCCAGGAGCGCGCAGCCATGAGGCATAGACGATGGGATTGCCGTCGGTTGGGATGATGCGAACGCGATCAAGGCCTACGCCTTTGAGATGGTGGGCGAGCCAGTTTGCGCATTCCGCGACCTCGCCGGTGCGCTCAGGTTGCGAGCTCACGCTGGGGAAACGCAGGAAGGCTTTCAACTCATCGACAGACTTGCCGCGGTGGGCGCGAGCGTAGCTGAGGGCGCGAGCCGGATGCACGATATGCCTCTGGTCACTTGGGCGCCGCCGTGCCCGCGCGAACTCGGTTCCGTTCACGCTGGCACGGAGCGTCCCGCGTCAAACCTCAAACGTCAGAGCTCAAACTCGAACTCTCGGGCTGGCTCCCGCTGCGGAGACACTCCCGCCTTTGGCCGGCCGTTTGCCCTCACGGGCGTCGGTTGAGTCTGGTCCCAGGGCAGCACGCGATGTGATCCTGTCCGCTTGCTCACGCCCATGGCTTGTGCACTGGTGAGCCACTCTTCCGATTGCTCGGCGATCTCGAGCAGCAGTGTTTCAAACTGCGACCTCGTAGTCTGCAGAATGTGCGGTTGCGCCAGCCAGCGCAAGACCTCGCGTCCTGTAACTCCCATGCGCTGACGTGGCGACGTGACCAGGCGCTCGTTGTGGTAGCGAATCAATACTTCTTCCAGCACATCCCACGAACTGTCTGCCCCGAAGAGGCGTTTGACGTCGGGGGAGTTGAGAATCTTGAACGCCTCTTCGAGCAACTGCATCACCTCCACCCGTAATACGTTCAGATGGCCGAAGGAGAGCCACTTCAGATTGTTGCGCAAATCGAGGCCCGCGCGGCGGACGATGGCAACCGAGCCGAAGCTGGGATCGTAGGCGCGCTCGCGAATCACGTCGGAAATGCGCTTATCACGCCAGAACAAAGTGACCTGATGCACGAAGTGAGAGAACAGCTTGTGAAAATCGGTATTGGAACGGGAACCGGTAGGAACCGGCGCTCCGCCGTAGCCAAAGATTCGCTTGTACGCCGACAAGCGGTCGTTCTTGGTATAGCGCAGCACATCGCGGCGATCAAACTGATACAAAGCAAACGCGCCCGGTCCTGCCGACAGTCGAACCGTGCCGGCTTTGAACAACTCCTGCAATTTCTGCACCGCGCGGAAGACACCGATTTTTTCATGCTGCCAGAGATAGTACATATCCCCGACGGCCATGATGCGTTCCGAGGTGATGGTCTCGTCGTACGGTTCGACGCCCGGAGGAATGCGCGTAGTGCCGAATTCCTTCGCCGCCTCGGGACCAACACCGATCAGGGACGCGAGGCCTTGATCTGGGGGCGGCGGGGTCTTGGTATCGGCGGCCACCGCGGAGGCCAGCATGTCATCAATCTGCTTGGTGATCGCATCGGCGAGCTGCGGGTTCGAGACCAGGTCGGCGGAAAGCTGGCTTGCCACCTGTTCCCGCAGTGCCGCTATGCGGTCATATAAGCTCTGATAATCCTTATGTGTAGACATCGATGCGCCTCCTCGTCCGGCGCGTTCACGCAAGTGAACGCTTCTACTGTTGGTCTCGCCATATTGCTCAGTACCCTCACCAGCGCTGCCATGCCCGGTCTGGCTGGTTTAGTACTGGGCGGCCTGCACTGCCCGCCGACCCGGTATGTCCATGCCGACCTGCTGGCCCAGCGTGAACAGCTGGGTCAATTGATCGCTCAGATCGTCCAGGGCGTGCCCCACACGCGCGGTCGTGAAGCCGTCGGGCAGCGCATTTAGGTTCTGGGGATCCTTCGCTGCCTGAATCATGTTCAACAGCGTTTGCACCACGGGCAGCAGATTGTTGTTGATGGCGATGCGGCCGCCGTCCTTGATCAGACGTGGCAGTTCGTCTGTGACCGAGCTTTCAATCTCCATCAGCACGTCTTCCAGATACATCGCTGGCAGCTCCCAAGTGTCCTCGAACACGAGCAGCAACGTCTGGCGCTCGTTGGGCCCGATGAACACGGAATCGAGCGCAAAGCGCAACTCGTTGACCGTCTCAGCGATTACACCGAGCTGCCGCGAGATCAGAACCAGTTGCGTTCCCAGGAAAGCTGGAAGACGCGTCGTACTCAAGAGGAAATATTGGCCATTGGCCAGCCAGCTTTGCAGCAGACCAGTCAGGTAATCGGAAATCACGCGAAAATTGGTAATATCCTGTTCGTCTTCCACGGAATTGGAGAACAGATTGTCCTGTCCGTTTTTCAGGAAGTAGATACCGTAAATATCGCGGATGGAGCCGAGCGTGCCGCCTATCAGGTCCGGATCGGATTCGATGACGGGCTTCTCGCTGAAACGGAGCGACTGGTTTCCAAGCAAAATCTTGAAATACGTGTTCACCCTTAGGATGGAAGGCGGCACCACACCGAATTGCTTGACGATCTCGGTAATCTGGCTCTTTGCCATATCGCGCAGTGCGGTTATGTATTCTGGATCGGCGGTGGGATCAAGCGGGTACAAGCCATCCAGCAGAGGCAACGCATTGTCCTGCGCCACCTTGGCCCGGGTGTAGAGGCTGGCCTGCGCGCCCGTGATTCCGCCCGCTAGATCGGTTTGCACGGTGTAGGTGCGGGGATTCCATTTCGACTCGACGTGGCCTTCGACTTCGGTGAGACTGAACGACTGCGTCAGCGCACCGACGAACCCTTTGGCATCCGTTGCATTCGGCTTCCACCCCAGCGCATCGCCGATCGCCCTCACGGCGATCTGCCCGAGCCCTTGCCCAGCACCGCCTCCAGAGCTGCGTCCTCCTCCGCCTACGCCCGGCCGGGAGGTAACCTGAGGCGGATAGCCTACCTCCTCGGTAAGAATAGGATAGGCAATCGCGTCCTCCACGTCGCGGGTGAGCTTCGCGACCGGTCCCGATCCGGCCACCTGGCGAGCGATCATGGCCAAGTCGCCTTCCAGTGTTGCCGGCCCCTTTCCGCTGCCTTCCGGCAATCCCCAAACGTTCCGGACAAAGACGGTGACCCAATCGCCGTTTTGGAATTCCGGGCTGGTGAAGGTGAAGGTGACCACAGTATTGCCGGGACTGGCGGTAGGGAGGCCGCCCGAGAGCATTAGGCCAGTGATCTTCGCGGGGGGCTGTGTCTTGAAGTGCACCGAGCCCGGATCGAAAACCGTGTAGTTGGCAGGATTCAGCGCGCTGTGCGGGAACGTCGGACCCGACGTCTTTACGTTGACCGGATCGGAGAACGTAATCGTGATCACGTTGTTGGTTACGTTGAGGTCGGTCACTGTTAAAGTCGGCATGGTCTGTCTCCTTCTATCACGGTCATTCTCGATCTCGATCTGGTCTATTCGGCTCGGCCCGAATTTCGTCTGCTCTGATTCCGCCGGCACGAACTCAGTTTGTGATTCATGCGCGGCGCCGGTTGCCCGATACGCCAATTTGATGCCCAACTGCGCGGCTCTTCAAGTAACTCCCTCCGCTTCCAGATCCTCATCTCTAGCTCTGGATCGGGGCAGCGTGATCTGCTGGCCCACGTTGGTCGCCTGCATGGAAATGCTGATCGTTCCCAGGCGCTCGGCCAACTCCTGCCAGCAGGCAGCCAGAGCCAGACTGACCGCCTCCTGCGGCCGACGGCAATCCTCGATCCCCTGTTTCACGCTGTTGGCCCAGGGGAGCCAACCCCGACGGCGCTCACTGCCCAGGCGGGCCAATTCTCTCAGCTTGTCGTACGACATCAGATCGGCGGCAGACCGCTGCTCGATCTGGTGAAAGCGCTGCTGGCAAATCGTCAGTGCGCGCCGCGCTCGATCCAGATCCACGGGATGCCCCACGGCCCTGCGCGCATCCAGCGCCGCCTTCCGCGCTTCGTGGAGCGTTCCCATCATGTCGAGCACCGCCGTTTCCACGCCGTCCGCCAGGGCCGATTCGCCGTCGGGCGGTTTGTCTCCCAGCGTGACCTGCAGAGCGTTCAGCGCGTCGTGCAGATGATGCAGGCAAACCGACAAATCCCGAAATGTGGCTTCCAATGCCACGCCTATCTCCTCACCAGCTCGTGATAAAAATTCTTGGTGATAACTTCCGGCCGCGCCATGCGCCGATTTAGCGCGATGCGCGCCGCGCCGATCAAAAAACGCTCCGGAATAATTCCGGGGTCTACCCCCGCTGCCATGCGCTTCGCCGACTCTTCAATCATGGCCTGATCTTTTTTCTCAAAGCGGATCACCTGCGACAAGCTCTTGTTTCCCAGCGATGGATAGGGCCGAAAACACATAGCATCCACCGCGACCGCGCACGCTTTGGGAAAAGTCGATAACACTTTCTTCGGAATCGTGCCGGCTCGTGGGTTGGTATAGATTCGCGTCCAAGCCCGAGCGTATTGCTCCGCCTCCGTATTGAAACCCATGCGCCGCAACATCTCAGCGCTGATCAGCAGCCGCAGGTAGGGCGTGGGGTGCGGCCCCCTCGGGTTGAATCCAAACACCGCCGCCGGCGCCCGTCCGATCACATCCATCAGCGAACCGACAACCTCGGGCCCGCCCAGCAGCAGCGCGCTCATGTCGGCAAACATTTCGCGATTCCAGCGTACCCACACGGAAGAAACGAATTTCCCCATGCCGGCGTTCAGCAATTGCACTCCAACCTGCCGCGGAATGTCTTTACTCAGCCCGAGATCGTTCTGCAGATTGTGACTGACCTCGTGCATCACCGCACCCAGCGTCCACGGATTAACCAGCCGGTGGTAGGGCAACTGCACCAGCGGAAACGGGTTCATCTGCTTGCCGATTCGCCTCATGCGGATGCCCCGCCGAATGGTAGCCGGCGCAAATCCGGTCTTCATGTAGCAGAAGGGCGGCGGTGCGGGAACAGACCGCGCAACGCCGAGCCCCCGGTACGCGGCCTGATAGCAATCCATCGCGATGCGATCGCAACTCAGCAGCCAATCTCCGTACTTGCCCTGGCGCTGGCCGAAGAGTTCGAAATAGAAATCCCAGATTTTTTCAATGCCCTGCACCCAGCGATGCGCTTTGTCCTTGCTAGCCACTACCCTTCGCAATTTTGGCGGACTCGGCTTCTCGCTGGCTACGGCAATCTTGTCGTGGACTCTTCGCGACATCTTGAGCAAGCCACGGCGCAGCTTCGTAATCAATTGGTTGACCACTTGAATGTGGCCTTCCGATGGCGCTGCCGCTCCGTTGGCGAACTCTTCGCGCTTAAAAGGGCGGAGCGCGGCGGCGTGGCGCGTTACATTGATCGATTGCGCGCGCAACCAAGGCAACAGTACCGGAGCTGCTCCGGACACGGCTTTTAGCCGCCGGTCCCGAAAGCGCCCCGTTCTGCTCGCGTCTTTTGCGAGAGGACGGGGAGCTTTCACCCGCCGGGTTGCTTCTGGCAATAGTTCGGGCAGCGTTGCCATTTTCTTTCCCTTGAAGACGGTTTAGTACTTTTTCTCGTCCCACTCTTCTTATCGCAACGTTTAACGGCAGCAACAACAGTGGCCACAGTTACAGGCTCCTCCGACTGCACGTCCTCCGTAGCGGACGGTGCGGCCAGTGAGCGGGCGGCCAACCATTCCAGGGCGACGCACGATTGATCCGGCGCGTGTCACATATCCGGGTCGGGCTCCGGCGCGCATTCTCAATCCCCGGCCGTAACGGCGGCCGTAACGCCAATGGGGATGGGCGAAGCCGCGGCCCACGCGCCGATGGAATTTGCGTTCCAGGTGATTGTGGCGCCGTAGCGCCTGGGCGCGATGTTGCGGAGTGCCCAGCACTCGGCGGGTTTGCCGCGCCAGTGTATGGACCGCAGTTTGTGGCGTGATGCGCACGCCTCGAGCGGCCTTGTGAGCGAGATTGCCCACGGTGCGCCGCGCAATGCCGGGTACGGTGCGCAGCAGGTGCCGGGTCTGGGGATGGCGATGAAGCACCTTTGCGACCTTGCCGATTCCCCGCGTCAGGCGAGGCGTGGCTTTGGTCAGAACCTTCGCGATCTTGGGAAGCGCACGCTTTGCCGCAGGCGCGATCGCCTTCGCGACTACTGGAAGCAACTTACTCGCAGCCATTCCGATAAGCGGCAGGAAGTGCTCAGCAGCTTCTTCCTCGCTCTCGGATTCTGCCGCCAGTTCGCCCAAGTGCTCCATCACAGCATCGGGATAGACTTTGCGGATCGGGCTGTAGCTCTCGTCCTCAAGTTCATCCTCGGACTCGCCTTCCCCTTCGCCAAGGATGCCGCCAAGAAAATCTTCCTCTTCGCTTTCGCCAAGAAAGTCTTCACCTTCTCCCTCGCCGAGGATGCTGCCAAGAAATTCCTCGCCTTCTTCTTCACCCTCGCCGAGGATGTCGCCAAGAAAATCTTCACCTTCTCCCAGCAAACCTCCGAGGAAATCCTCGCCCTCCAGTTCGTCTTCCGACTCGTCTTCAAACTCATCCTCGAGTTCGGCTTCCAGTTCGCTTTCGTACGCCATGGTGCATCCTCCTCTAGAAGTTGGTCGAACGTAATGGTGGTTTATGCAACTTAGATCACCGCACCGCGGCGGCGGCGCGCGGCAAAGCGGCGACGCAAGCGGCGCGGACGCCGGTAGGCGCGGCTGACTTTGCGATTGCGTCGCATCGCGACGGCAGCGGCCCTGGGATTGCCAAGCACCCGGCGAATCTGCCGGGCGGCGGTGCGCGCTACACGCTTCCGGGTAATTTTTCCTCCCTTCGCGGCTTGGCGCTTCAGGCTCTTCACGGTACGGCGCATGATAGTCGGCACTGCACGCACGCCAGCGCGGGTGCTGCGACGGCGGCGCAGAATTCGAGTCAGGATTGCGGTGCCGCGAGCTAGGTAAGGAAGAATGCGGCGCAAGGCGCGGCGGTCCCTGGGTGGTATGACGGTGACGGCGGCGGCGCCTGCCATGGCCTCGGCTTCGCCTTCATGAGCCGCGCTGCTGGCGGCGTCTGCCATCATTTCTGCCAGCGCCTCGTTGTGGGTCAATCCGTGGTTAGAAATCTCGCCAGCTACTTCGGCTTCGCTTTCGTGCTCGGCTTCATCTTCCAATTCGCCTTCGAATTCGCCTTCACCCAAAGCACCCGCGGCCATCGACCCCAATTTGCCGCCGATCGGACCGCCGATGGCGGTGCCCACAATTGGCGCGGCAACTTTGGCAACCTTTTTTAGGATGGGAAGCGCTTTCTTTATTAATGCACCGAAGAACTGTTCGCTTTCGTCTTCCAGTTCGTCCTCACCCTCACCGAGTATGCCGCCGAGAAAATCTTCGCTTTCGCCCAGGATGCCGCCCAGGAAGTCCTCGCTCTCTCCGAGCAGCCCGCCGAGAAAATCTTCGCTCTCATCTTCGGCCTCGAGTTCGTCCTCGCCCTCGTCTTCCCCTTCGCCGAGTATGCCGCCGAGAAAATCTTCGCTTTCGCCTTCATCCTCGCCTTCGAGCTCTCCCTCGAATTCGTCTTCCAGTTCCAGTTCCAGTTCGCCCTCTTGGTCCGCCATTGTCCTGACCTCCTTCCGGTTGATGACGACGTTTGCGAGGTTAGATCGGGACTGAAGAATCGTCTAGTCACATCTTGTGGCGAGCCCTTTCGAGTTCGCTAGAATTGGTTCGCTCGAACGTGCGACAGAAGTAAAACGATTTGGAGCGGCGGTGGAAAGCCACCTGAAGACCCTAGGCAGGCTGCGGAAAAAATGCCATTTGCCGCCGCGTGTCACCTCAGCGGCTAAAGCCGTCGTTGAAAAACAAGCCAGATATCGCAGCGGTAAACCGCTGCGCCACCCAAAAGCAAAAGCCTTGGCGGACGCTACCGTGGGCACCCATCGGCCAAAAAAGCAAAACCAACGGAGTTTTTCCGCAGGCTGCCAGGCAGTTCGTGCCAGGATTCTCGCGGTCGCAGTGTTAATTGTGGTGATACCCGCCCGCACTCTGGCGCGTGAGGGATTTCGATGTGGGATGTTTTTCGAAATTCCGGACCGCACGCTCCAAGTCTTCAAACAAAAGGCCCGCGAGATCGCGGCTCAGGCCGAGGCGGGAGAGAACTCGCTGCACAACGAGATCACTGCGATTCGCCGGCATGGGATAGGCTGGAACCTGCCATCCTTTCACACGAAGGCGATCTGCCAGATCATATAGAGTGAAGCCTGGATTTTCGTCTTTGCGGATCGTCCAGGTGCAACCGGGAACTCCGCCGCGGCCGTCATACACCAAATCAAACATGCCCAGCTTTTTCACTTGGTCTGCGAACCATGCCCCAACGTCGGCGCATCCTTGCGTGATTTTCGTATAGCCTTCGCGTCCCAGCCGAACCAGGTTGTAGTACTGCGATGCGATTTGTCCTCCAGGCCGTGAGAAGTTCAGAGCGAATGTCGGCATGTTGCCGCCCAAATACTTCACGTTAAAGATCAGATCTTCCGGCAGATCGTTTGCCTCGCGCCAGATGGCCCACCCGCAGCCGAGCGGAGTCAGGCCAAATTTGTGGCCCGAGGCATTGATCGACTTCACTCGCGGCAGGCGAAAATCCCACACCACTGTGGGATGGATAAAGGGCGCGATGAAGCCGCCGCTGGCCGCGTCCACGTGAATAGGAACGTCGAGTCCGTGTTCTTCCTCCAAATCGTCGAGAGCGGTAGCCACCGCTTCTACTGGTTCATATTGCAGCGTGTAGGTCACTCCAAGGGTCGCCACAACACCGATCGTATTTTCATCGCAGCGCTTGAGAACTTCCTCGGGCGACATGAGCAACCGCCGTCCCGCACAGGGAATCTCGCGCAGCTCCACATCGAAGTAACGTGCGAATTTGTGCCAGCAAATCTGGACCGGTCCGCACACCAGGTTCGGCTTTTCTGTTGGCTCTCCGCTCTTCTTGCGCTTTTTGCGCCATCTCTGCTTCATGGCCAACCCGCCCAGCATCGCCGCCTCGCTTGATCCGGTCGTCGAGCATCCCAGAGTGTTTGCCGCACTCGGCGAATTCCACAAATCGGCGAGCATGTGAACGCATCGCGACTCCAGTTCCGCCATTTGCGGATACTCATCCTTGTCGATCATGTTCTTATCCAGACATTCGTCCATGAGCTTGCGAACTTCAGGCTCTACCCAGGTTTGGCAAAAAGTGGCGACGTTCTGGCGTGAGTTGCCGTCGAGCAATAGTTCATCGTGCACCAGCTGATAGGCCGCCGTAGGATCGGTCTCGTGTTTGGGGAGCCGGTACTTGGGCAAGGGATGGGGGAGGAAGCCAGTGCCAAATACTTCGTCATCAAGGTTGGAGAAAATCTCTTCTTTGCGATGAATGGCCATAGTCTCTCCTCTTGGCTGACGCATTGTCCCGCGCCCGAGCTTATCATTAGATACAGCCAGCAGAACGGTAATGCAAATTTCAATTTGCCATTAGAGCATTGCGCCTCGGGTGTTGAAAATTTGCTAACACGGCTGTGAGACCAGCAGCAGACACGGGCTTCTAGCAGGCTGGGGGAAAAACCAGTTCCCAAACAGAAAGCGTTACCTCAGCGGCTTAAAGCCGCACTCAAAACAGTGCTTACCGCAGCGCTGAAACGCTGCGCCACCCAAAATCAAGTGCAAGATCGACTTTTTCCGCAGCCTTCCAGGAAGTCAAGATCGCAATTGTGGGCGTGCAGCCGGGCACAAACTAGATCCCTGGATTAGTAATGTGACTCAAATTGCGGACGATTCTAACTCTAAATCGATTTCCAAATGGCGATCTCAATGGTCCACGTTTATCGCGCCTATTGCACCAGACGGTAAAGATCCACACCGCCGTTGTAATTGGGCACATAGATTTGGCCTCCGTCAATTACCGGAGGATCAAATTTATTGAACAAAAAAGCGATCGCAAAGCGTTGCGAGTCCCATAGAACCTTTAGCGATCCGTCGGCAGCGAGGTGTACGGCGTCGTAGACGAGCAGCCGGCCGTTCACGACCTGAGCATTGGCATCGCCGTAGGGGATAGTACAGACGAGGATCGCCGAGTTAGGATCTGTTCCATTGCTTGATCCGGAACAAAATCCACCGGGCATTCCTCCCGGAGGATTCCCTCGCACGTCCGCGCTCGCGAATTCGTTGCTTTGCGCAATATAGGTTAGATTTCCTGTCGGACTGACGGCCCATTTATGCAATTGCGAATTTTCGCCCCAGGCGAAAATCGTCCACGATTGCAGCACCGGGTCAAAGAACTGCACCGGCGTCATGTGGAGATGTGCCGTGTCGCCCCATGGGAAGAAGTTCAAGGTGCGGGGATCGTTTGGACAGGGATCAACCGGTCCCGGGCTCATGGTCAGCCAGACGGGAGGCGCAGCGAGTTTTGCACAGTTGGCTTTAGGGTTTGCGAGGTCAGCAGGAGTCGTGCCGCCAAGACCCTGCGTTTTTATCGGATAGGCGATTCCATCCTTTCCGGTGGCAATGCAAACGCCAATCGCGAAAATGCAGGCCGGACCAGCCGATCCCCAATCTTCATCCGACCAATTGCCGGAAGCCATCTCTGGAAAGACGAGGAGAATTGGGGTGCCTCGGTCGCCGATCATCTCCAAACGTTTTGCATTCTTCAACGTAATGTTCATGCCACCACCGACAGGCTTGATAGCTTCGGAGGGGGCGCTCACTCCGGCGACCTTCTCGGCTGGCGCCGCCGCTTGCCCGCTTCTGACGAGGTCAGTCCATGGAGTCCAATGGTCTACCACCTGCAGACTGGCAGGAACTCCTCCTGAAGACGGCGTGTACTGCAGTTTCAGGAACGATTCACCCCACTGAGTCGCAGCGTCAAAGTCCCCATTGCCCGTGAGGACGTAGAGGAAACCCTGTGCGTCTGCAGCTGCTCCTTGTCCAGCCATCCATACGCCGGCACCCTCGCCCGCTGTCATCGCCAGCATCGCGCTCACTGTGTTACTCGCCACATCGAAGGCAAAGCAATAGCCGGAAGCAACACGCGCTTGAGTTTCGAAGATCGTTCCCGAACACCCAAATACCGTTTTCACACCGTTGACGTTCGTTTCCACCAGAGAGGATCGCTGTTTGCGCATCGTCGCGTTAAAGTCTGGTTTTCCATTCGGTCCTTGGATCGGCACCTTCGCTACTGACGTTCCATCGGCCACGTTCAGCACAAACATAAAGTAGCGTCCCGTGTTCGGGTTGCCGGTGTTGTCTGGCGAAACCCAGCAAACTTGATAGAGGCGCTGCGTGTCTGGGTCGATTACCCCGGTGGAGAGGCAGCCCCAAAATTGATTGATTTGATGGCTGTCTATACTCTGCGATCCAGTGATTGGCGTTCCCAGCGTAACCTGCCAGATGCCGGAGCCATCATGAGCGTCAACTCCACGCACCACATCAGCCATCGACGGCAGCACCATAACATCGCGGATTCCGTGCTTGGTCTTCACCTTTGGTAGGATCAGTGGCTGCGCTTCCATACCCCGTGCATCCCCGATAACTGGAATAATTGTCTCTCGGAAAATCCCTTTCGACACAACTGACGCCTGCGTCAGTTGTGTCTCGTGCTGATTCCAGCCGCTTCTTGAGCTATCCGCAGAGCGGGTGAGCCAGGGCACCATGGTTGATTGGGCTATGCAGATCTCAGTCGCCGCAAAAAGAAACGCCGAAACGAGCAGGCATAGGTGATAGAGCTTCATGTGTCCTCCTATCGGTGATCACGAATGCAAAACGGACGATCGATTAAGCTAAGTAATGCGTCATCCACGGCTAACGATGCTTGCCGATGACGAGATGCGAACATTGGAAACGACCATAAGGTCCCCGCTCCACCAAGGCAGAGGTCTGGCGAATGCCAAAGCGCCGTCGTACGCGCATACAACATTGCACGCACACGAATGCCGTGTCATGGCTGGACAGTTAACTTTCTTGGGGAAGTCGGCGAGTAGAAGCCCCTCGGACGAGAAACTCACCACTTCTCTCTTCCGTTCGCCGAAGCTCGAGCCCACAATAAGCCGCAGACTTAACAATGTCAAGAACGAGTTCTGCCAGGACGCAAACTCAGCTCACAGCGTTGGCGATTGAATGGCACTCGATTACTGATGATCCCCACACCTATCTTTCTCAAGTTCAGAAAGCGGATAGCAACGGCCTTCTTACAACTCTGAATCTGCGGTGATCCTGCTCCGCTAGTCCTTTGATTTCTGCTGCCTGCGGTACCAGACTGCCAACTGCCAAAATTGAAGCTTGCAACCGAGTCTTCGGCTCAACCCCACCAGCGTGAATGCTCCCGTGAAAACCCTTAATGTGGCGCTTTTATGTAGGGCCGTCACAATGGTGCGTGACGCAGGTCATGGACCCTGAATAAGGATGCTTGCGATAAATAGATCGTTACATCCCCGGGTTGTTGCCGGCCGGAAGGGACGCTGGCTCAACCGGGACACAGGTGGAGAGGAGAGAAACCGGGTAGTGCGCCACGCAAGCATTTTATTCTTCATTTTTATCGGCTCTTAATTCTTGCCAGTTGGTAGCGCGTAACCTCCGGCTTCGTTTGCATCTCTTTTCGTCCCCCCTGCGGCCCAAACGGATAAAACACAACCTAGGTTCGTGAGAGTTTTTCCGGCCGACGAACTCTGGGAAATGCCTGTGCTGAGGAAGGCGTGAAATGTCCAAGCAACCAACGATTGCAGAGCACCTGGAGGCTAGCGGAGTCTCCCGAAGAAGCTTCATTCAGTTATGCAGCATGCTGATGGTGACCGCGCCGGCGGGATTGGCGCTGACCAACAAGAAGTCGGTCTTCGAAATTGCGGCAGCTATCGGCAAGACGAAGCGGCCGTCCGTGATCTGGTTGCACTTCCAGGACTGCACGGGATGCACCGAGACTCTGCTGCGGACGTCCGCTCCCGATGTTGCCCACCTCATTCTCGACGTCATCTCCCTCGATTACCACGAAACCCTGATGGCTGCCTCGGGCGCCCAAGCCGAAGCCGCGTTGCGCTCCGCTATGGAAGCGAATGCCGGCAAATATGTGCTGGTGGTCGAAGGCGCGATTCCCATCAAGGACGACGGTGTCTACATGCAGATGAACAGCAAGCCGGCCGTTCAGGTGCTGCGCGAAGTGGCCTCCAAGGCGGCAGTGGTCATTGCCATCGGTTCTTGCGCGTCGTGGGGTGGTGTGCCCTCGGCCGATCCCAATCCCACGGGTGCGGTCGGTGTCGATTCTGTCATCACCGGCAAACCGGTCATCAACCTTCCCGGTTGCCCGCCCAATCCTTACAACCTGGTGGGCGTGGTTCTGGAATACGTCACCATGGGCAAACTGCCGCAACTGGACGAGGTGAACCGTCCCAAGTTCGCTTACGAGCGCGTGATTCATGAGAATTGCCCGCGGCGCGCGCATTTTGATGCGGGCCGCTTTGCCGCTGCCTTCGGCGATGAGGGCCATCGCAAGGGCTGGTGCCTGTACAAGATGGGTTGCAAGGGACCCGTCACACATGCCGCGTGTTCCACACGCCAATTCAACGAAATTCCGAATTGCTGGCCCATCGGCATCGGAACTCCCTGCCAGGGCTGCACCGAAAAAGGTGTGCTGTGGAGAATGGGAACTTTCGAAACCGTCCCCATTCATCTGGCGACTCCACCCGATACTTACCCGCCAATTTACAGCGCCATCGGCGGAGCTACAGTAGGCGCGGCGGCGTTGGTGGGCGCGGTGGCCGGGGCGCTCGGCGGCGTTACCTGGGTCCACTCGCAGCGTTTCGCCAGCAGCCAGGAGATCGGTATGGAACGAATCGAAGCCGATCGCGCTGAATTGGAAAGAGTCAAAGCAGCCGAGAAGAATCTCGATAAGAAAGAGGACTGACGTGGCCATCACTCGGCGAGAACTGATCACGAACATCGCCAAGGCCGGAGTGCCGGCGGCCGTGGCCATGACCACCGTCGGCACCGAAACCCTGCACGCAGAAACGGAAAACATCCCCGTTCCCAATGCCGCCGTTGGACTCCTCTATGACGCCAGCCTCTGCATCGGTTGTAAAGCGTGCGAGGCAGCCTGTAACGAGGCGAACAACACGCCCGCCGATATCCGCGGGGATGGACTGCACCAGGCTCCGACCGACCTGAATGACGTCACCCGCAACATCATCAAGCTCTACAAGCCCGAAGACAATTCACTTTCCTCTTTCGTCAAGCGCCAGTGCATGCAATGTTTCGATCCAGCGTGTGCTGCCGGCTGTCCCTTCCAGGCTCTGCACAAGGATCGGCAGGATGGGATTGTTCTCTGGGATGGAGACAAGTGCATCGGCTGTCGCTATTGCACCATCACTTGCCCCTATTCCGTGCCGCGTTTTCAGTGGAAGGGGCTCGATCCGGTGGTGACAAAGTGCGAGCTGTGCAGCCATCGGCTGGCGAAAGGGTTGAAGCCGGGATGCACCAGCGTTTGTCCCGTGGGTGCCGTCATTTTTGGGCCGCGAGCGGTATTGCTGCTCGAAGCCAAGCGGCGCATTAAGAACAGTCCGGGCCGCTACTATCAGGATCGCGTCTACGGGGAAACCGATAATGGTGGCACCCAATGTCTGTACCTGTCGCGCGTTCCCTTCGAGAAACTCGGCCTCCCGGAACTGGGAGCGGAGTCGGTGCCCGCCAGAACCCTTCGCTGGCAGAAGCGCATTTATCAATACTTTGCCTTGCCGGCGCTGCTCTATGTCGGTTTGGTGCAGGTGATTCGCAAGAATCTCGCCGGCCACGAGCAGGAAGCGCATAAGCGCGAAAAAGATAGCGGCTTGCGGGCGCAACTATGAGCGTGCGCAAGGTTGACGTCGCAACTCCGAGGTCGTAAATATGAGCAGCACAACCCTAAACCCCGCACCGATCAGAGAAGCTCGCTGGGAGCGGGCCGTCCCCGTGTACGGGGTCACCATATTCAACCCGTTTTTTTTGGGCCTGGTGGCGATGGCCCTGCTGGCGCTTTTGTTGACCGCTTACCGCGAGCTGGTCGGTCTGGGCCCGGTTAGCGGCATGAACGACCTCTTTGGCTGGGGCATCTGGAAGACTTTCAACGTAGTGGTACTGACGGCGTGGGGTTCGGGCGCATTCTCGGTGGGAATTGCAGCGTGGGTTTTCCGTCGCAAGCGTCTACAGCCGCTGATGCGCATGGCCCTGCTCACCAGTTTCCTGGCTTATGCCTGCGGTCTATTCTTGCTGGGCGTTGATGTGGGACGCCCCTGGAACTTTTACTGGGTCCTTTTTCCGTGGAATTGGAACCTGCACTCGCCGATGGCGGAAGTTGCCATCTGCATGTCGGTATACGCCATGGTTCCCCTGGCACTGGAAAATATTCCACCTGTGCTGGAGCGGCTATGGCACTTTGACGAACGCCTGCAGCCTGGAGTCGAGCGCGTCGAAAAGGGTCTGCACAAGTTTTTCCCTTGGATCATTGCGTTGGCGTACCTGTTGCCGGGCATGCATCAATCGTCGTTGGGCGCCTTGATGCTGCTGGCGGGCAACCGCGTCCACCCCTTGTGGCAGACGCCCCTTCTGCCCTTGCTCTATCTCGGCGCGGCCGCTTTCATGTCGTTCGGGTGCGTCGCCGGAGGCACCATGGTGTGTTGCCTGGTATGGAGGCGCGCCGTGGACATGGAGGTTCTGGAAGAAGCCGCCCGCATCACCGCGTGGCTGATTTCCGGTTGGCTGGTAGTGCGCCTGCTTGACATTCTCTTCCGCGGAGCGCTCTATACCGCCTTCCAACCTAATCGCTGCGCAGCCGTGTTCTGGATCGAGACGTTCCTGATTACCTACGGTGGCTGGATGCTTTGCCGTTCGCTTCGGGACCACAAGTTGCGAACCATGTACCTGGGCTTCACTCTCAGTTCGGCTGGCGGCATGCTCTATCGTTTTAGCCCCACCACCTTGGCTTATATTCCCGGCCCCAAGGCGTTGTATTTTCCGTCCACCATCGAACTTCTGGTAGCGCTTGGTTTCGTGGCCATGGGTATCGCTGGGTTTCTACTCGCGGTCAAGCTCTTCGCCATTCTTCCCGCTCCGAACCAGGAATGGCGCGACATGGCGCTGTACTTCAAGCTGCGCAAACCTTACATCCGATGGACCAAGTATTTCAATTTTGGATTTTTTGGCGACAAATTACCAACCGACTCTGACTGACAGCAGGTATTATGGCAAACCGAATCACGATTGACCCGATCACGAGAATTGAAGGCCACCTTCGCATTGATGTCGAAGTGAACAACAATGCGGTCAGCGATGCATGGGCTTCTTGCACCATGTGGCGCGGTATCGAGAACATTCTGCGCGGCCGCGATCCACGCGACGCCTGGCTTTTCACCCAACGTTTCTGCGGCGTGTGCACTACGGTGCATGCCATGGCCAGCGTGCGCTCGGTGGAAGACGCCCTCAAGCTCGAAATACCGCTCAACGCCCAGTACATTCGCAATCTCATTCTGATTGCGCACGCGTTGCACGACCACATCGTCCACTTCTATCAACTCTCCGCGCTCGACTGGGTTGATATTCTCGAGATCCCCAAGGCCGATCCCGTGGCCACGGCAAAGTTGGCGGAGAGCCTTTCGCCTTGGACGCGCAACTCCAAGACCGAGTTCAAGGCGGCGCAGGACCGCGTAAAAGCGGTCGCGGACAGCGGCCAACTTGGCATTTTCATGAACGGATACTGGGGCCATCCGGCGATGCGCCTCTCGCCCGAAGTCAACCTGCTCGCCTTCACGCATTATGTGCAGGCGTTGGAATATCAGCGCAAGGCTCTGCAAGTAGTCGGAATCCTCGGAGGCAAGACCCCGCACATTCAAAACCTGACCGTTGGCGGCGTATCTAACGCCATCGACCTGGACAGCACCAGCGCCCTCGACATGGACAAACTGGAGCAGATCCGCGTGCTCCTGGCCGAGGTCGTGCGGTTCGTTAACCAGGTCTACTTCATCGACGTTTGTGCCGTTGCCGCCTTGTACCCCGAGTGGTTCAAGATCGGCAAAGGGGTCAACAACTACCTGGCGGTCCCCGATCTGCCCTTGGACAGCGCGGGCTCATCCTACGATCTTCCCGGCGGTTACATTCTGAACGGGAATATCGGCGGCGTGCACGGGTTCAAGACCGCATCCGACAAGGATTTTCGCGATGGCGTCAGCGAAGATGTAGCGCACGCCTACTATCGCGGTGAAAAGCCTCTTCACCCCTGGGTCGGAGAGACGCAGCCCGCCTTTACCGGCTGGGATGGCGATCAAAAGTACTCCTGGGTCAAAGCGCCGCGCTTTAACGGTCAACCCATGCAGGTCGGCCCGCTGGCGCAGGTGCTGGTCGGTTATGCGCAAGGCCATCCGCTGACGCGGAAGTATGCGGGCCTGGCGATCGAAACCATTGGGTCCGTCGGACACATACAAGTGACTCCGGGGATGTTGGAATCGACGCTGGGCCGCCACGGAGCGCGCGCGATTCGTGCCGCGATGCTGGCCGAACTGGCGCAAAAGCATTTGCAATTGCTGATCGACAACATCGGCAAGGGCGACTACACGGTCCACAATCCGCCTGTTTTTGATGGCCACGAACTGGAAGGCGTCGGAACCCATGAAGCTCCGCGCGGTACTTTATCGCATTGGATTGTGATCAAAGATTCAAAGATCAAGAACTATCAGGCGGTTGTGCCTTCCACCTGGAATGCCAGCCCGCGCGATCGTTCCGGCGCTCATGGTCCCTACGAAGCCTCGCTGCTGCACACGCCGCTCGCGCGGCCCGAGGAACCGTTGGAAGTTTTGCGTACCATTCACTCTTTCGATCCCTGCATGGCCTGCGCCTGCCATACCTTCGATCCAACAGGTCGACAGATTGCCAAAGTGAAGGTGCTGTGAGGAAGATACTAATCGGCGGAATCGGTAACGTCTTGCTGGGCGACGACGGCGTAGGACCCTACGTCGCGCGCCTCCTCGACGCTCACTACGAATTCGCCGCTGGCGTCGAAGTCGCCGACTTGGGCACGCCGGCCCTTGACCTGATCGATCACTTCAGCGGGAACGATGCCGTCATCCTGATCGATTCCGTCAACACCGACGCCGATCCAGGAACCGTGCTGCTCTACCGCAAACCGGATATCATGCGCCATTCTCCCGCCGTGCGCATGGATCCGCACTCGCCCGCGCTGGTCGACGCGCTGCTCAGCGCCGAGTTGTTCGGAGTCGCGCCCGCCGATGTGCTGCTGGTAGGAATCAAAGGCCAGTCATTCGAGCCGGTCTGCGATTTGAGCAAATCCGTGAAAGCATCCGTGGAACAGGCCATCGCAGAAGTCTTGCGTGAACTCGATCGCTTGGGCGTCGAATACCGGCGCCGCAAAAATCCCGCTGAACTCGGCATCTGGTGGGCAACCGAAGAGCGGATGGACTCTCCCCTGGCCACGTAGCGCCGTTTCAGAAATTCCACCGACCGCCGCATACAATAGACGAATGGAGATTCCGTTCGGCGAATACTCCGCCCGCGTTCAGCATCACCTGGAGACCTTCTACGGAATCCGTGTGGTGACGCGGGATATTCCCGACCCACTCACCGGCGATCTCGACGGAGCGGAAATCGATATCGATTATGCCGTCACCGACGAACAGCGCTTGTTCCTGTTGGCGCATCTTTTTGGTCATACTGTCCAGTGGAATGTGGACCCCACGTTGTTTGAGATTGGCCGGCGCTATCGGCCTCCCGTGAACGAGGATCTGATTCCTGCTGTCATCGCCTATGAACGAGAGGCCGCGTGCTACGGTCTCGCCATGCTCCATGAACTCGGCATAACGAGCGACGACATCAACCAGTGGTTCTGCGACTACACCGCCTGCGACCAGGCCTACCTGCTGCATTTCTATCGCACCGGAGAAAAGGGAGACTTCCGAACCTTTTGGAAACGAAATGCTCCGCTGTTAGAACCGCAGCCGATTCCGAGCTTTACTCCAACCCGCCGCGCTTTCCGGATGGATGGAATTGTGATTTGACCGTCGAGCTGCGAGCTCGGGCTTTGGTTCGTGCTGGCCGGGCGGGGACGCCCGGCGCTCCACAAACACTCTAGTCAGCGTTCTGCCTGGAGAGCGCCTGCAGTTGATTCGTCTGGCGGATCAACTCACTGCGGTCCATATCGCGGTATTTCTTCGGCAGCAGACTCTTGCTCGTGCATTCCAATACCGCCACCAGATTCTGCAAATCGATTTCCGTCGGATAGTACGGTGGGATGAAATCTTCGAGCGCTGCTTTCAAATCGTCCGTGTCGACTGCGGCCTTGTTGAGGAGGCTGCTCCTCATGTGGCTGCGCACCAGTACGGCCTCGATATCGGCTCCCGACAGACTGCCGGCCAGCGACAGGAAGAACGTTTCCACGTCCTGAGGGAAAGGCTTCATGCCGATCTTCCTTTGCATGGCGCGTAGGAGAGCAAGCCGCTCTTCCTCCGTGTCGGGATAAAACAGGGCAATGTGTTCTTCCGCGCGGCCCTGACGCTTCAAGTCGACGGGCAGCAGATCGGGACGGCAAGTCAGCAGAAACCAGATCACCTTGCCTCTGTACTCGGTGTTGCCCATGAACTGCGCGATCTGCGCAAACACGCGATTTCCCACGCCGCTGTCGCCGGAACTGGAGCGGTCTCCAAGCTGAGCGTCGGCTTCGTCGACAATCACAGCGATCGGACTCATCGCTTTCAGCAGGGTCAGGACTCTCTCCAAATTGCCTTCCGTGACCCCTTGCCACATGCTGCGAAAATTCTTCAGCGTCACCGCCGGAATCCCAACCTCGCCGGCAAAGCAGGTAGTGATGAAAGTTTTTCCCGTGCCGACCGGCCCGCAGATTACGTAGCCCATGGGCAGGACGTCGGTGTTGCCGGCGCGGATTGCCTTGGCCGCATCCTGCAACTTGCGTTTCGCCTGGTCATTGCCGGCGACAAACGAGAGATCAAAGCGGCTCTGCACAAACTCGAGCAAACCGCCAGACTCCGCTTCAATCAGGTCCTTCTTGCGGTTCGACAGAAATTTGAGCGTGAGCGGCTGCCGGTTCTGCACCGCGTGGGAGATCAGGCTCTGCAACTGGATTCGCTTCAAACCCGCGCCCAGCGTGGCCAGCGACTCATCGGTTACCTCGGAACCAGCGGGCAGCTCGTGATCCTTCAATTGCGCCCGGATAAATTCCAGCCGATCGGCATAGTCCGGTAAAGGAATTCCGATGGAAGAAACGCCGGGATGCTGAACGATGCTTGGATTCAGTTCGATCTGATTCTCCGAGATAAGACAAATAGTGACATCGGCATTCAGAAATGCGGAATTGCGCGCCCAGCGTTTAAGAATGACCAGGGCGTTGCGGTCGTCGGCCGACATGCTGGAAACATCGCCCGCGGGAGCGATGGTCTCGGCGAAATCAATGACGAGGCCGATTTTCTTGCCATCCGCGATGCGCAGCCGCAAATAGTTGTCGAGCAAATTCAAGACCGCGTCGGGGTTGCGCGGCAGTCCACCTTGCGAATAGGTGGTGCCGTGAAAGCTGTCGTAGCCTTCGATGGCGCGGCGAAAGTCGGTCTGACTATCCGCTGAGCCAAAGTTCAGACCGCCGCGGTCGTAATGCAGAACCACATCGCGCTGGCCGAAGAGCGCTCCGGAAAGAAAATCGTCTAGCGGAACGAAGCTGGTGCTTTCCTGAGTGCGCAGCGGCACCAGGTCGCGCACATTTCCGTAGAGCACAAACATTGCGAACGAACGCGAGTAATATTTCTCGGAGAGTTCGCGCGCCCACGCAGGAAGCGCGTCCAGATACTTTCCCAGCGTTGTTGTGGTCGTTGCTGTATTTGAGGGCATCGTTAAAATTTGAAATCTAAATTTGAAATCTCAGTTCGACGCTAGTTCGACATCCGCACCCGGTTCGGTCCCGATGATGAAGACGATGACGAACCGTCGAGTGACATCAATCCATCCAAATCCGGCGACATATCGCTGAAGATCGCTTCTACCTGCTGCACTGTCTGTTCGGTTTGTTCGACATCGTGGACCAGGTTGTCCAACCGCTCGGTGACTTCTTGCGGGTCGCGCATGGTTACCGATTGATCGCGCACCAGCATCAGCACATCTTCTACCGCCGAACATTGCGCGTCGACGACTTTGCGATTCTCGGAAATCTTATCGAACTTCTCCAGCCGCTTGGTGAGAATCTCAATGCGCTTCTTATTAATCTCCTGCACTTTCGGTGCGTCGGTGGTCAGCGCCTTCTGCAGCGACGCAATCTCGTGCTTGATGCCATCCTGCTCGGTGGTCTTCACGTACTGCTGTTGCTGCGCCGCCGACAGCAGCAAGCGGGCATAGCCGGTCAGCAATCCCTGGAGACTGGTATCAATCTGTTGCAGAAAAATCTGCGATGCGCTCGACAACTGCGCAAAATTGGCCCGAATCGAAGCGCACACCTGGGCCGCGTGAACATAGCGGCTCTCCATTTCAGGAGGCAAATTGCGCAGCATCTCGTTCAGTTTTTCCTGATGCTTCCGTTGTTCTTCGGCAAACTTCAGCGACCGTATCAGTCGTCGAAATCGAGAGCTTTGTGGAACCACGGCCAGGTAGATCATCTCCAATCCCGCTCCGAGAATGATCGGCAGAAAGGTACCGCTGAGCAGGGCAAATGCTCCCGCTGCGCCCATGGCAATCCAGTTATATTGCGAATGAAACGCTTCTTTTACGTAGTCGAAGTCTTCTTGCGGAGTTTGAGGCCGGGGGAGATCCTGAGGCCGTGGCTGATCGTTGTCTGGCATGCCTGGTAAGTCGGCGGGCGCCATTTAGACACTCACCCGCACCTGTCCGCTCCCGGGAGCTTTGCGCAAGCGGCCGAGAACATAGTTCGCCAGTTCGTGAAACTCATTGCGTTCTTTCAAAGCCAAATCGCGCGGACGCTCGAAGGGCACCTGAACATCTTCCACAATCGTCCCAGGATGCGCACTCATAATAAAGATCCTGTCCGCCAGGTAAATCGCTTCCTCCACGTCGTGCGTGACAAACAAAATCGTGCTGGCGGTTTCATTCCACACTTTCAGCAGCAGTTGCTGCATTTCGCTGCGTGTTTGCGCATCGAGCGCTCCAAACGGTTCGTCCATCAGGATAACCGTTGGGCGAAGCGCCAGCGTGCGCGCAATTGCCACCCGCTGCTGCATGCCTCCAGAAAGCGTATCCGGATAGGCGTTCTCGAAGCCGCTCAATCCAATATCTTGCACCAGTTGCGCCACTGTCTCCTTGCGCTTCTCTTCCGGGACGCCGTTGATTTTCAAACCGTAAGCTATGTTACCAGCGACCGTGAGCCAGGGAAACGAAGTGTACTTTTGAAAAACCATGCCGCGATCTTTGCTGGGACCGCTCACCGGCTTTTCATTCACCAGGATTTCGCCGGTATCGGCTTGATCCAATCCGGCAATCAAGCGCAGCAAAGTCGACTTGCCGCATCCCGAGGGGCCGAGCAGAACGCGGAACTCGCCAATATCGCGGCCTTCACGCGAATACTCGTCCTCAATCTCGAAATTGATGTTTTGGAGAGCGTCAACTTTCGAACCGTCCGCGCAGGGAAACGACCGGCTGACGTTGTGCACCGTGATTTTCGATTTCTTCGGCTCCATAACTTTAATCTTTGGTTCTCAGGGTCGGTGATTCTCAGGCTCGGTGCTTGGCCGCCTTCAAGTGTGCGGTGGCACTCGGAACCGCCGCTCCGCCTCCGGCAAACGCGGAACCAGTCTGACGCCAGGGGAAGAGTCGCTTCTCTAAAACCGTCAGCAAAAACCGGAACAGGAACGCAGCGATACCGATGGCGATGATGCCGGCATACACGCGATCGAAATCCAGGACTTTGCGAGCGGCCTCGACCATGTAGCCCACGCCTTTGCGAGCGTTCAACATTTCCGCCAGAATCACGTAGGTCCAGCCGATGTCATAGAGGATTCGAAATGAGGAGAAAATCGCCGGGAACGACGCGCGAAACACAAGCCACAACACTTGCGCCTGGTTGGCGCCGAGCGTGTAGGCGGTTTCCAACAGGGAGTTATCCACCCGATTGACCTCTTCGACGACCACGGCCAATAAGTAGAAGAACATTCCGAACCATAGGAAGGCAATCTTCTCGGTTTCATCGATGCCAAAGAGCGCGATGAATGCCGGAAGAAACGCAGTGAGTGGCATGGCGCGCATGGGGGCAGCGACGGGGTTAACAAGTTCGAACAGCCAGCGGTAGCTGGACATCAGAATGCCGAGCGGGATAGCCACAACCGCGCACCAGAAAAATGCCTGGGCGATGCGCCACCAGCTCATGAATACATTGCCGAGGAGGTCGTAGTCGGTCCACAGCATTTTAAAGGATCGGATCACTCCAATTGGCGTGGGCAGTAATGAAAAGTGTGGTCCTTCCCAGTACGGCAACAATATCCAGAGCAATACGATGCCGCCCCAAGTGATAAACGGGGAGGCCCATCGGACCCACGGCGGTACGTCTTTCCGAATCGTGAACCAATCGCTCATTGTGACAGCCTGTGGTGAAACTGCAGCTCCGAAATCAGCGCCTAAAGGCGCTCCTAATAACGCGGCTCTTGCGGTATGCCTGAAGGCATACCCTGATACAAATCGTACTTTGACCACCCCGAGTGCTCTCGTTAGCTCGAAGGGTTGGCATACACCTTGATGTCGGTGCGCCGATTCTTCTCGCGTCCTTCGGGGGTCGCATTGCTGTCAATCGGTTTGTCGGGACCGTTGCCGGCCGTCCGCATCCGTACTGCGGGGAAGCCATACTTTTTCATCAGGTAATTCTTGACCTCGTCTGCACGTGCGTGCGAAAGCTGAATGTTATAAGCGCGCGAGCCCGTAGAGTCCGTATTGCCGTCGATATCGACGATTGTGTTCTCGTAGGCACGCATGGTTCCCGCGAGTTCATCGACAATGGCGCGCGAATCGAGGCTCATGGCCGAAGAATTGGGATCGAAGTAGATGGACCGGTGCTGCGTGGCGATTGGAGTCGCTCCCTTGGGTGGCTCCTTGTATTCGATGGGCGCTTCGCTCGATGCCATGGAGAAACTGTCGGCGAGCTTCTCGACGTAGCGGCGATCCAGACTTTCTTCCGGATTGAAAGTGTGTTTAATGACGATCAGTTCCCGATACATGTCTTGAGCCATGCCGAGGATGTTGGAATAATCGGAGTTAGATCCGGCCGTACCCATGAACGAACGGTTATCGGCGTAATCTGCGAGCTTCACGCCGCCCAGCATGGTCTTCGCGAGGTCGGAGGGGATATTGAAATCCTTCACCGTTCCGATCAGGTTGTACGCGCGCTCGGGTTGCGTCTTGATGAACTCGACGCCTTCGAGCCAGCCTTGGGCAAACTTCAGCACGGTTTGTGGATGCTTGGCGGAAAAATCGTCGCTCACCACCAGAATGTCGGCGATAAGGCGGTTGGCGATTTTCGTATCGTAGATCTTTTTCGATCCGGGACGCTTGGCGACCGCGTCGCTCATGTCGGGGTCCCAGGCCACGGCCGCGTCAACTTTTTCCTGAGCAAAAAGCGTAGCCGGCTCAATGCCATCCTTGGTGTGGATGGCCTGATTGAAAATTTCATTGCGCTGCGCTGTACTAAGCCCCGAGGTCTTGAGTCCGTTCCACAGCAGAAAGTGAGAGGGCGTGTAAGGTGCGAAGGCCACTTTCTTGCCAGCCAAGTCTTCAATACTGTTGATGCCTTGCTTGCCAATGACGCCATCCGCGCCACGTGACCAGTCGACCATCAGGAAAGCATGCGACCCGAATCCCTTTTCCTTGAACTGCGCATAATCTTTGGCATAGACGTCGGCGGTCGTCAGCATCACGTCGACGTTGCCGGTGGCCAGAGCGGCAGAACCCTCGGTCCAATCGTCGATGATCTTGAATGAAACCTTGAGTCCTTTCTTGCCGTAGATGGAATCGGGCTGAGTGTCGAGCCCGCCATTGGCAACCAGTCCGCCGACGCACCCTACCCAGACGTTAACGCGTACACGGACCTCGGGATCGCTGCTCGACGAAGATGCGGGCAGGGCAAGGGGTCTGCTGGCATCCAATGTTTCGCCGGGGATGGAGACGCTCTTTTTGTCGCCACCCGTCCACTTGCTGAGGTCTATGACTCCGTATCGATTCAGGCTGTAACCAACCAGGGCTACGCCAATCAGGAAAATAAGAACCCATCCACCGCGTTCGATTTTCACCGCCATAACCTTTTCCTCCCCGTACAGCGCCTGAAGGCGCATCGATAAATTCGGCATTTACGGTATGCCTAAAGGCATACCTTGATACGCATCGATAAGTTCGGCACTTACGGTATGCCTGAAGGCATACCCTGATACGAATCACGCTGGCAAACCCTGATACGAATCACACATGCATGCACTGATACGAATCACACTTGCAGCGCGAGCTATTGCTAGCTTCTTTGTGGTTCCTTCGCGGCAATGGTTTTTTCCGCGCTCGCCGGCGCGGCTGCCTGCGGAGATGCCAGGCCCATTTCGATTTTGAATTGCTTCACCAGTTCAGCCGCCTGGAGTTTTTCAGCGTCGTCGTCAATCTTGATCTTCTGCTGATCCACATTGCTCATGGCCATATCCATGCGAGCTTCGTTGACGGCAGTCGTCTCCTCGATCTTGCGCACCATCTCATCGTGCGTCTGGCTGATTCCGGCAACCTCAAATTGCTCCATGGCATCGGCGACCTTCTTCTGCCACTGCGAGCGGCGATAATCGGCGATGGCGTTCAACGCTTCCTGCGTCTTGCGTTCCTTCTCGCGCATGAACGCCTGCTTCACGGCCATGGCTTTGTCGAAGGCGGCGCGAGCGGTGGTGAGCTGTCCCTGATTTCTGGCCAACGCGCCCTTGGTCTGCTCGAGTTGCGCCGCATACGTGCCGGCAATGTCGTCGCGACCAGCCTGAATCGCGCTCTTCACACGAGCAGTCAAACTGGCCACGTCATCTTTGTATTTTGCTTCTTCTCTTTCGAGCAGCGTAACGTTGGCCTTGACCATGGCGATGCTCTCGTTCATGCGCGGCACCTGGTCATTCATGTCGCGGATATTCTGCTGGAGAATCATCTCGGGGTCTTCCGCCACCGAAATGAAGAAACCCATGAACGACCGTATTACTCGCGTCAACCGTTGCCACATAAATCCTCCTGTTCAGGAACGCTACGCTGTTTTCGATGCGGGCGGCGGCGCATTTCCATCGCCCGTCGTAATGGGGTTTTCGCTGACAAAATACCCGACTGCCTCGGCAATCTTTTTTTCTGCCTGCTGTTTTTTCAGCCGCCAGCCGGTAAAGCGTTCTTTCTCCCGGGAAACTTCGTCGTTGTTGCTCTGGATCTTCGCTCGCTGTTCGGTCACATACTTATCAATCTGCGCTTGAATCTCGCTATTTTCCTTATTTTTGCGAGCTTCCAGTTCGTCGGCCGCGCGTTGCTGAACGCGCTCGTAGGTATCGAGCGCGCGGTCGCGTCGAATCGCATCCTGGATGACCTCCTTAATGTCCACGCCCGCGGCGTCGAGAGCAACCAGAACCGAAGACTTCTTCACATCCGAAGGCAAATTGCGAATGTGTTCGCTCTCCAGCATCTGCGAGACTTTGAGGATCGAATACCCCTGGGGCGCGGGAGGAATCTCCGCCGCTTTGTAAATCTCGTCGAACGAAGTAGGATCGGAGATCGGTGTAGTGAACTTCGGCTCCGTGGCGATGCTGGATGCGATCTCAGCCACGCTCTGAGCCGCATTCTTAGTGCCACCCGGCGCGTTCCGTGGGTTCGCAGGGGCACTCGGCGAGTTGGCCTCGGTGCCCGTCGCGTCGTCGACAGAAACGATGTAGTTGTACCATTTTTTGGACATTGGGCCTCCTGCTGAAGCAACCCGGCCAAGCGAAAATCAAGACAAACGTGGTGACCCAGAAAGCTAATTGCCACCGTGCCCTTTGTCAAATGTTGTCATATAGTTCCGTGTCTTGCCACTCACTTGAGCCTCCATTGATCCAGAACCCGCGCCCCCAAAGCAAGGCCGCACGTCACCCACCAATTTAATCGCACATCCTGAAGCTGATCAATTCAGCTAAAATGAGCGCTCTTACCGTTCAAAATGAACCGCTCTTTGAACGAGTAACCGGAAAGGAACTATCGTGCCCGAGAACGACCTCCCCGCGATTCTGAGCCGGGTTATAGAAACCAAAGCCGAATACGATATTCGCTTGCTTGCCCAACAATTGGGAACGAACTATCGCTCGCTCATGTACTGGTTGCGGGGCGAACGTCAATTGCCCGCGCACTTTCTGCCCAAAATGTGCGTGCTCCTCAAAAATTACGAAGCTCTTGATTATCTCGAGAGCCAGGCTGGGCGCGTGGCCTTCAAGTTGCCGGATCCCGACATCACGCTGGAGAGGGAACTGGTTGCCGTCTCACACCTGATCCGGGAAGTTGGAGAAGCTCTGGAGAGCGTTGCGGAAACTCTGGCGGACGGCGTGGTTGAAGAGAGCGAATTGCGGATAACGATTCCGAAGCTGGAAGCCGTAATCCAGGAATGCGCTTCCCTTAAGTACTTGTTAGAAGACCTCTGCAAAAAGAAGAAAAAGAAGACAAAGCGTTAGCGCGGGAAGAACCGCCCGCTCGTCGGGTCTTTTCCGCTTCTAGGTACAATAGAAAAATTCGATTGGACGCAGTGCTGCCGCCAAATTAGCCTCATCGGTTAGGCGAATACGTGTGCGCTCCGGGACGCGCCGCAGTCGAGGGAATAGTGCGAAGGGATAGAAGAACATGAAGCTTGCCGGTCTCCTATTGATGGTCGCAGGATGGGCGATTGTAGTCGCCGCCGTAGCCCTGCTGCCCTCGGCCGGTGCGCGCGCCGGATTCGTACTCGCCGGCGTAGCGACAGAATTGTTCGGCCTCGCGCTCGCGGTCCGCTCTCACCTGGTTTTGCCGGCGGAAGGAGAGTGAGGCCTTTCGTGGCTCCCTCTGCATCTCTGGTTCCTCTCTCCGAAGTCTCCGCCGTCCTCTGCTTGCTCCTTGTCTTTCTGGTTCCGTTTGCCGGCGTGGGCTTGGCGCTGATCAACTCTGGCCTGGGGAGGGCGCGCAGCGCGGCCCACTCCATGCTGTCGGCGCTATGCGTGACGGCAGTGGCTGCGCTGGTATACGTAATCGTTGGTTTTGCCTGGCAAGGCGTCGCCGGCCGCCCCGATCATGCCGTGCTGATAGCAGGGAAGTCATGGGGATGGATCGCGGCCGAGCCATTCTTTCTGCGTGGCCTGCGGCTCGATCTGTCCACGGCGGCGCTAGTGGTATTGCTGCAAATGCTCAGCGTCGCATTGGCGGCGATCATTCCGCTGAGTTCGGGTGCGGAGCGCTGGCGGCTGGGCGCAATCTGCGCTTCCACAGCTCTGCTCGCCGGATGCACCTACCCGCTGTTCGCGCACTGGGTCTGGGGGGGAGGATGGCTCGCGCAACTCGGCGTCAATTGCGGGCTGGGCCGAGGCTTCGTGGATGGTGGAGGCTCCAGCGCGATCCAGGTCGTGGGTGGGGTCACGGCGCTGTCGATTACGTGGATTCTCGGCCCGCGCCGCGGAAAGTTTTCCGCCGAAGGAATGCCGGCTGCCCTTCCCGGACACAACGCCGTGCTGGTTCTGCTGGGATGCGTGTTGGCGTGGATCGGATGGATGGCGCTGAATTCCGCAGGGGCGATGTTGTTTTTGGCCGCGGAACCGGGGCGAGTGGTGCTGATAGCGGTCAATACCACGCTGTGCGCGGCATCGTCTGGATTGGCGGCGGCAGTAGTAACGCGAATCCGGTTTGGGCGTCCGGACGCGTCGCTGAGCGCCAATGGATGGATCGCCGGCCTGGTCGCGAGCAGCGCGGCCGCTGCTTTCTTGAAGCCGGCGGCAGCCATGATTGTGGGCGGCGTGGCGGGCATCCTTGTGGTTTGGGTCGCCGACTTCCTGGAATTCCGGTTCGCGATTGATGACCCGGGCGGAGCCGTTTCCGTACATGCAGTTGGCGGTCTCTGGGGAGTGCTGGCGGTGGCGCTGCTGACGGATGCGGGTCCAAGCGGCCAGTGGCTGGCGCAATTGGTGGGAGTCGCGACCCTGCTAGGTTTCGTGCTGCCGCTAACCTACGGATTGAACTGGTTGTTGGGTCGCGTTTATCGCCAACGAGTCGACCGCTAAGGCGAGCGCCAGGGAATGGATCTGTTCGAGTTGGGTGCGGGAGCCTATCCGGAGTTTGATATTCACGGAGACGAATTCCTGCAGCGCTGACTTTCGTCTAGCTATGCCGGGCGACGTAAAGCAATAGTCCAAAGATCGCAATCGGAATCAGCGCCAGCAGCGCATAGAAAAGAGCCTTCTTAGCCCAAGGCTTTCGGCGATCTTTCCAGTTGCGAAATTCGGGTCGGTCGGTGACACCGACCAGCTCAGGATGCTCAAGATCGCGCGCAAAATCGCGGGCGCTGGCGTAACGATTCTTAGGATCGCGTTCCAAAGCGCGATAAATAATCTCCTGTAATTGCGGCGTAATCGTGGGATCGACTTCGCGCGGCGGAACCGGATTATTCATCAGCCGGTCGTTCATGATGAGGAACGGATTCGTGCCCGAGAACGGCACTTTGCCCGTCAACATCTCGTAGAACATCACGCCGAGTGCATATAGATCGCTGCGCTGGTCTCCGCGCTGCCCTTTGACCTGCTCCGGAGAAATGTAGTCCGGCGTCCCCATGGTCGGAGTGAACTTAGCGAAGGTGAGGCGGCGCGAGCCTACGTTGCCGGCAATGCCGAAGTCGATGAGCTTGATGTTGTCGTGCTCATCGACCATCACGTTTTCGGGCTTCATGTCACGATGCACCACGCCCCGCGTGTGAATGTAATCCAATGCGTCGAGAATGCGCAGCGTGATGCCGATGGCGCGTTCTGTCGGCAGCTTCGGCTGTTCGCTGAGAATTTTTCGCAGCAACTGGCCGTCGACCCACTCCATGGCCATGTAGACGCGGCTGCGGTCGTCATCGGAGTAGACTTTCATCACACCGGGGTGGTCCATCAGCTTGCCGATTTCTTCCTCGCGGCGGAAACGATCAAACAAAGCCGGTTCGCATTCGACTTCGGGATGGGGAATCTTGATGGCAACCGCCCGCCCGTTATTTAGATCTGTAGCGCGAAAGATAGACGCCATGCCGCTGCGGGTAACCAGCGCTTCGATCCGATAGTGATCCAGTTGATCGCCGGCGTGAAGGGCATTCATCGTTAGTGATTCTGCGTCAAAGGTAGTCTGCAAGCGTCCAACCCAAATCTAGCCTATAAGCCGCCATCATGGCAGAACTTTCGTAAGAAAGGCGTAAGGACAGCTTGCGATCCCGGGTTCGTGCTGACTGTAGATCCTTAGTCTATTTGTCATCCCGAGCGAAGCGAGGGAAGTTCGCCGCAAAATGCAGATCCCTCCCTTCGCTCGGGATGACAATTCAAAAAAGTGTCGCTCGTGCGAGTTCCCCGATGTTCACCACGGCTCCTAGCGCAACTTATAAGGACGCCCGCGATACATCCCCACGCGCTCCACGCTGTGGACACGAATGAGCTGCAAACTGATGTTATCGCTGCCATCCTCCTCGTTGGCGCGCTTGACCAGTTCCTGGGCGGCAGCCGCCAGATCGCGGTGGCGTCGCGTGATCTCGGCCATCTCGGCAGCAGCAACTGCGCCATGCAACCCGTCCGAGCAAAGCAGCAGCAAATCGCCCGCCAGGAGTTGAATCTCCTCGACATCGATATTCACGAAAAGATTCATTCCGAGTGAGCGGCTAAGAACGTGGCGCTGCGAGGACTCAGCCGCCTCTTCAACGGAAACGAGCCCAAGTCGCACCTGGTCGGCGACTACAGTATGATCGCGCGTGACGGGCTTGGTATCGCCACTCCGAATCAGATAGCAACGGGAATCGCCGACGTGAGCTACCGTGGCGCGATCGAAGCGCAGCGCGCAAACCACGATGGTCGAAGCCATCCCGGGGCCTAAGCGGCCGGAGAGAGCTTCCGATTCGCAGACACGCGCGTTGGCAGCCTGCACAAGTTGTATGACCAGATCCTTATGCGAGGTTCCGTCCTTGGCGCGCCGGAATCCGGCAAGCACTTCCTGCACGGCGGCGCGGGATGCAACTTCGCCCTGGCGCTGTCCGCCCACGCCGTCGGCCAGAGCGAACACCCAGCCGTGCGAACGTGCCTGCGAAGGAGACCCCGGAACCACGTGGCCAACATAATCCTCATTGCGTGACCGCACGAGGCCCGGATCGGAGAGTTCAGAAAATTCAATATCCAGCATGCAAGGTTGCGGCGAACAGCGGCGGTCTGTCCTTCGACGCTACGCGCTTTCGGAATGAGAATATCTTACCGAAAGATGCCGAGTGAGATAGTGGAGCGACGGGCATCTCGCGAGAGCCTGCCCTGAGCGGAGCCGAAGGGTCACGCGGCCGCGGCACTAAATCACTGTAATCGTCAGCCGGTCCTGCACCATGGTTGTGCGGCCGGAGGTCTTACTGATGCGGAAGAAGTAAACTCCGCCATAAATGCCCCAGACGAGGGCAAGGCCCAGGGCGATCAACGGTTCCATTTTCGTGCCGTATCCCATGAATGGCCCGATCAAATAGAAAGCCATGCAGACCAGGTTAGCAACCAGCCCGAACAGCGGAACCACTAGATGCCGCACCACCTTGAATTGCGGGTGCTTGTGATAGCAGACGATGCAAGTTAAGCAGCTCAGCATGTATAGCAAAAAAGTACCGAAGTTCGAAGCCAGCGTTGTGGTCAGAAAAGTATTCGGCAGCGCTGCCATCTTGTCATGCGTGGTGTACCCGACACTCGACCAGAAACCGTGCGGCAATGCCTGAATGGCCGAATCTGCTGGAGCCGCGCCGTCACCAAAAAACATCAGCACCGTGATACATCCAATCACGGCCGAAATAGTCGCCAGCGTCCAAATGGCACGATGCGGTGTGAGGTTCTTGCCGTGCAACATGCCGAAGTGCCCCGGCACTTCCTGGTCTTTCCCCATGGCATAAGTCACTCTCGCGCCGGTGTTGATGCAAGAGAGCGTCGTGCCGATCAGCGCCAGAAACACCGTAGCCGCCTCGACCAGCATGAAGGTTCGTCCGTTGCCGGCGCCGAACACGGCATCGCCGACCATGGTCATCATGTCGCCGATGGGCGCCGCCGAAGCTCCGGCAAAGCTCATGGGGTAGCCGCTATTGAGGAAGTAATTGGCCGCAAAATACTCGAACATATAACAGAAACAGCCTTGTACGAGCAGCGAAATAATCACCGCGATCGGGACGTCGCGTTTCGCATTCCTGGCCTCGCCTCCCATCGCGGTAACCGATTCAAATCCCACAAGAATAAGGATGGCAATTGTCGCCTGCACAAACATCCAGCCAAAATTGTGCATACTGACGACCGAACGCGCCGTGGGATGGGAAACGAAAGCGCCGCTCGCATCCTTCTCTGGATAACTGATGCGGTAGGGAACGGGCTTGCCCGCTGCGTCCAATTTTGGCTGCGGCACGCCGTTCGCGTCGCGCGTGATCACATCGGTAGCCTGCCCATTCACCGTCTGCGAAGTAGTCGCGAACTCGTAGGTGTATGCGGCACTGGTTTGCGCGTCAAACTGGAAGGCCACGCTGCCCGGCGGATGATTCGCCCGGTAGCCGAGCGCCATCACCGCGAACACGATCAGAGCGCTGATCTGGATGACGTTGATGGCAATGTTCACGGCCGTCGAACCGGTGATGCCGCGGTGCGCGATATAGGACACGCCAAACGAGAACGCAATGGCAACCGCCATCATGAACATCGGCCCGGGATTGGAGGCGCTCATGAAGTTCGGCCAAATCGTTCCCACCAAATAGCCGGAGATCACTCCAATGACGCCCACCATTACGCCGGGATAGATCCAATAATAAAGATGCGAGCCCCATCCGACGACGAATTTGGCCAGCCGCGCATACGGCCAAGCCTTGTCGTGATTAAGAAATGATTGCTCGGCAAAGTAATACGAACTGCCGGTACCGGGATACAGCTTCGCCATTTCCGCGTAACAGATGGCGGTGGCAAGACACAACAAGGTGGCAAACACGATGCCTATCCACATGGATGGCGCCGTTGCGCCCGCCGCCGCTTGCCCGGCAAAGGTGAGCCACAAAAACGCTCCCGGTGCGATCAGCGCCATGGCATTCATCGTCAAGCCGGTAAGGCCCAGGGTCTTTTTCATCTTTACTGCGTCTTCCGCCATTGTTTGCTCGCTTTCTTCATCTTCATCGGTGTGCGCCGGGCACACGAAAACTCTCGAATCCTAGAAGGTCACATTATCGACCGCGGCGGCTCAAGTCCAATCGGTATTTCTTCTGCCGCGCATGAGTCTTTCCGCTAAGAACAAAAATTTATAGGAGGGATAAATCAGTGATTATGGAAGGAACAGAACGATCGATGCATTCATATTTTGCATTTCTGCCCATTGGCGCAGTGTCTTCCCACGCGGTACCCTGTTCAGTGCTCCCGCAAACCTACCTACCGGCTTGTCCCAGCCCACAAGGAGATGCATGTCTGCAGAACTGAGAGATTTTCTTACGATCCCGTACGACGAACTCGAACAGTTAAATCTGAAAGCCAAAGAACAGCGAACCAGCGGCGTTGCCCTCCAGAAAATTCAGGAAGAACGCCTGAAATATCTCACCGACGAGAAGCGCATCAAGGCCCTGACCGTGCTCTTCAGCGATTTGGAGGGCCGTCTTCACATGCTTGACTATGACAAGAAATTCCTGCTGAAGAGTTGGGACAACCTGACCTTTGATGGATCTTCAATTCGCGGTTTCACCGCGCAACGCGAAAGCGATTTGCGTCTCGGCATCGACTGGGGCGCCTTCTATTGGACCCCGGCCGACGTATTCGGTCCCGGCAAAGTGCTGGTGTTTGGCAACGTCATCGACAAGAATGGAGAGCCCTACGCCGCCGACATTCGCGGCGTCCTGAAGGCGTTTGCCGCTGATTTGAGCGCCAAGAAAGGCTACACGCTCAATGCCGCCAACGAGATCGAGGGTTTTATTTTTCAGGGAAAAGACGCCGAGCAAAAACATTATCAGACCGGCAAGTTCGATTATGTGAACACCGGCGGATACTACCACTCACTTCCCGGCGATCCCTTGCGCAACTTCATCGATACCACCGCCGAAGTGCAGCGTGCGATGGGCTTCCAGAACGAAAAGGATCACCCGGAGGTTGCGCCCTCACAATTCGAAATCAACTACAGTTACGCCGAAGTGGTGGCTGCCGCCGATCAAATCCAACTCTACAAATTAATTTGCCGGCAGGTGGCGACGAATATGGGGTTAACCGCGTGTTTCTTGCCGAAGCCGGTAGTCGGCGTGAACGGCAGTGGTATGCACACCAACGTTTCCGTCAGCAAAAATGGCAAAAATCTATTCTGGGATGCGAAAGGCGAAGAGAAGCTGAGCCAATTCGGATGGGATTTCCTCGACCGCATTCTGACCCACGGAAATGACATTTGCCTGATGCTGAATGCCAGCGTAAACGCCTACCGTCGGCTCGATCCGCATTATGAAGCGCCGAACCAGTTGAAGGCGTCAGCGGTCGATCGCGGCGCAATGGTGCGCATCCCCATCGGCAACGAGAAAAGCATGCGGCTGGAAGTGCGCGCGGTGAGTCCCGACGCCAATCCCTATATGGTGATGTATTCGATCTTCAAGACAGGCCTCGACGGAGAGATAGCCAAGATCAAGAACCTGCGTCAGGCGGAGCGTTATCTGCCAGACAATATCTATGACGCGATCGACAGTTTTCGCAAGGCTAAGTGGACTTCGGAAATTCTCGGGGAAGATGTCAAAGGCCGTTATGCTGATCTGAAGCAAGCCTCGGCCGACCGCTGTCCACACCTGCTGGGGACGTTCGTCAAGACGCAGGAAGTCCAGTATCACCACGATGTCTACAACCAGTTTTTGTGGAATCTGTTCTAGGATGCTCGAAATTTAGAATGATCGAGCGTTACTTCAAACTCGCCGAAAACCACACCACCATTAAGCAAGAGCTGCTGGGCGGCCTCACGACTTTTGTAACCATGGCCTACATCATCGTCGTGAACCCGCAGATTCTGGCGCAGGCGGGAATGCCGGCCGAAGGCGTCGTATTCGCCACTTGCATCTCCTCTGCCGCTGCCACGCTGGTGATGGGCCTCTACGCCAACTATCCCATCGCCCTCGCCCCTGGGATGTCGCTGAACGCCTACTTCACCTATGCCGTCTGCCTCAACATGCACGTTCCGTGGCCGACGGCGCTGGCGGTGGTTTTCTTTTCCGGAGTGCTCTTCCTGGTTCTGACTGTCTCCGGCGTCCGCGAACAGATTGTCAACGGCATGCCCGATTGCCTGAAACACTCGACCGCCACGGGCATCGGAATGTTCATCGCTTTCGTCGGCCTGCGCAATGCCAAGCTCGTAGTCGCAAACCCGGCTACCTTCGTCGGCCTGGGCAATTTCTCCGACAGGGAAGTGCAAACCGCCTGCTTCGGCCTCGTCCTGACTTTGGTCCTCATGGCGCGGAAGATCAATGGCGGAATCTTGATCGGCATTTTTGCAACCACGCTCGCGGGAATTCTGCGCGGCCTCTCCCGCTGGCCCACTGCGATCCTGTCTCTTCCGCACCCTTCCTCCACCTTTTTGAAGCTGGACTTTCGCGGAGCCATCCATCTAGGCTTTCTCGAAATCCTGTTCGCATTCTTGTTCGTCGATCTTTTCGACAACGTTGGCACCCTGGTAGGCGTGTGCGAACAGGGCGGATTCATCAAAGATGGCAAGATTCCCCGCGTAGGCAGGGCCTTGGTCTCCGATGCCGTGGGTACCGTTTTCGGCTCCTTGACCGGCACCTCTACCGTGACCAGCTACATCGAAAGCGTGGCCGGCGTTGCCGCCGGAGCCCGCACCGGCCTGAGCAATGTAGCCGTCGCCGCTCTGTTCCTGGTCGCCACTTTCTGCTCGCCTCTGGCCACCGCGATTCCCGCCTATGCCACCGCGCCCGCATTAATCCTGGTTGGCGCGCTCATGACGCAATCCATCGCGCACATTAAATGGAGCGAGTTCAGCGAAGCCTTTCCGGCCTTCATCACCATAATCGCCACGCCGCTAACCTTCAGCATAGCCACCGGCATCAGCCTCGGTCTGATCTCTTACACAGTTGTGAAAATCGCGGCCGGCAAAGTTCGCGAAATCACGGCGCTGATCTGGATTCTCACCGCGCTCTTTATTCTGCGTTACATCTATCTCGCCGTCGGGTAGGCGCGTCTAACACTCAGATCTCTAATCAATCACATTGTCATTGATTTAATTGCATTGTCATCCTGAGTGAAGCGAAGGACCTGCTTTTGACTGTTGCAATGCCCAGGTCTTCCGCTTAGAACGCCTGCCGCCAACCGAGCAGCGCGGTATGATCTGGTATACGGAGATTTACAAAATGAAGAGAGTATTCCTGATGGCCGCGGCATTCCTTCTGGTAGCGATGCTGACGCAGTCGCTCGCCGTAGCCGCAGACAGTAAGCGTTCAGACGAGAATTCCAACGATCAAGCCGCGTGGCAGCGCGAGTTGCTCGCGTGGCGCGCCAAGCGGGCCGCCAACCTCCAGGCTCCGGAGGGCTGGCTCTCGCTGATTGCCCTAGGATGGTTGAATGAAGGCGACAACAGCTTCGGCTCTGCGGAAGACTGTCGCGTCCAGATCGCCGGAAAGTGGCCCGCCCACATCGCAACCGTACGCTTGGAAAAAGGCACGTTGCGCTTGCTGCCGCCAGCCGGCGGTTTTCCAAAGGACCTTCTCGTCGATGGCCAAGCCGCGAAAGAGCAGGCTTTGCTCTCCGACGACGCCGACAAGCCCACGAAGCTGACGATCGACACGCTCACCATCATTGCCATCCACCGCGACGACCAATTCGGCCTGCGCGTCAAGGATCTGGAAGCTACCACCCGCACCGGCTTCCACGGCCTGAAGTGGTACGCGCCAAATGCGGCCTACCGCATCCACGCGCGCTGGATTCCCTACAACCCTCCCAAGACGCTCGACATCCCAACCGTCCTCGGCACCACCACCCACCTGCCCGCACCCGGCGTGGCCGAATTCACGCTCGACGGACAAGATGTCCGCCTCGAGCCCGTGCTGGAAGATCCGAAATCGACCGACTTGTTCTTTATTGTTCGAGACGCCACCAGCAAAACCACGACCGACGGCGCCGGACGCTTTCTCTACACCGAATTTCCCGACCACGGCGTAAGCCAGCCTGGCGAACTGTGGATCGATTTCAACCGCCTGTTCAACCCTCCGTGCGCCTTCACCGCCTATGCGACGTGTCCGTTGCCTCCGCCGCAGAATCGCCTGAGTGTAGTGATCCCGGCCGGAGAGCAGCGTTACTGATTTGTTTGTGGAGCGACGGGCGTCCGAGTCTTGGACGAAATTCGCAGTGGCCGGGCGGGGACGCCCGGCGCTCCATCGATCGTTTGGCGCGGAAATCGTGGATAATGTTTACGAGCCGGTTGTGAAGTTGGGTTCGCAGTTTTGGACCAGCCACATCTTTTGTAAAGTTGTCATCCCGTATAGAGTTGTCATCCCGAGCTGAGCGAGGGATCTGCAGTTCGCCGCAAAATGCAGATCCCTCACTCTGCTACAAGGTCGGAGTCTTACATGAGATGGTTGCTGATTATCCTCGCCGTAGCCGGTATCGTAGTGTCTTCGCTCGCGTTGCGCGAGCATTACCGCACCGAAGCTTCCCCCTGTAGTATTAATGCTCGCTGGGACTGCGGCGTAGTGAATCACAGTCCGTTCGCCATGCTTTTCGGAATTCCGGTGGCCGTGATCGGCATCGCCGGGTATCTGCTGCTCGCGGCGCTGGCCTTAGCAAAAGCCTATCCGTGGATGCTGCCGTTCACGACTGGGGCCTTCA
The DNA here is from genome assembly GCA_049592035.1 of Terriglobales bacterium. GTDB lineage: Bacteria > Acidobacteriota > Terriglobia > Terriglobales > Acidobacteriaceae > Acidiflorens. The sequence continues at coordinate 41,537 of JBAWFQ010000272.1, forward strand.
CCTTTGCGGTCCACTTGGCGGATGTCGAATCCATGGTCCTGGGCGCCTGGTGCATTTACTGCGTCATATCGCTGGGCATAATTACTTTGATGACGCTGCTGGTGATTGGCAAAGTCATCGTAGCTTCGATGCAGCCGTCGCGATAGTCGTTATTCGTCCACACCCAGTTTCCACGCGATCTGGCGCAGCATTCCCAGCCAGACTTCGGCATCGTTCGCGCTCAGTTCCATCCGCCGGAACAGCCGCCGCGATCTTTCTTCCGCGGCCACGGTCCGCGGCTTCACATATCCGCTGGCGCGCAGAACCTCCAGCAACGCCTGCGTCAGTCGCTCCACGTCTCCCGAAGTAGGACGAGTCTTTTCTTTCTTTCCAGCGAAAATCTTTGCTGATGTCTTCTTCTGTCCGCGCAGCAGTTCGTACAAGCAGACGGCCACCGCCTGCCCCAGGTTCATCGAGCCATGTTCCTCTCGGGTAGGAATCCGTGTAACCCAATGGCAATGGCTCATCTCCTGATTCGACAGCCCCACTCTCTCGGAGCCGAACAGCAAAGCCACCGGTCCTGCCTTCAACTGCCGCTTGATCAGCCGCGCTCCGTCCTCCAGGCGAAGCAGCCGATGCTGCAACTCGCGTCGCTGCCCCGCAGCCGTTGTACCCACCACCAGTTTGCAATCCGCGACCGCTTCGCCCACGCTCGCGTACTCCGCGGCCTTCGCCAGCAAATCCGACGCGCCCACGGCCGAACGCGCTTCCCGAAATGCCCGTTCGTAAGGATTTACCACCCGCAATCGCTCCACCCCAAAATTGCTCATCGCCCGCGCCGCCGCCCCGATATTCAGCGGATTCCGCGCCGCCACCAGCACCACCCGGAGATTGTCGAGATCCATCATCGGTGTAACGGCCTCATTCTATGGCGCTCCGTCCCTCGCCCCGCAGGCCCGGCAACGGCTGCGTCTTCCACGATCGCAACGCATCCAATCAACAGTGCTAGGATAGTGGGTCCGCCCGGAAGAGACCAAGCGTCTCGCACGGGGGAGCTGGAAGTTACCGAGACCTCTGGAGGATGAATGGCAAGCAACACCACCGTCGAAGTTACGGACGCTAACTTTGATTCCGATGTATTGAAGTCCGATAAGCCCGTACTGCTGGATTTTTGGGCCGCCTGGTGTGGTCCCTGCCGCGCGATTGCTCCCATTGTTGAGGAGTTGGCCGGCGAATATCAGGGCAAGATCAAGGTCGGCAAAATGGATGTAGACCGCAACGGCGCCACCCCCATGCGCTACAAAGTCACCGGCATTCCGACCCTGCTAGTCTTCAAGAATGGACAGGTAGTAGAGCAGTTAGTAGGCTACCGTTCCAAAGACGACATTCAGAAAGCCTTGGACCGTCACATCGGCTAAGAGCTTTAGTGGAGAGACGGGCGTCCTCGCCCGTCCTTCTCTGCGTCGTCAATATTTCCGCAGCACGCCAATCACTCGCCCCTGAATCTCAACCGACGCCGCGGGCACAATGATCGGCTTCATGGCCGCGTTCGAAGGCTGCAGGCGGATATTCTCGCCCTCACGAAAGAAGCGCTTCAGCGTAGCGTCCGACGAATCGATCAACGCCACCACAATGTCGCCGTTGTGCGCGGTTTTCGTTTTCTCCACCAGCACGTAGTCGCCGTCAAGAATAGCCTCGTCCTGCATCGACTCGCCGCGCACTTCGAGCACAAACACTTCCTTCGAGCGCACAAAATCCGCCAGCGAGATAGTCTCGTTATGCTCCACGGCCTCAATCGGACGCCCCGCCGCAATCCGTCCCACCAGCGGCAGCACCACCGCCGTGTTCACCGCCATCGACTGCTTCAACTTTCCCTTGGGCGGCACCAGATCGATCGAGCGGCTGCGGTTGTAATCCCGCGTCAGCAGGCTTTTCTTCTCGAGATTGGTGACGTGCTTGTGCACCGTAGCCAGGGAATTCAGCCCCATGCCCACCCTGATTTCTTCATACGAAGGAGAGTACCCGTGCTCCGCCACGAAGCGCGAAATGAAGTCATAAAGCTCGCGTTGTCGCCGAGTAATTGCCATGCGCGCAGCATAGGCGAATGCTTGGCGAATGTCAATATCCAGTGGGGAGCTGCCGATCCGCCGTGAAATCTGTCAGGATGATTACGCCATGAGTCGGCCTTTCGGCATCGTCGGTGGCTACGGTGCAACCGGAAGAATCGTCGCGTCCGAGCTCTGGAAGTCTTGCGATAGGGAGATCCTGATCGGCGGACGTGACCTGGCCAAAAGCAGGGCGGTGGCAACGGAGCTCGATAGCAAGGTGTCCGCCGCGCAACTTGATATCCTCGACAATTGTTCCTTAGACGACTTTTGCAGCCGCTGCTCGATCATCGTCAACTGCGCCGGTCCAGTCATGGCGCTGCAGGATCGTGTTGCCCAAGCGGCCCTGCGCGCGCGATGTCATTACATCGATGCGGCAGGCATGTCGGTGGTAAAGGAACGCATGCTGCCGCATCGTCAGAAGATCGAAGACTCGGGATTATCGTTCGTCATCTCCGCCGGGTGGAATCCTGGCCTGAGCGAACTTCTGCCCGTTTACGCGGACGCGCTGGCCAGAGCCAAAATGGATACGATCGAATCCTTGTCCGTGTTCCAGGCCGACTCCGGCGAGTGGTCCGAGAGCGCTTTGCGCGACGCGGTCTGGTACGTCCGCAAGACGGGAATTCAAAGCCCCGGTTACTTTCACAAGGGCGAGTTGACTCCCGTGAAAATGTCAGAGGCTTCGCGCCGGGTCGATTTGGGCGACCCAGTCGGTCCCGGCCGTTTCGCTTTGTATTCAACTCCCGAAATGAGCGAGGTAGCCCGTCGACTGAATCACTGTGACGTTTTTCCCTACGCTTACGTATCGGGGTTTCGCACTGTAGTAGAAACAATTCTGATGGCCTTGATTCCGCTCCCCGAAGAACTGAGCGTCCGCATGTTCCGAAACATATTTCGCAGAAACCGTCTGCCCGTGGATGGTTTTGTTTCAGCTCAGATAATCGGGCGCTCCCAAGGACGCAGGCTGGCCTTAACCGTGCAGGTCGTTTACCGCGCACGCCGCGACTACCGGATCCACGGACTCACACTGGCCACCGTCGCGCGCATGGTTTCGGAGGGTAAAAGCGTCCAGCCCGGCGTCCACTTCCTGTCGGATGCGGTCGACCCCATCGCCTTCCTGGGCGAGTTGCGAAGATCCGGAGTCGAGCAGACCGAAACCTGCGAAGCAATTCTCCCCAGCAGTCCTTAGATCTAGATAAGCGCCGAGGTTGAGCACTCAGGATGAGCGCCCGCGCACAGCCCGTCGGCGACCCGTCAACCTTCCATCCGAAGCAGCAACTCTCGGCTGCGCGCCTTCATGGCTGGAGTACCGTTTCGCGTAGCCTCGCGCAGAATCCCAATCACTCCAGGTCGAAGACTCGCGTCCTCCTGCGCCAGCTCCGCCAACCCTTGCAGTGCAAACGTCTTAACAATGGAGCTGCGGTCTTCCAGATATCCAATCAACAAAGAAGTCGCGAGATTTCGCTGCTTGGGGTTGAGCTGTAGTCTCGGAACCATCGCGGCGAGATGCCACCGCAGTTCCTGCTGTTCGGCCTCCACCATCAGCCCTAGCAATTCTCCTTTGTAGGGCTGAAGTAACTCGCGCTTGTTCCGCGTGATCTTCTCAGCCGCATCCGCCGCCCGCATTCGTATCAGCGGATCCGTGGACCACAACCCTGCCATCAGCTCCGGAAAAAGTTTCGGATCCTTAGACACCAGGCCGGCTACTTCCTCCGAGCGGCCAATCATTCGTCGATCTCCTCCTTCGAGGAGACGAAGGATCTGTTTTCGAGGCATGAGAGAAACCAACGGTACCATTACAGCTCACCGCAAAAATTCAAGAACACGCATGGATGCAACTCCGCCGCTTTTTCGCCTTGACCTCCGCCTCCCCACGAGGTTAATCTCCCCAGCGGACTTCGCGACGTTGTTGCGCGCGCGAACGAGGTGCTTATGGATTTCCTTGCTGCTCTGTGGCTCCCCATCGTGCTGTCGGCCGTTATTGTGTTTATTGCCAGCTCCATCCTGCACATGGTTCTGAAATATCACCAGAGCGACTGCTTCCAACTTGCCAACGAAGACCAGGCTCTCGCCGCCTTGCGCACTGCCGGAGTCAAGCCCGGCTACTACCATTTCCCTTATACGACGCACCAGGAAATGAAGTCGCCGGCCATCATGGAGAAGTTCAAGCAAGGACCGGTCGGCTTCATGACCGTGCTGCCCAGTGGTCCTCCCGCCATGGGGAAGTACCTAGGGTCGTGGTTTGCCTATTGCCTGATCATCGCCTTCTTCACTGCCTATCTCACGTTCCATACGGTTGGAACAGGCGCCCACTATCTCATCGTGTTTCGCGTGGCGGGGACGGCGGCGTTCATGTCTTTCGGCCTCGGCCCCCTTGCCAACAGCATCTGGAAAGGACAGCCGTGGAGCATGACCATCAAAGAAGTCATCGACGGCCTCATCTACGGCCTGCTGACCGCCGGCACTTTTGGCTGGCTCTGGCCCCGCTAGAACCCTCTGTGGTCGTGTGGTGATGGTTGTGTGGTGACGGGACTTTGCCCTGTCTGTGCAGAATCTGCCTCGGAATCGAGCCCGCCAGCATTCCTACTCCGCCGTAACTTCCTTCAGAAACGCATAGTAAAAATCCACACCGCGGGCAAACGACTCCACTCCCATGCGCTCGTCTTTGCCATGCGCCCGGATGTCGTCGCGGTCGTATTGTTCGCCCGACAAGCAATAGGTCGGCATCCCCGCCGCATTCGTGTACACGCCATCCGAAGCGCCCGTGCTCATCGTCGGAAGCACCGGAATCCCCGGCCACATTTTCGCCACGACCTTGTCCAGCGCGTCGAACACTTCCTTCCGCGGAGCGGGCGGCACATAGCTATGCCGGTCCGACCCGTGATCCATCAGCACATTGTTGTTCTCGCGGAACTGCACTTTAATTTTCCGGTCGTCCACCACCTTCTCCAGCGTCAACCGGATTTCCTCCAGGGAATGTCCAGGCTCAATGCGGCAGTTGACATTCGCCTGTGCCATTTGCGGCAGCGCGTTATTGGCGTGACCACCGCTCAACCGCGTCGCCACGCACGTGGTGTGCATGATTGAGTTATCCAGCGGATCCTTCGACAACCGCGCCACCGCCGCCATGTCAGGAGGGGTCTTCAGCATCGCCTTCAGGTCGGCGGCGCGCTGCGGCGTCGAGATTTTCACCTGCCGCTCGTAATACTCGCGCGTAATCGGGTTCAGCTCAAAGGGAAACTGGTAGTGCTGAATCCGCGTGAGCGCGTCCGCCAGTTCATAAATCGCATTCTCCGGCCGCGGCAGCGAGCTGTGCCCGCCCGGATTCGTCGCCGTCAGCACAAAATCGCCATACAGTTTTTCGGTGGCGTTGACTTCCATCATCACCGGCTTGCCCCGTTCGGCCAGCACCCCGCCGCCATCGTGGTTAAGCACAAACTCCGCATCAATCAACTCGCGATGATTCTTGATCAGCCACTCCACGCCATTCGATGTGCCGCCTTCCTCATCCGCCGTCATCGCCAGAATGATGTCGCGGCTCGGCACATATCCTTCTTTCTTCATGCGGATCAGCGTCGCCGACATGATCGCATCGCCATCTTTCATGTCGCTGGTGCCGCGCCCGTAGTAATATCCATCCTTCTCGACAAACTGAAACGGATCCGTGGTCCAGTCCTCGTGCCGCGCTTCGACCACATCGAGATGCCCGATCAGCAGCACCGGCCTGTGCTTGCCCGATCCATGCAGCCGCACCACGACGTTCTTCTTCCTCTCATTGGAGTCGGGGCCCAGCACCTGTATGTCACTCTCCGGAAATCCGGCATCGCGAAAACGCTGCGCCATGGCTTCCGCTGCGGCCGTCACGCTCCCCACCGAGTCGGTCGTATTGATTTCGATCAGCTGTTTGAAAATGTCCACCGCCAGCCGTCGCGTAGCTTCGTCGTCCGCCGTCGGTGGTTGCGCCTGCATCGACCAGGCGAGCAGCAGAAACGAAAACAAGCCCAGCCATCGTTTTCCCGTGCGCATGCCCATCCTCCGCCAAACTTGCAGGAAAGTTTCGCCACTCATTGACGCTGAAAGCATGACGCAGAAAGCTAACAGATTCGTCCGTCAAAACCAAGCGGGAGGGTCAACCAGGATTGTTACAACTGGTATTACCGACGATAGCGGCGCCGATACCTCTTCGGCGTGGAGCCCGCAGTCCGTCGCTGCGACTTTGAAAATACCTTCGGTCCGCCTCGTCCGAACTCAAAAACGAGATATCGGAAAACCCCAGTGTGCGCAAATCGGTCATGAGCGTCTCAGGATCGAAGTACGTCTGCCAGGGTTCCCCGAGGGAGTTCACCAGGCCAGCCAGGGCCGCGCGATGGGCTGCGTCCTCGTCAACTAGCGAAGATTCGGGGGTAGAAAAAGTAAATACAATCTCGCTGCCAGCGGGAAAGCCTGCGACCAGTTGGAAGACCGCCTCTGCCGCTTCCCGAGTCAGATAAACCAACACGCCAAGGCACGAAAAGAAAGCAGGGTCGGTGAAGTTGAGAGTGCTGCTTTGCAACCCCTCGCGCAACGACACCGATTCGAAATCAATGGCCACGAATTCGAGATTCGCAGGCATCGGAATACCGGCGGATTGTAACCTCTGTCGCTTTTCTTCTTGCGTGGCTCGATGATCGACCTCGTAAATACGCAAGGCCCGCGCCCACTCGGGTTGGCGATAAGGAAACGTATCGAAACCCGCGCCAAGGATAACGCACTGCTGCACGCCGCGTTCTACGGCCTGCGCCATGCGTTCTTCCGCATAGCGGCTCCGCAAAATCACATGGGAGCGTAATCCCTGGGTCAAGGGTTCGAGAGCCCGCGCAGATTTCGATTGCATCTGCCGCAGCGCATCCGGATGCAGCAGCCGGGCGGCTATTCGATCGTCAAGAATTTTGGGTTCGCCATCCAGCAACTGGTGTGCGGCGCGCAGTGCGGCCACGCCCAGAGCAGTCCGGCTGGAATAACGTTGTGGGGGATCGACGCCCATGATTTTGAGTTTACAGGGAAGAGCTTGGTTCCACTTCCTCCTGCTGGCGGGCGTTCCACAGCGGCGCGAGAATACTCGATTTCAAAACTTCGGACTCGGCTTTCACCCAGTCTTCCAGTTCTTGCCCGTCGGCCTGCCCGCGCTCCTCGTAAAGCTGGCGCGCACGCATCCGTATTTTTCGCTCCAGTAACTCCAGCATTAACTTCCGTCGTTCCCAGGCTCGAGACACATTCTCCACGACTGACACCCCACAATTCATCGATTTACTAACATTGTAAATGGTGAACTGTTACGCGCTCGTTAAGAGGACGGTTACCAAAGTCGAGGCGCATAGCGCAAGATGACAGTGCCCGTACTGAGCGGGCGTGCTTCGAGAAGTTTGAGTCGAAGACGGGAAAGATTGCGACCAAACAAAGTGGCGCCTTGGCCGAGGATGATGGGCGCCACTCCGAGACGCAGCTCATCGAACAGACCCGCCTCCAGCAGCGTGGCGCACAACTGCCCGCTGCCGAAGACGTAAAGATCGCCATCTATCTCGCTCTTGAACTTCGCCACCTCTTCGGCCACGTTGTCATGGATGAGCCGAGTGTTGTTCCATTCCGCGCGTTCGAGCGTGCGGGAGAAAACGATCTTGGGCAGCCGGTTCATGTAATCGGCGACCACGCCGGTTGCCGTCTGCCAATATGCGGCCATACCTTCATAAGTGACGCGGCCGAAGAGCAAGGCTCCGGCTTGGCGCAACTGCTCGATTGAGAACTCTTCCTGGTCCTTGTCGAAGAACGAATGAAACCAATCCACGTCCCAACTTTTTGCGCCCTCAAAGTATCCATCAAGAGAGAGCACGTTCCACTGAATCAGTTTGCTCATTGCCATCCTCCGCTAGCTAGCGTCTACCGTGCGCCCTCCACCACGAGCACCACAAACGAATCCGGCTCAATTTTTCGGTTCTCGCGAGTGCCGGTCACATTCGCGGCTACGGTGAACAGTTCGTGCGTCTCGCCATCGAGCGCCATGGTGCGTGCCGATTTCTGAGTCGTCACCGTCTGCGCCACGCTGAACTTATCTTTGTCTTTACCATCTTCCTTAATCACCGTGATGGTGCCGTCTCCCGCCGACGCAAACGCTACACCAAGACCGGCGTCGAACACGGTCGCATCGCAGCCCTCTCCAATCGCGGGACTCGCCACCATTTTCCCGCTGTCCGCATCCACCACCGCCATCTTCTTACTCCCCGAGCAGCCCGCAAACAGACGCCGGTTTTTCCGATCCATCGCGAGGCCCGTCGGTTCTTCGCAATCCGGCATCTTCCACCGCGACTTCACCGTCAGCTTCTGCGGATCGAACGCCACCAACTCCGAAGTGTCTTCAATATTCACGAACACCGTGCCCTTTTCGTCGGTAGCGGCAAATTCCGGCTTCCCGCCCAGTGCAAGCGTGCCCACCACTTCGCCCGTGGATGCATCCACGGCCGTCGTGTCATGGCTTTTTGCGTTGAAAGTAAACACGCGCTTTGAAAATGGGTCGTACAGAATGGCGTCAGGCCCGCTGCCAACCTTGATTTTTTTTTCCACTGCCAGCGACTTGAGATCGAAAACGCTAACCGTATCCTCGCGGCCATTGCTGGTAAATCCGCGCCCAAGCTCCGCATCCAGCGCGATCCCATGCACCCCCGTCGTCTCCGGAATCTCGCCCACCTGCTTGCCCGACTTGGTGTCAACAACCATTACCCGCGTGGCCCGCGCAATAAACAAGCGATGCCCGGTGCTATCCGCCGTCAGGTAATCCCATCCGCCATCGCCGCCCAATCTCCAGGTCCTGACCACCTTGTAGTCCGCTCCTTCCGCTAAGCCCGCCAGCGCCATCAAAGTCGCCAGCAAGATCATCCCTCGCAGAATCGAAGAAATTCGTGCCCCTTCGCGTATCTTCATGACCATCCCCTTATCGTTATTTATCCAAAACAATTGTCCCCCGTACGCCCCCGCCAGCCCGCCCCGTCCGGTCGAAAACCCTTATCCAGCAGCCTGTTCCAAGCCATCTCCACAATTGTGCAAAAGATTGCCCTAACTGCCCGCTAAGCCCTTGCAATCCGCCTTTTAACACGGCCAGAGTTTGGCACCGCCCTTGCTTCTACTCTGACTGGAGCAGCTTACATCCGCCGCCGGTTTGCGGATGTTCCCTCGCTTTCTCCAAATGGGAGGCCCGGCCATGAAAAAGATCCTGTTTCTGCTTTGCGTACTTTCTGCCACTGCGGCATTCGCCCAGTATTCCATTAGCGGAGGCAGTCGCAGCAATCAACCGCAAATCTACGATTTTCAGAGTACCCCGGCGCACGCAAGCTATGCTCCGATGGCTGCGGAACAAAGCATCCTCTCCGCTAACACTTACAACTCGGCCCAGGGAGAAAGACGCGCTTCCGATTTTCCCCAACCAGAGGCTGCGTCCCTCGGCGACGTCGCCCGCGAATTGAGAAAGCAGCACGCCGCCCTGCTGAAGAAATCCCATGTCGTCTGGGTTAACCAATAGCGTGCGGCCGACACTCTAGTTGGCCGACCGCTGCGGTGCGATGACCGAAAGCTCCGCGCCGCGCGAAATGTAATTCCCGCAAACCACCGCACCCTCTGATTCTCCCCCCAATTCTCTCCTCGACTGCTCCTCGCCGGCGATGCCGCACCGGTTCTCCGCAGAAAAAGTAAAGCCACCAGATGTTAGCTTAGAATGTATTCCTAGAATATATTTCAAGAATACATATCTAATGACCGTCCTGGAATTCACCGCCATCGTTGCGATCGTCTCCTTCGTCGCGGGACTTCTGGGAGCGCTGACCGGTCTCGGTGGTGGTGTAGTCCTGGTCCCCTTGCTCACCATCCTGTTTCACGTCGATATCCGCTACGCCATCGGAGCCTCGCTCGTCTCCGTCATCGCCACGTCCTCGGGCGCTGCTGCCGCCTATGTGAAAGAAGGTTTCTCCAACATTCGCATCGGCATGTTTCTGGAAATCGCCACCACTGCGGGCGCGTTGCTCGGAGCCTTCCTCGCCACCCGCATCCCCACCAGCGCCCTCGCGATCATCTTCGGAGCCGTCCTGCTCTACTCGGCCTATCTTTCCCGCAAGCCGCGCCCGTTAGACCAGCGCAACCTGCCCCCAGATCCCTTAGCCACAAGCCTGCGTCTGAATGGCACCTTCCCCGACCTCGAAGGTCAGCGCAGTTACAACGTTCAGCACGTCCCCACCGGCTTCAGCCTCATGTTCGGAGCGGGCGCGCTCTCCGGATTGCTAGGCATCGGCTCGGGAGCCGTCAAAGTGCTAGCCATGGATCAGGCCATGCGCATTCCCTTCAAGGTTTCCACCACCACCAGCAATTTCATGATCGGCGTCACCGCCGCCGCCAGCGCCGGTGTTTACCTAGGCCGCGGATACGTCGATCCCGGCCTAGCCATGCCCGTCATGTTAGGAGTTCTCGCCGGCTCGTTGCTGGGCAGCCGCATTCTGGTCAAAGCCGAAACCAAATCGCTCCGCCTGGTTTTCAGCCTGGTGATTCTAGTTCTCGGTCTGCAAATGCTCTACAAAGGACTCTGGGGGAAAATCTGATGCCCGCCGCCCAAGCCCCCGCCCCACAGCCGCACCCGCCCCAAGCCGAAGCCTGGGACGACCACCGCATTGAAGTCATTCTCGGCAACCTGCTACGCACCGGAGTCCTGCTCTCCGCCGCCGTCGTCCTCGCGGGAGCCTGTGTCTACCTTTCCCGTCATGCCCACGAGCCCGTCAATTACCGTTTCTTTCGTGGAGAGCCGTCCGATTACCGCACCATTCGCGGAGTGATCCAGAGCGTCGCACGCGGCCGAGGCCGAGGCTTAATCCAACTCGGATTGCTCCTGCTCATCGCCACTCCCATCGCCCGCGTAGCCTTCTCGATCGTGGGGTTCGCCATCGAACGCGATCGCCTGTATGTGGCGTTCACGCTGATTGTGCTGGCCATTTTGCTCTTCAGTTTGTTAGGTTCCGGGATGGGAGTGTAAGCCCATTGCAGAAGTGAGAAGTCAAATTGCAGAAGTAAAGGCCCAAGGGGTTGAGGTTTAACTTCTGCAATCTGACTTCTGACTTTTGACTTTCTTCTACGCCCCCACATCTTTCCCGACACTATCCAGCACGCCGTTGATAAACTGCACCGACTCCGGCGTAGAAAACTTCCGTGCAATTTCAAGCGCCTCATTAATTACGATCGCGTGCGGTGTAGCCGGATACCCCAGAAATTCCGCCACCGCACCCCGCAGCACATTGCGGTCGACGGTCGCCATCCGATCCATGCGCCAGTGCTGCGTATGCTTGCCGATCAGCCCATCGATCTCCGCCATCCGGTCGCTGGCCACGCGAAACAAATCGTCGGCAAACCCACGCACCTCGTCCTCGACGTTGCTCCGCTCCGCCCAAAACGTCTTCCGGACAAGCTCCGGCGTCTGTTTCCCCATATCCGCCTGAAAAAGCATCTGCAGAACCAGTTCGCGGGATTTGCGTCGAGTGCCCATGGAGGTCGTTGGTCGCTAGTCGTTGGTCGTTCGGGATTCGTTTTTAGTGTACAAGGTCGGGCTCGACCGCGAGTACGTGGAAGGTGGGTTAATGCTTCCGCTTGGCGCTTTGACTTCTATTCTTGCCTTTGCCAACGACCACTGACGAACGACCAACGACCGCCTTCTTCAGATTTGCCATCTCCACCGCCGCCAAAGCCGCTTCCAATCCCTTGTTGCCCATCTTCAACCCGGCGCGATCGATGGCCTGCTCTAAAGTGTCGCAAGTGAGCACGCCAAAAGCGTGAGGAACTCCAGTCTCCTGCGCCGACTGCCCGATGCCGCGCGTGACTTCGTTGACGATCACGTCGTAATGCGCCGTGTCTCCGCGTAGCAGACAGCCAATACAGATGACGGCGTCGTACTTCCCGGTTTCCGCCAGCGTGCGAGCCGCCAAAGGAATCTCAAACGCCCCCGGCACGCGCACGAGCGCGATGTCTTTCTTCGTAGCGCCAGAACGCAGCAATCCATCGTAAGCGCTAAGAAAGAGCCGCTCGGTAATGAAGGCATTGAAACGAGAAACTACGATAGCGAACCGCTTGCCAGCGGCGCTGAGGCCGCCCTCGATAGCGCAAGCCAACCCCTTCGGCGGCGATTCAATCTTCATGTGAAGGT
>JBAWFQ010000273.1:0-29544 GCA_049592035.1 Terriglobales bacterium
GCGCTGCCACACGCCTAAACGGATTGCGATCCGGATTGTTCGGTGGGTAAGTGATTGAAAACCTGGCGGAGAGGGAGGGATTCGAACCCTCGATACAGGTGTTAGCCCGTATAACGGTTTAGCAAACCGCCGCCTTCAGCCTCTCGGCCACCTCTCCGGCGTGCGGAATTACAGTTTAGCACGGTCAGCATGAGTGCGTTTACCGCTTCAATGGCGAGCTACGCTACCTCGAGCATCATTGGATCCAACGAGCGCCAGAAGTCCCTTCGACCTATCGCTTAGACTGCTGCCCCTGTCTCAGCCCTATCAGACTTTAGACCGGGAATCTGCAGGCGCGAACGTCATCGACTGCTTCGTAGACGACAGCATTAGCCTTTTCACACAGGAAGAGGAACTCCCTCGCTGTCGGTACTCTAGGCGAGCACGTTGAGGCCGCCCGTGCTTCCATAGACTCTCTCCAACACCGAGGTCATATTGTCAGAGCTGCTGGAAGAAGAACTGTTTTCATTCAACGGGATGAGCAGTTGCTGAACCATTTGCACCGACTGGGATGCGGCGTTTATCTCGTTTGTCAGCGATGGAGAGGTCGAGCTTTTCAGGTCGCTCTCGACCGCGGCAAATGCACTTTGCGCGGTCGAAAGATCTCCCGAGCTGAGTGCGCTGCCGAGCGTCGTCATGTCGGTAGAGAGCTGCGTGTAGCTCGATGCGCTGTTTCCGCTAGCGTTTTCCAGGCTCTGGTTCAGGTCTTGCAAGGTCTGGAATGCCGCCTGCGCGCCGTTCAGGTCACCCGATGCCAAGCTGTTTTGCAGAGACTCCATTGCCTGCTGCAGCGGATTGGATTGGCTGGACGAGAGAACGTACTGACTGAGGCTTGCCGCCGATATCGAACCAACTGTCATAATCCCATTTCCTCGAAAGCGGTAGACCTATTCCCGCTTGTCTATCCTATCGGCACCCTCGTTCCAAAACTTTAGGACGCGGCCACCGGTCGCGTCCCAAAAGCACATCCTGCGCTCGATATCCGAGTGCAGTTCCTCACTTCCCCTCTAACCTGTTAGTAAGTAAGGCAATCGAACCTGCCTTGTGGAACGGGAGTTACCGGAAGTAGTACACCGTGGTTATGCGATATTTCTGAAGCGGCGTTTCCGCGAGCGGATGAGAATGACGTTACAATAACTTTTGTTGTGCAGTACAGGAAGCTATTTCCCCCTGATATGTTCCGGCGGCTGAGTGCGACGTTGCTCGCAGCGGCAGTATCCGTGCCTGGCCGCCGTCATCGGTGTCACCGACGTGGTTCCCTTTAACATGGGCATGACCCAGGCAGCGGGATCGCTCACGCCGTTGAAAGTCGCGGCCGGCGCGGTTCTGATTGCCGCGCGGCCAGCAACAACCTAGTGAAGGGAATTTACGCCTTCAGCTTGGCCGATCGAAAGACGGGAACTCAGACAGTGATTCTTTCATTTCAGCATCTCGTCAATCGTCACGATATCAGCCAACCCAGAGCAGCCGTAGATTACCGGCAGAACCCGATCCGCCGAGTGCGTGCGCCGCAACTGCGCGATGCGTTCCGTTCCAGAACGATAAGCCGGAAGATACATTCGGCCGAGTAACGGATGCTGGCCCCATGCGCCGGAAAGCTTGTCCGCGCGCTCTTCGGTCACCAGAAAATCTTTGCGAAGAGTAGCCGCCACCTTCTCTCGTGGCGCACCTTCTCCCCAAGTCAAATACGACGACTGGTTCTTAGCGTCATCCTGCAGTAACGCCAGCAGCACGCCGATCTGCAGATCTTCGTCGGGTAGTTGGTCGATTTCGGTGACTCCGTGGGCGATGAGAATGGCATTGTTCGCGATGCCCTCGAACAAAGTTGCGGCGCGGGTGTTCATGGTCAAGACCGTGGTTTCAAAGCCGGCCTTCCCGCGGACATACAGATTCTGCAAGTAAGCAAACGTTGTAACATGTCCAGGTACGACCTCATGGCTCACCAGTTGTTCGAACTCCGGCACCGACATCTGCAGCGAAGCGTTGATCTCGTAAGTGGCCTCGTACTGCGGACTGCCATCCGTCTTCCGCGCTCGCCCCAAATAATTCATCGAGCCTGAAAACCAGGCATCCTTAATAGGCAGGAATTCAATGTTAGCCCGAGGCACGGGCGAAAGCTCTTTGGGAAGATACGGCAACAAATTGGTTGCGCTGAGGTGGTCAAAGTGAGCGATCACCGCCGCTCCCAGAGCGCGCACCGAGGCCATCGGAACCACGCGATCCCGTCGCCATCCATCGACCGCCCCGAGAAGGCCGGCAGAACCCGAAGTTGAGTATCCCGCGCGGCTCAGCAGTTCAGCAACACGCTCACGCTTTGCGGCCGGATTCGAGGGTTCGGGCGGCCGTCCTGTCGAGGACTCGACACAGCGCGCATAGGGAACCGGCTTGCCTTTCCCAAGCACTTCCATCGCCAGGTCCCACATGGTTTCCAGACAGACCGACAAGCCTTGAAGATAGTTACCGCGTGTTCCTTTGATCTTCGCGGCCTCATCGCGAATTCCGCTGATGGCGCGCGGAAGGTCCACCAGGCGCAGATACTCTTCCACCGCCTGGCGATCAACATTCTTGCCGGAAACGCCGCCCGTCTCCCGCACCCGCGCCGCCGCCGGCACCGTGTAAGCCGCGGGCAGCGGCTCATCCGAGAACCACGAGTCAGCAATAAATCGTCCCGTGCCCGAGGCGCACATGACATCGCCGCCCCAAAGCGTGTCGATACCAAGAACTGCATCTGCAACAAATCGTCCTAACGTATCCATGAAGACTCTCCTTAATTATTGTTTTTCTGCGGAACCCTTCTTTAGTGAGCCGAACCATACGTACACACAGAGGCCAACAAACATCAACGCGGAAACGATTTGCGACACCGCATCGTTGGCGTAGAAAGGCGTCTGAATCCACTCTTCCTGGAAGCGCGGCAGCACGCGCAGCGCCGCCCCAATCACTCCGCCGAGTGCGCCACCCGCCATCAAGCCGCCGGCAATGATGATGCCGCGCTCGCGGATGGTATTGCCGGACTGACCGCCGACCTTCTCGCCGCGCTTGTTTACCAGGTGCGAGAGGAATCCGCCGGCCAGGATCGGCGTGGTCAGCTGCAGGGGCAAATAGATTCCCAGCGCGAAGACCATGGAAGAGAGGCCGAGCATCTCGAGCACCACGGTGACCATGGCGCCGATGCCGAACAACATATAGGCGACCGGTTGGCCGCTCATAAATCCCGACACCACGGCTTTCAGCGCCGAGGCTTGGGGCGCCACCAAAACCTGCCGCGCATCGCCGGGCACCGCCTCTCCGAACTGAAATGCTTTGGCCAGCAGGATAATGGTTAACCCCGCGGTGATGGCCGCCGCGATGACCCCGATAAACTTTACCTTCTCCTGCGCCGAAGGCGTCGAACCGAGCCAGTAGCCGGCTTTCAGGTCGGTAATGAACTGTCCCGAGGCGCACAGCGCTACACAGACCATGCCGGCCAGGGCCATCACGAAGAACATGCCGGTGGTCCCGGAGAGCCCGAACTTCAGCAACACGATCGCGGAGACGATGACGGTGAGTAACGTCATGCCGCTGGCCGGATTGTTTGCCGTGGTGGCGATGGCGTTGGCCGCCACCGTGGTGAAGAAGAACGAGAAGAACAGCGTCAGCGCCAGGCCCACGGCGACCACGGTCCACGAAACGTGAAGTTGTCCGAAGAAGACGGCTACTCCGATTGCCCCCAGCACCACGCCGAGGAGGATGGTGAGGATGGGAATGTCACGGTCGGTGCGTTCCATCTGCGGCGCCTCGCCGTGGCGGAAGGCGTGCAGCGCGATGCCGAAGGATCCGACGACGATACGCAGCGACTTGAGGATGCCGACGAGGCCGGCGGTCGCGATGGCGCCCACGCCAATGAAGCGCACATAATTGCGGTAGATGTCCAGGGCTGTCATGTGCGAAATGGGGATGGTAGCGGGATACACCGTGACCTCGCCCATGTGGCTGCCGATGAACCAGATGGTCGGGACAAGCACGAAGTTCACCAGAATGCCACCGGCGCAAAAGATCATGGAAATGCGCAGACCCATCACGTAGCCCAGGCCGAGGATGAAGCTGACCGCGTCGAAATTGAAGACCATGCGCCCACGGTCGGCCAGTGACCGGAACGCGGGTACGAACTGGAAGTTCAGGTACTCCTTCCAGACGTGGAAGGTGGTGACAAAGAAATCGTAAAGCGCCGCAATGACGGTGGCCTGGAGCAGCAGCCTGGCCTGAGAGCCGCCCTTCTCGCCGGTGACGAGGACTTCGGTGATGGCCGTGGCCTCGGGAAATGGGAACTTGCCGTGCATTTCGCGCACAAAGTAGCGCCGCAGCGGAATGAGGAAGAGGATGCCCAGGCAGCCGCCGGCCAGACAAATAAAGATGGTCTGCACCGGATGCGGGTCGAGGTGAAGAATGTAGAGCGCCGGCACGGTGAAGACGGCGCCGGCCACCACGCTGCCAGAGGCTCCGCCCATGCCGGTGATGATCATGTTCTCGAGCACGGTGGAGCGCCGCCGGTAGACGCGCGCCAACCCGATGGCGAGAATGGAAATGGGAATCGCCGCCTCCATTCCCTGGCCGACCTTGAGCGCGGAATAGGCCGACGCGACGCTAAAGACGATACACAGCAGTGTGCCCCACAACACCGCGCGCCAGGTCACCTCAGGCGGCGCCATGCTGGCGGGCACCAGCGGCATGTAGACTTCGCCGTCCTTCAACGGCTGGTACGCATTTTCAGGAAGAGACTTGATTTCGGCTTCAGCCATGAATGAACGAGCCTCCTAACCAAGGCGAACACCAGGCCACAAATGTGGCCGCCGTCGCCCCTCAGGGAAGAGAGGCGCCTTCATCCACTGGAGAGTGGAACACCTGGCGCGGAGAACAGCAATGATAATGAGAAGGACGGATTCGAAGCGCCTCGCTGAGTGTTCCACGATACTTTCGCCAGCAATGCCCGCCGGCTATGCCGTAGAAAAGCGCGAGCATGGGGGCGGGGAACAGGTGATGATACACGAAGCGATTCAGGCAGTGCTCGGGTCTGCCGCTCTTTCTCCGCAACGTCAATTGGCGGCGGTCGAACGACTATGCGATACTAAAACCCGGACCGGGCAAGAACGGCAATCGTAATTCGCCTTCCTTCGCCGGGATGGCGGAACTGGCAGACGCAGCGGACTCAAAATCCGCCGGACTTCGGTCCTTGGGGGTTCGACTCCCCCTCCCGGCACCAATCGTTAAAACCTTACGATTGATGTAATTGTCAGATGGTGGCAGGTTCATCAGGATTGTCTTCGGTGGGTTCACTATGCCCGAGACTATGCCCGTCGCGAAGTTCTAGCCTTCCGAGAGCCTTTGCGATGTCCGCCTGAGACGCGATTGCATACCGTCAGCGCTTCAAAGTGCCTCCATACTTCTTTCGGTTCCAGATCTAGGAGTACAAATGTCATGATTGTAGTGTTCTCCTTTATTAGCCAGACAGCAGTGTAGCTCGCTTGGAGCCTCTCGACATTAACAAGGAATCCGGCATCACCCAGGAGCAAGCACGCAATGCGCCGGTGGAACAAATTCCGACCTTGATCCACGAGCATCGCGAAGAAGTCCTTCGTGTTTTACTGGAGAACCCGCATTTCGAAGAACTGCATCTTTGCCTGCTTCTCGGACGAGCGGATCTGTCAACTCTCCTGCTAGAAGAAATCGCCAGCCACAAGTTGATAACCAGCTACCGCGTAAAGCGTGCGCTTGCATTCCATCACAACATCCCCCAGACCTTCGGTTTGGGACTGGTCCGCGAACTCTACACCCATGATCTGGTCTGGCTATTCATTTTGGTTTTGATAAGGGACAAACTAAAACCCGTTGACTTCGCTTCTCGACTTTGCTGTACTTAAGTTGTTATCAACGGTGAAGGAGTTCACCGAAACCGCTGTTCCCACCATATCAGCCGGGAGCAGCTGATGACTCCTGACAAGCGGGCCTTGTCGCGGAGTCATGTCCCGGCAACGGTTCCGCAAAAATAAGTGATCTTTTGGAGTTACGGCCTCAGTCTGGACGGGCCTGACCCCAATCGCGATCGCAACGCGGGTGCGCCCCTTGAAGCGGGGCAAAGAGCTCGAAAAGCAGTCTGGCCCAGGACAGGGCCTGTGGTTCACGCGTAGCACCTTCGCCAAAGCGTTTGCGCTGGGTGGTTGCGCGATCTGCAATGCAGTGCATGCTGCTGAGCGCAACGGAACCCATGATGCCGGATTTCATTTTCGATCGTGAGGAGGAACGCCAACGAATCGACCAGTTCCTGGCGAAGAGGCGCCCGTTTCTCATCTACGGACCATCGGGGGTTGGCAAAACACTTCTGCTCCGTAATGTGCTGCCCCGGTTTCGGTCTGTTCTCTATTGCGAAGACTCAGCGACGACCAACGTGATGTTTCGCGGTCTCGCCCGTAGTCTGCTGCGATTGCAGAGTCCGCGTGTCACCAAAGCCTTTCGCGACGAGGATGCAATTACGGCAAAGTCCGCGGTTTCGTTGAAAGGGATTGTGATGGACGCGCTGAGAGAGGGGGAGTACTCGATTGTGCTCGACCATCTCAAGCGACCCTCGTACTCGCTTGCGTCGGCTGTTCGCGAAGTCATGGGATGGGGTTCGACTCCGGTGAGCGCCGTGGCGTGCTCCAGCCATATGGAAGACACAGGTTTTCTCCAGCCGCTTTATGGCGACCGTTCGCAGAAGTGTGAAATCCGCAATTTCGACGACAAAACGGCCGAGCAATTTGCTCGTGAGCGTATCAAGCGCTCTGGCCTGTCAGGCACAAACATCAGCGAATTCCTCGATAAGGTTCTGGAGTTCAGTGGGAGGAATCCCGGAGCCATCATTGCGCTGATTGATATGGCTACCTTTCCGAAGTACCGCTCTGAGGAACACATCAAGATTTCGCCGCTGTACATCGACTTCCGCATGAACGGGGGACTTGCAAGGTGACGAGCGGGTCCAATTCGCTCAATTCGAATCACGAGCGGCGCCTTAGCGTCACCTGTCGCCACATTGACAAGCTGCTGGCGGAGATGGAAATCCTTGTCCGCCTACCACGCTTTGCTGTATGACTGGTCGGAGAGAACCTTGGGTCAGATTCAACGCAGATTTGACGCTTATGCCAACGGCTACCGTGCTCAGGTAGAGAGGTTGGTGGGCGATCACGTGTCGCCAGCCGAAGAGGAAGGCGCCATTCGTCGCGACTTGGAGGGCTTGGAAAGTGCCCGAACCGAGCCGACTGTCGCTTCCTGACTGGGCGGTAAGTCTTGTGAAAGCGCATTGTGAAAAAGAAAGGAACGAGGCAACTTGCTGAAATACGTGATGGTGGGTGTGGGAGGTTGTCTAGGTTCGATCTTGCGTTTCTGGGTGGGCAGCTATATCGGCAGCAGAATGGGAACGCGGTTTCCCTACGGGACGCTCGTGATTAACATTACGGGTTCGTTCCTGATCGGCCTGGTCTTTGCCTTATTGACGGCCAGAACTCATTGGAGCCCGAACTGGCGATATCTGATCCCAATTGGCTTCATCGGAGGCTACACGACATTCTCTAGCTTCGAATATGAGACATTGCGCACCATCCAGGATGGCCAGATCGGCTTGGGCTTTCTTTACGTAGCGCTGAGCGTGGTGGTCGGGTTTGTTGCGGTGTGGGGTGGCGTTATGGCGGGGAGGGCGATCCCATGAAAGCGGAAGCTTTTGCACCGGGAGCTAACGTGAGCCAGGCACTCACCAAGGGTACATGTCCAATTTGCGCGATCCTGAAGGACTTTCAGTGGACATTGGTGGAAACAACTCGGCCCCAATCAGACCTGCGCATATGCAATTTTCACGGCTGGGCGCTCGCTCGATCCAGAGCGAAGCTTTCGCGCTCCACGCCTGGGGAAAGCGTCACGACTGTCTTCTTAGAAATGTTGACGCCGCCTCTCGTGGGGAAAGTGAACAGTGAGGAATGCACCTTGTGTCATCGTGTCCTGGAAGAGGAAGTTACTCGCTTGCGTGAGCTGGCGCAGAAACTTCAAGGCACAATGTTCGCGCAGTGGATGAAGAGCCAGGGTACTCTTTGTCTGGAGCACGGCCGGAAAGTGAAGGAATTTGTTCCATTGCGTTTGCGAACGCTGGTTGACGAAATCGTTGAACGAAATCGAGCCGAGTTGCAGCAGGAACTCGAAAGCTTTCTGGAACAGCTAAAGCACGGGATTCATGAGGGCGGAGGACTTTTAGGTCGTGCCGCTGAGTTTTTGGTGGGTCAAAGAGGACTCTAACGACAGGAGGAAAATGTGCTGACACCAGGGCCGGGTAAGAAAGTCGGCGTCTACGTAACGGAAGATCAGCAGTTCCACGGGACGGCCGCCTATGCCGCCATTCTAGACTTTCTGTTTTTTCATGGCGTCTCGGGCGCAACCGTGACTCGCGGCATTGCCGGATTTGGTGCAGATCACCACATGCACACGACCCGTCTTGTCGACTTGTCGGTCCGTCTACCAGTCAAGGTCGAGTTCATTGAAACCGCATCGAAGGTGGAAGAATTGTTACCGAAGCTGCAGGAGATGGTCGGCACGGGCCTGATTGAAATGCACGACACGACCATTGTCAAACCTGCCGAGAAAAAGCAAAAACGAAGCACGTCTGAAGGTCTTCCCTTGAAGCGGGAAGGCAAGGCGAAACTGATGCGCATCTACATTGGGGAAAACGACAAATGGAATGGCAAGCCTCTCCATGAGGCTATCGTCAACGGCTTACGAGCGCACGATATCGCTGGCGTAACGGTTTATCGCGGGATTCTGGGTTATGGCGCGAACCGGCGCATCCACAAGGATGCCAAGCTCAGCCTCTCGCACGACCGGCCTATCCTCCTGTCGATCGTTGACACAGAAGAGAAGCTCCAGGCGTTCATTCCCATTCTCGACGAGATGGTGCAGCAGGGGCTAGTCGTGCTGTCCAACGTCGACGTCATTAAGTACACCCACAACTACCAGAAATCCGATCGGCGGCAGGAGATGCAGATATGAAACTGGAAGGCAAAGCCAAGATGCTGCGCATCCATTTCGGCGAAGACGACAAGTGGCACGGCAAGCCGCTCTATGAAGCGATTGTGATCAAGTGCCGGGAACTCGACATCGCAGGGGCGACCGTATTTCGTGGCATCGAAGGTTATGGTGCCAGCACGCTGATCCATAAACGACATCTGCTTCGTTCATCAGATCGACCGATCATGGTCTCCGTGATCGACACGGAGGAAAAAATCAGGACCCTTATTCCTGCCCTCGATGAAATGGTAAACGAAGGACTGATTGCGATGTCTGAAGTGGAAGTCATCCGCTACGTGCACCAGGAAGGACTGCGCTCTCCAGCTTCGTAGCCAAGTATGAGAATGGAACAAGACCAGTAACGGACGCTATGAGGACAGACTCGAAAGTTACCTCGCCGCTTGAGAAGCCTGCTTCCCCGCGGTTGGTATCCGTCGCACCGGAGGATCAGCAGGCCTCCTCTGAGAATTCCCATGGAGAGTCAGCACTCATGCGGCTGGCGGAGTTAGCTGACGAGTTTGACGCCGAGCAAGTCGCTGCAGATGCGCGATCCGTGGCAGAACGGGTATCGGAGGGACGCTTCTACGTTGCTTGTATCGGTCAGTTCAAGCGCGGCAAATCCTCTGTCCTGAATGCGCTGGTGGGCGACAGCGTACTCCCCACTGGAGTTGTGCCGGTTACCACCGTGCCGACGATCGTCCGCTACGGAAGCCATGCGGCCGCTCGCGTGCGCTTTGAAGCCGCCGGCCGCTGGACAGATATTCCGGTTAAGAGCATCGATGAGTATGTCTCCGAAGAGAAGAACCCGGAGAACGCGAAGCACGTCGCGGCATTGGAAATCTTTGTTCCTAGTCCGCTGCTTGCAACCGGCATGGCTTTCGTGGATACACCAGGGTTGGGATCGGTGTTCACCGGCAATTCGGCAGCGACACAGGCTTTCATTCCCCATATTGATGCGGCACTGGTCGTGATCGGGGCGGATCCTCCGCTAGCGGGGGAAGAACTTGTACTGGTTGAGACAGTCGCGCGGCACGTTCAGGATCTCATTATCACCGTAAACAAGGCGGATCGCACAACGGACGCAGAACGAGCCGAAGCGGTGGCCTTCGCGCGACGGCAGCTCGAAAAGCGACTCCCCCAACATTCTGTCGGACCTTTGTTTGAGGTCAGCGCGGCGGAACAGCTCGAACATCGCGGAACAGGTCGGGACTGGGAGAAGCTGGTCGCTTCACTGAACCATCTGATCCAAGGATCGGGCCGTCGTTTGATTCAGGCAGCCTGCGAACGTGGACTAGAGCGGATCAGCGAGCAGCTTCTCGTGATCATCTCGGAAGAGCGCGAGGCACTTCAACGGCCGATCGAAGAGTCAGAGACCCGCATCGCCGCAATGAAACAGACCATTGGCGATGCAGAGCGTTCGATGAGGGAGCTTGGGTATCTTTTCATGGCTGAGCAACAGCATATTTCAGACATGTTCGTCGATCGTCACAAGACATTTCTCGCACGCGTACTGCCGCAGGCGCACAAGGAGTTCGACGTTTCGCTGCAATCGATATCTGCTTGGCTAGGCCCATCATATCGCCGGCGTACTTTCCACGAAGCCCAGGAACTCGCACGACGCCATGTCGTGCCATGGTTGAAACCCGAGCAGGAAGAAGCAGAGAAGCAATATCAGCGTGTTGCCCTACGATTCGTCGAGATGGCAAACGAGTTTCTAGGGAAACTTGCGAATGCCGGCATTCCCGAATTGGCCCGGATGCCACACGCTCTCGATCCGGAACGCGGATTTCGCGTACGCTCTGAATTCACCTTTTACGAATACAGGGATGTCGCGGACCCTGCCTCACCGGTGCGTTGGTTGGCCGACCTAATTCTTGGCCTTCTAGGCGCCCGGTGGATAATCAGGAACGAGGCCCAAGAGTTTCTCACTAAACTGCTCGAAACCAACAGCACTCGCGTGCAGAGCGACGTTCTCAACCGGGTTCAGGAGAGCCGAGGGAGGTTAGAAGCTGAGATTCGGAAACTGCTTCATGAGGTGAGTAGGATTGCGGAACAGGCCCTGGTCCGCGCCCGGAAAGTAAAAGAAGACGGTGAGCCTGCAGTTCAGGCGGAATTGAATCGATTGGACGGATTGGAACGGGAAGTGACTGCCCTCCGGGAATCCACATAGCTAAATATCGCACGGGTGTGAAGCTACGTACTTTCGGTGGGTTGGTGTCGCGACATGTGCCTCCGATGAGATTTACAATCGTCCCAGTGAGTGGGAGTTGGGCGATTGGCTACGCAGAAACCAGCTCTAGTAACGCTTCAGCAGTTTGAAAGGCTCATCCCCGCCCTGCACCACCGCGGGTACCAGGTGCTGGGCCCGACGGTGCGCGACGGCGCCATAGTCTACGACGTCGTCGAAGGTATCTCCGATCTGCCCGTGGGTTGGACGGATGAGCAGGAAGCTGGACGCTACCGCCTGCGCCGCCGCAACGATGACGCGCTGTTTGGCTTCGTTGTCGGTCCCCATAGCTGGAAGAAATACCTCCACCCCGCCGAAGTTCGTCTGCTGGCCGCCGAGCGCAGCGGCCACACTTTTCGCATCTTGAACCAGGAACCCCCGCCGCCCCGGCGCGCCTTTCTCGGCGTCCGCGCCTGTGAACTGGCAGCCATCGCCGTGCAGGATCGCGTCCTCCAGGACGATCGCTATCGCGACCCCATCTATGCCGCTCGCCGCGACGGAATCTTCATCGTGGCTGTCAACTGCACGCAAGCGGCGCCCACTTGTTTTTGCACTTCCATGGGAACAGGACCGCGCGTCCGCGGAGCCTACGATCTATCACTTACCGAGCTGATCGGCCCCGGCCGGCATGAATTTGTAATCGAGGCAGGCAGTGAGGCCGGCGCCGAGGTGCTGGCCGAATTGACTGCGGCGTCAGAAACATCCGTGGCATCGGAAGCGGTCTGCCAGGAAGCGGAAGCCGCCGTCGAGCGCGCCGCCTCCCACATTAAGCGCCGTCTCGACACCACTGGAATTCGCGATTTGCTCTATAACAACTTCGATCATCCGCGCTGGCAGAACGTCGCCGAGCGTTGCCTCACCTGCGCCAATTGCACCATGGTCTGTCCCACCTGCTTCTGCACCACCGTGGAAGACGTCAGCGATGTGAGCGGCACGCACGCCGAGCGTTGGCGTAAATGGGACTCCTGTTTTTCCCAGAATTTTTCCTACATTCACGGTGGCTATGTCCGCAGTTCCGCCAAATCGCGCTACCGCCAGTGGATGACCCACAAACTCGCTTCCTGGATTGACCAGTTTGGCAGTTCGGGCTGCGTCGGTTGCGGCCGTTGCATCACCTGGTGCCCGGTGGGCATTGATATTACAGAGGAGGTTCGCGCCATCCGGGAAGCGCCCGCCTCTTCGAAGGACGGTAATCATGGAAACCCTTGAGCACATCATCGCCGAACACCCATTCTTCGCCGATCTCGAGTCCTATTACACCAACCTGCTGACCGGGTGCGCCTCGAACGTCCGTTTTGATGCCGGCTCCTACATCTTCAAAGAGGGAGGGGAAGCGAATGAGTTCTACTTGATCCGCGCCGGCAAGGTGGCCTTGGAAATCTTTGCCCCCCAACGCAAGCCGGTCATGCTCGCCACCCTGGGCGAGGGAGAAATTCTGGGCTGGTCGTGGTTGCTGCCACCCTACCAGTGGAGGTTTCACGCCCACGCCATCGAAACCGTGCGCGCGATTGCCCTGGACGGCAAGTGTCTGCGTACGAAGTGCGAAGACAACCACGATCTCGGTTATGAGATCTTGAAGCGCTTTGCCAGCATTATGGAGCAGCGTCTGGAGGCGACAATCTTTCAGTTGGTCGACGTTTACGCGGTGGGGAAATGACGACCGCCACCGCAGCCAGGTCCAGAGCGACGACGATGGAACCCATGATGGTGGACCCGATAGCGATGAAGACCGATCCCATGCTCCCCGAGCCGTATCGTGTACGGCAAGTGGTCAAGGAGACCGCCGATACATTTTCTCTCACCTTGGAACCGTCGAGCGGAGCCGGTGCCAGCCGTTTCCGTCCTGGCCAGTTCAGCATGTTGTGGGTGTTTGGCGTGGGCGAGTTGCCCATTTCCATCAGCGGCGATCCGGCGGAGGGCGACCGGTTGGTCTACACCGTGCGTTCCGTTGGTCAGGCCACGCAGGCGCTGGTCAGTCGCGAAGTCAGCGACGAGGTTGGAGTCCGAGGTCCATTTGGCGCTGGCTGGCCGGTGGAGAAAGCCGAGGGCCGCGATGTTCTTGTGATCGCCGGTGGAATCGGGTTGGCCCCGCTCCGCCCTCTGATCTACGAGGTTCTGCGTAACCGCGAAAAATATGGGCGGGTGGTGATTCTCTACGGCGCGCGCAGTCCCCGCGATGTGCTCTATCGTAAAGAACTCACCGCCTGGGCCCGGCAACGCGATACCCAGGTTCTGACGACCGTCGATTACGGCGGGTTAAGCTGGCGCGGTCATGTGGGCGTTGTCACCACGCTGTTCAAACAGGCGCGGTTCCAAACGGCGCGTTCGCTCGCCTTCGCCTGTGGACCTGAAATCATGATGCGCTTTGTCGCCCGCGATCTCGAAACGCGCGGCCTGGCGCGCGAGAATATTTTCCTTTCCATGGAACGAAACATGAAATGCGCGGTCGGTTTCTGCGGACATTGTCAGTACGGCCCGCACTTCATTTGCAAGGATGGCCCCATCTTTTCCTACGACCAGATGCGGCCTCTACTGGAAAAATATGAGCTCTAAAGTCAGACGCAAGCCCCGCATCGCGGTCTTCAAGTTCGCTTCCTGCGACGGTTGCCAGTTGAGTTTGCTCGATGCCGAAGATGAGCTGCTGAGCGTTGCCGGAGC
This sequence comes from Terriglobales bacterium, assembly GCA_049592035.1. GTDB lineage: Bacteria > Acidobacteriota > Terriglobia > Terriglobales > Acidobacteriaceae > Acidiflorens. The sequence goes on from JBAWFQ010000273.1 coordinate 13,982, forward strand.
CCTCGATATTGCCTATTTCCCCGAGGCCTCTTCCACCATGCTCAAGGGGCCCTACGACATCGCCTTGGTGGAGGGTTCGATTACCACCCACCACGATGCCCAACGCATCCAGGAAGTTCGACGGCAGTCGAAGAAGCTGATCACCATTGGCGCCTGTGCGACCGCCGGTGGCATCCAGTCCCTGCGCAATTGGAAGGATGTGGATGAATTTATCCGCGTCGTCTATGCCACCCCGAAATTCATCAACACCCTGAATTTCTCCACACCCATCGCCGAACATGTGCCCGTGGATTTCGAACTGCGCGGCTGCCCCATCAACAAACACCAGTTGATCGAGCTGATCACGGCCACGCTCGCCGGGCGCAAACCGAATGTTCCGGCGTACAGCGTGTGCATGGAGTGCAAGCGCAAGGGCAACGTCTGCATTGCCGTGGCGCAAGGCGTCGCCTGCCTGGGACCGGTTACCCACGCCGGTTGCGGCGCTCTCTGTCCGAGTTTTGACCGCGGATGTTACGCCTGCTTCGGTCCCATGGAGACTCCTAATACCGAATCGCTGAGCAACCAACTGCGCGTTCTGGGCCAGAACAACACGGAGATCACACGCGCCTTCCGCAGCTTCAATGCGTGGGCGTGGGAGTTTCGCAACGCGAGCGAGGAGAGTGAACGTTCGTGACCAAGCAGCCTATAAGAACCATCAAGGTTGAAACTTTGGCCCGCGTCGAAGGCGAAGGTGCGCTGTATATCAAGCTCAAGGGCGACCAGGTTCAGGATGTCAAGCTGAGCATCTACGAGCCGCCCCGTTTCTTTGAGGCCTTCCTCCGCGGCCGTCTTTACTCCGAGATTCCCGATATCGTCGCCCGCATCTGCGGAATCTGTCCCATCGCCTATCAGATGAGCGCGGTCCACGCCATCGAGAACGCGTTCGGTGTCACCATCGACCCCTCCGTGCGCCTGCTGCGGCGCCTCTTCTATTGCGGTGAGTGGATTGAGAGTCATGTCCTGCACGTGTACATGCTGCACGCGCCCGATTTCCTCGGCTATCCCGACGGCATCGCCATGGCGCGCGATCATCAGGCCATCGTGCAGCAGGGCCTGCGCCTGAAGAAGGCCGGCAACCGGATTGTCGCTTTGATGGGCGGCCGGGAAATTCATCCCGTTTCCGCAGCCGTCGGCGGCTTTTATAAAGTGCCTTCCAAGAGCGCGCTGAAAGAACTGGTCGATGAACTTCAATGGGCTCTCGATGCATCGCTTGCGACAGCCCGCTGGGTCTCAGGTTTCGACTTCCCCGATTTCGAGCAGGATTACGAATTTGTCTCCTTGTCTCACCCGGAAGAGTATCCATTCAACGAAGGCCGCATCGTATCCAATCGCGGCCTCGATATCGACGCGTCGCAGTACGAAGTCAATTTTACGGAACAGCAGGTGCAGCACTCGAATGCGCTGCACTCCGTCCAGCGCAGCGGCGATTCCTACATGGTCGGCCCCCTCGCCCGCTTTAATCTGAATTTCGACAAGCTACCGCAAGTGGCCCAACAGGCAGCCCGTGATTGTGGACTGCAAGTGCCCTGCCGCAATCCCTTCCGCAGCATAGTGGTCAGGACAATCGAATTGGTGTTTGCCTGCCATGAGGCATTGCGTGTGATCCGCGAATATGAGCCCCCTCCTGCGCCGCGCGCGCAGGTTCTAACGCGCGCCTCGACCGGACACGCCGCCACCGAAGCGCCGCGCGGCCTTCTCTATCACAGTTACGCGCTCGATCAGGACGGCCTCGTTGTTTCCGCGAAGATTATTCCTCCTACTTCGCAGAATCAGAAACGGATCGAGGAAGATCTCCGCCACTTTGCCAGCCAGGTCGCAACCCGGCCGCTCGAAGAGATCACTTCGAAGTGCGAGCAGGCAGTACGCAACTACGATCCCTGCATCTCCTGCGCCACCCATTTCCTCCGCCTGCACCTGGAGCGCGATTAAACGTGCCCCTCCGCATCGTTATTATTGGCTGCGGCAACATCGATCGTGGCGACGACGCGGCTGGCTTGCTGGTCGCGCGCCGCCTGCGTGCGCTCGCTGCTGAATCCCTCGGTCGCCAAGCCGCCGACTTTGAAATCATGGAGCAAACCGGCGAGAGCTTCTCTTTGATGGATTGCTGGACCGCCTGCGACGACGTCATCCTCGTCGACGCCACCGCTCCCACCGGAACGCCCGGTCAAGTACAAGTATGGACCGCCTGCGCCGACAAGCTTCCGGAAGATGTTTTCCCCTGCTCTACGCATGCTTTCGGCGTGCGCGAGGCGGTCGAGTTTGCCCGCGCCATGAACGCCTTGCCCCACAGCCTGCTGATTTACGGCATTGAAGCTAAGCAGTTTGCCTCCGGCGCGCCACCCTCCCCGGAAGTCGAACGCGCCGTGGCCTCCGTGGCCAATGAGGTCATGATGCGGCTGACCGAACCATCCGCGCAGCATTGCGGTTGACCAGTCACGCTTGCTCGTGCCCGTTTCTCGATTCCTCATATCTCGCGGGAAAAACCACCCGCATCAGCACCACCCAAAGCCCGAATAAGCGCGCCTGACATCTCGACAAATTTTATGAGCTCTTTATGAAATGTTTATCCGTTCTTTATGGCTTTTCGTTTGTGATATGGACTTCATCGACAAGCAAAGCAGCCGGCAAGTACGGTGGACTACTTCGTCAGATTGCACAACTGTCACGCATCGGCAGTAACAACCGGAACTCAAGTACCCGGAAAGGACTCGATCTTGAAAATCCCGACCTCAAACATTATGAGAACAAGTTTGCGTAACGCCCTGACCTTTTCAACTCTTGCCGCAGTGCTGGTTTTGATGCTCGCGTTAGCCTGGGCAACGCGTAGTTACGCTCAGGCGCAAGCGCCGCCGGACGCTCCCGTCAAAGTGGCAGCCTTGCACGAGCCGCCCGCTGCACCCGATGTTCCGGCGAAAGCCGCGACCGCCCCCGATCAGGTCTCGACCGATATCGCCAAAGAACTGGCGGCGATGAAGGCGCGCATCGAACAACTCGAGGCCGAACTCAAGGCTCGCACCGGGAGGCCCACCGCAACCACCAACGCAGCGCTGGCGCCCGTAGTTCCCGCCAAAGCCGCGGCGCCCATGTCGCTGACAATGACAGCTGGAGCGACGGCGCAAACGTCGGGAGATTCGACAGCCATGCCCGCAAAAAAGGAAAAGATTGCGCCGTTTTCCGACTGGGATTGGACCTGGCTCAACGGTAACCCGCGCAACAAAGACACCGCCTTCGATTCGAAATTCTTCACCCCGGAAATCCGCGCCGATGTGACCTACAGTTACGACTTCAACAAACCGGTAGACAACTCGATGGGCGGATCGAGCGAACTGTTTCGCTCCAACGAAGTCCAGTTGGAGCAGCTCGGCATCGGCGGCGATTTCCATTACGACAACGTGCGTGCCCGCTTCATGACTCAATTCGGCATGTACTCTACGGCGACCATTCGCAATGATCCCAGCTATGCCAAAGGACAATGGAATATTGCCGACGCGGATCGCTACCTGGCCGAAGCTTACGGCGGGTATCACCTCAACGCGTTGGACGGTATCAACATTGATGCGGGTATTTTCATGTCTTACATCGGGCTGTTCAGCTATTACAACTTCGATAATTGGGCTTATCAGCCGTCGTACGTTTCTTCCAACACGCCCTGGTTTTTCGAGGGCGTCCGTATCCAGATTTTCCCCAACCCGCACTTGAAGATTGAACCGTGGATCATCAACGGATGGCAATCGTACGGATCCTCCAATACGAGGAAGGGTCTCGGAGGACAGATCAAGTGGACTCCCAGGCCATGGTTGAACATCATCTCCAACAATTACGGTATCGGTCACGACGACCTGTACGTACAGAATCGAGGCCGCATCCACACCGACGACAGCATCGAGATCAAGTATTTCGACCGGCCGGGGCAGACCCTCGACAAGATGGCCTTCTCGTTTACCGGCGATATGGGCTGCGAATTTGGCCCCAGCCAAACGACCTCGACCGGCACCTATCTGCAAGGCGTGGGCTGCCACGGTAACACGAGGGATCCCAACTCGACCGGGGGTGACCATTTTGGCCCGGGTATCAATCCCAAGCAGAGTTTCATCGGCTTCATGATTTACGACCGCATGTGGTTCAAGAAGGATTTGCACGGCTTGACCATCGGCGGCGGCATGATCAACAATCCCGGACGTTACCTGGTTCTGCTCCCGCCCATCAACGGCGAAACCGCGTCGTCCGCGGCGATCAACGCGCCCTACTTCACCGGCAATCCCTCGGACCCGTTCAAGGCCTGGGATACGTCGATCACCTACGATTACATGCCGAAGCAGTGGCTCACGTTCCGCTGGGAGTACGATTATCGCCATGCGAATGTGCCGTACTGGTCGGGCAAAGGCGGAGTTACGCCGCCGGGCTCAGGCGGAGTGCCTTATACCAACAATGGATATCCGCAATACTATGCTTGCATGAACGGGAACTCGTCTATGCAATTGACGCTCGCTGGGGCGGAAAATCCTACGGTTCCAGGCAGCTGTACAAACCAGGGCAGCAGCGTATGGTTCCCCGATCTGCGCCGGGACGAGAATCTGATCGACATCGATATCATGGTCAAGTTCTAGCGTTGAAAGCATACCGGTAGGAAGCGCACGAACTCAATTGATTGGCAACGCGGAGGTGGAAGCATGTTCAAGTCATGGCTGACGGTTCTCGTGAGCATCGCGACGGTGTTTTTAGCCGGAGTGATGGCAGTGAATGCCGCGACCAACCAGCCCGAGAAAGCAACGGCCGCACCGACTCCAACTTCGGCGGCAGACAAAGCTGAACAGGAAAAGAAGCTTGCCGAAGCCACCGAAGCGGCTAAGAAGCTGTTGCTTCTGATGGATACCGACAAAAGCGGCAAGGTCTCCAAGCAGGAATGGATGAAGTTCATGGAAGCGGAGTTCAACCGATTGGATACGAATCATGACGGTGAACTGGACGTGAAGGAATTAACCCAATCGCAAATGCGCGTGCACCGTGCTTATGTCGGCAAGTGAGCGGGTCGAGTTGGAGTATGCGATCAAGTAACGCCGTCGCTTGCGCCGAGCGCTCATCAGTTCAGCGTCCATGGAAATCTGCTCTTCCGGGCGCCACCGGCCTTTTCTGGTAACGTCCAAGCGCGCCTGAAACAGCCCGCCCAGCGAGGCTTTTGACCTAAGGTAACCTCAAACTTCAACTTCAATTACCGAAGCTCATGCACACGGGGAACCTTTCCCCGCGCGCTCTAAGGTGCGATCTTGGTCAGGACGCACGATTCAGGCACTCTTGGTTGGAACGGAAAGGACCTTATGGATCGCGAGAACCGGGAAAGCATGGAAGAGATTCATCTGCGCATTTTAAGGGTCACCGACGACCTGCGTATGATCCAGCGCGAACTCAACTGCGCCGCCATGCAAGCCCCCACCGATCCCGAGCTCTTGGAAGCCTTGGCCGATGCCCCCGAGATGGAATCCATCCAGATGCTCAAATCCGCTCTCGACCAGATGCGCCACTTCCTTTGGTTCTACATGCAGGTTGTTACCAGCGATTCCGAAATGGGTGAAAAATTCCGCCAGACGCTGCGCCAGGAAGCCCCCGTGCAAGTCCCTGAAATGGACCAGCAGTTTCAAAGCGCCACCGACGCCATCATGCTCCGCTATCTAGCCGACAGTAAGTACCGCAAGCCTAACTAAGGCTGGTGACCGGCCGAGTGTAGCGCCGGCGTCCCGCCGGCCACGAAATCCTAGTTCTATCGTAGCGTCTTTCAGAGCATTCCCTGGCCAGCCCGCAAACTCTTCTCAGGCAAAAAAACGGGCGCGCCGAAGCGCGCCCAAGTCACAAGGAGGAAACAATCTTTCAAAAACGACAACGGTTCAGCAGGACAAACTCAATCTCATTCCAAATCTCAGCGCCCAAAGCCCGCCGACTGCATCGCCTGCCGGGAGATGTCCGAAGTCGACGCAATACCCTGCATGCGCAACTTGAACTCGTCCGCGTTCGAGGCGCTTTCGAGAGCGGTCTCGTAATTCACCAGTCCCGCCTGGAATAGATCCCAAAGCGACTGGTCGAAGGTCTGCATGCCGTACTGCGACGTGCCGGCGGAAATCGCATCGCGAATGGCGCGCGTCTTCTCCGGTACCAGAATGCATTCCCGGATGTAGGCCGTAGTCACCATCACTTCCACTGCGGGTACGCGGCCCTCGGCGTCGGACCGGCGCACCAGGCGCTGGCTGACAATGGCGCGCAATACGGCCGCCAGTTGCAGCCGGATCTGCTTCTGCTCCGGCGGCGGGAAAATGGCAATGATGCGGTTGATGCTTTCCACCGCGTCCAGAGTGTGCAAAGTTGAGAAAACCATGTGACCGGTTTCGGCCGCGTGCAGGGCCGTCCCGATCGTTTCCAGATCGCGCATTTCGCCCACCAGAATCACGTCCGGATCCTGACGGAGAGAAGCGCGCAGCGCCGCCGAAAACGAGGGCGTATCGACCTCGACCTCGCGCTGGTTCACGTAGCCCTTTTTGTCGCGGTGCAGAAATTCGATCGGGTCCTCAATAGTGATGATGTGTTCAGCGCGAGTCGAGTTAATGCGGTCGACCATGGCGGCCAGCGTCGTCGATTTGCCCGAGCCGGTCACGCCGGTTACCAGCACCAGTCCGCGCGGCATGTCGCAGATTTGTTCCACCACTTTCGGCAGAAACAGTTCGTCAAGCGCGCGAATCTTCGTCGGAATGACGCGCAATACCAGTCCTACGTTGCCGCGTTGCTGAAACACGTTGACACGGAAGCGCCCCAGACCGGCAACGCCGTAGGCCATATCGATTTCCGTGGTTTCTTTGAATTTTTGTTTTTGCCGCGCCGACATCATGCTGAATGCCATGTTCAACATGTCTTCCGCGGACACCCGCGCCTGCTCGGTCAGCGGCACCAGATCGCCATCAATGCGCAGGTGAGGATAATTCCCCACCTTCAAGTGCAAGTCGGAAGCGCGGCGTTCCATGGCGATACGGAGCAAGTCATCGATAGTCATGCGTGGCGGGACTCCAGCTACAGTGCCTATCATCTCCCGAACCGTCGGCGCGCACGAGATGACGGAGGTAACGACACCATTGGCTCGCTAGCGGAGGCCGGGTTCTTGCTTCTTGGCGACAAAAAACTTGTCACCAAAAAAAGCCGCCCCGCAGGGCGGCTGAATTGGAAGCACAGGATTCGGCAGAAGCGGAACGAGCGCCGCGCGGCTTATGCCGCTGCCTGAAACGGCTCGTCGTAACTTCCTCCGTAGATCGAAGGCACCTTCGATCCCATCGGACGCAGATACGTAGCCAACTCGCCCCGATGATGAATGCTGTGGTTGTTCAAGAATCCCAGATAAAACGCCGCCGGGAAGTTGAACACGAAAAACTGTACGGGCGTGAGCAACTGGTCCGCCGACATAGCGTGGACGCGCTCCGCACTCCGCTTCACATGCCTGTCGTACCAATCCACCAGTTCCGCAACAGTATTGGGTTTATCCGCCGGAGCTGGAGGAGGCATGACAAACTTAAGATCTGCGATCGCGTCCAGGAACTGCACGTCGGTGTTGGCAAGATGCCAAGCCAGTTCCCATGCCGTCCGCGCATGGGGATCGGGCCGGTAGTCGCGTTTACCTTCGGGAATGGCCGCCAAAACTCTCTTGGTAATTTCGAGCTCTCGGCCCACGCCATCAAGCATCATGGCACGATAGCCCAGAACAAATTCCGGTGTGGGAGCAGACATGGCATTTCTCCTTTAGGCTGGGGGTGACGGAAAAACTACGTTGACGCAAAACTACAAACATCGCCTGCGTTCAGGCGGGTTCACTATAGTGCAGGGCGGGGGGAAGCGCAAATGGGCGGTCAAGCGCCACATCGCTAAACCGCGACAGGCTGCTTCGTCCTCACTGGAACCGGAGTCAGCCAGCCGTAGCGATCCGGCTTCTCGCCGCGGACGATACCGTAAAACTCCGCTTGCAGAGATTTGGTCACGGGCCCGAGCTTTCCCTTGCCAACGCTGATTTTGTCGACCGAGCGAATGGGCGTTATTTCGGCGGCGGTGCCGGTAAAGAAAACTTCGTCGGCAATGTAAAGCGACTCGCGCGGAATCTGCTGCTCGATGATCTTGATGCCGAGGTCGCGCCCAATCTGCAACACCGAATCGCGCGTAATGCCCGGCAGCACGGAGTTGCCCAGCGGAGCCGTCTGCAGTATGCCATTGCGAATGACGAACAGATTCTCGCCCGAGCCTTCGCTGACATAGCCGTTCACATCGAGCGCGATGCCTTCGGCGTAGCCGTTGACGATGGCTTCCATCTTAATGAGTTGCGAGTTCATGTAGTTCGCGCCGGCCTTGGCCATGGCGGGCAGAGTGTTGGGCGCGATCCGCGTCCACGAAGAAATGCAGGCGTCCACGCCCTCGCTGGCATCGGCGCCCAAGTATTTTCCCCAGGGGTAATTGCAAATATAGACTTCGGTCGGAGAGTTGAACGGGTTGACCCCAGCCTCGCCGTATCCGCGCAGAACGATGGGGCGGATGTAACACGGCCACACCCCGTTGTGTCCCACCAGTTCGACCATGGCGCTCACGATCTCGTCGCGCGTGAAGGAGACGTCGATGCGGTAAATGCGGGCCGAGTCGACAAGCCGTTGGATGTGTTCGGTGGCGCGGAAAATCGCCGGGCCGGTGGGTAGCGCGTAGCAGCGAATACCCTCAAATACCGATGAGCCGTAATGTACGACGTGCGACATCACATGGAGCGTAGCGTCGTCCCAAGCGATGAACTTTCCGTTGTGCCAGATCTTGTCCGTCTTCTGAATGGCCATCGAGACTCCTCGGTACGCAAATTCGCGGAAGCAACTGAGATTTCTCCGAATCGTCGAAGAGAATTCTTCCAGCATGGAATTATAACGTGGAACGAGGTTTACCCGGCAAAATCAGTGAGTCTGCGCGGCCCGGACTGGGCGTCCGGGCGCGGAGGCGATACGCCCGAATCAGCGAATCTGCACGATGTTGCTGGCAACAACTCCGGATTCACCAGCGATCATCATCCGCATCGTGATGCGTTCCGCCTTGTAGTGATGCGTGCGATGCAAGCAGTACGCCACGCCCATCGCTGCGCCAAAACCCAGCGCTGACCCAGCGGCCTGGCCCGCTGCGCCGCGTGTCACGAAGGGACGCATGATGGGATTCACTTCGCGATACCCCTCGCTCAACCCGCGTTGCGTCGTGATGCCATCGGCCCCAATCAGTGCGGCTAAGATGCCGGCGTCCACTTTGTTCTCGAACGTCCAGAAAGGGTGTTGTTGGCTGCTGGGTGCATCAGGGAGCGCAAAGCGGTTAACTTGGAAGCTCTGCGCCTGCATCGCCGCGCTCAGTAGCAGAATGGTGAGGAGGGCTTTCATATTGTTTGTCTCCAAGAACTAGTTTGTTGTTGCTAAGGCGAGAGTAAGTCAGAGGCAAACGTCGGTACATGGCCCAATTCCGTAGGGTGGGTGGCCTTCCGGTAACTGTAACTGAGTGGCTTTTGTAGGCTGGTAGCTACGGCCCTTGGCATCGAAGTATCTGAGACGCAGCGAGTTATATCATCATCGCAGTAATCGGCGCTCTGAGGGGCAGGTAGTAACTATTACCGTGGTTATCGTTGTTTGCGGGTGGTGCAGCGGTTTAGCGCTGCGATAGGAGCCTCATTTTCGGCATCGGCTTAAAGCCAAGGAGGGGCGACTGCGCGCAAAGCGGTTTTTTCAGCGAGAAGCTGCATGTTCGCTGATGGCAGCCGTAGGCTTACTGTGGAGGATGGTTGCTATCACTGAGCGGCGCTGCAGTCGCGGGTGCGCTGATGACGGTAGGGGGCGCGGCGACAGCCGTTTCATTTTTGCCGCCCACTTCGTCGCCGCGGAAGTAACGCTCCTTATTTCTGTCGGCGCGCATTTCGGGCATGGCGATATAGGGCTTAGAGTAGTCATTATTCGCGTTCCAGAAAAGAAATCCGACGCCACCTTTCTGTTTCGCTACTTCAATTTGCACTTCAACATACTTCGGCGAGTAAGTCTTGGTGCGCCAGGCAAAAGCTTGCAGCCAGGGGCGAATTACCACATGGCTATTCTTGGTAATGAGTTTGAAGCGGTCCATGGACTCGCCGATAAAATGCTCGGGAGCGTCGCCCGGGTGGGCGATGCCATCCATGCCGAAGAAGTGCGAAGGATAGATCATGGGTGAGAGGACGTCACAGTGCTTCGCCATGGCGACGATGTCCTGCCCGGTATGCGCGAGATCGACAGGTCGCTGCCAGGCCATGACTCCGAAGACATCGAGCGAGAACAGGGCGCCGGTGGGATGGATTTGGGCATAGGCGCGATCAAGGAAGTTTGCAATCACCTCCGACCGCTGCTCTTTGGGACTCTCGGTCTGAAAGTTAAAAGCCGCATCCTTCTGGTCGCCCTCCGCGGGAAAGCGAACGTAGTCAAACTGCACTTCATCGACTCCGGATTGGGCCACGAACTTGGCCAGCGCAATATCGTAATCTTGCACCTTGGGATTCGAGGGGTCGGTCCAGACGAGCTTGCCATTCTCGCGCCACGGTTGACCAGTGCTACGCGACCTTACCGCCAATTCCGGGTGGCTCGTGACCAGGTGCTCATCGCGGAAAATGGCGATGCGCGCGATGGCGTGCATGTTTTCAGAATGCAGAAATTGAATAAACTTGGGCAGGTCGGAGATATAGTGGCGCTGTCCGGTAGCCAGGGGGTGGTCGAACGCAATGTTGACGATACCGTCGCTATCCTTGATGTCGAAAACGACCGCGTTGCCTCCAACCTCGCGCCAATGGCGGATGATACGCAGCCCGTGGTCGCTGCCCGCCATGACCCCGGTTAGATAAATGGCGCGGACTTCGAAATCGCTTGCAACTGGGACAGTTCTCTCTACAATAGGCGCTTCGAGAATTCCGGGGATAATGATGCTCTCTCCGGGTTTGAGGAAGGTCCCCTGCCGGTTGTGGTTGGCTTCGCGTATAGCCTCGGAGAGTTCGGTTGAAGTCAGGTATTTAGTTCGCTTCAGGTATTTGCGGGCAACCATTGGCAGGCTGTCTCCGCGTTGGGCGACATAAAGGTCGCATCCCGGAGGCGTGATCACCGGTACGGTTGCCGGGGCCTCAGCCTTCCTGTTCGCGTTGGCTGTGACCTTTATCAGTTGTACGGCGTGGGGATTCTGTACGCCAGCGGCGGTCGGGGAGAGGAAGCCAACGCTGGTCAGGGCCACGCGAATGACGAAGCCGGCAACGGTGGTTACGGAGACGCTCGCGATAGAAAGTCGGGCCTTCGAGAATCGGGACAAGGAATTTCTCCAGAAGGGAAATCTGTTTCTAGTGTGGGGCCGCGGTAACCTGGGCCGCCAGTTACGTCAGGCCAAGCCCGATTACAGCTTACCGGACATGGGCATACGGGTGGAAGGCGGCAGAGGGAAAGTTCCCGCGAGTCTGCAAACAATTGCTGTTGGGGAAGCTGTGGGTAACGTGACTGACGTGACAGGAGTCAGGCTAGCCGCATCTAAATCGATGAGAATCGGAGCATTACGGCGCTTCCGGCGGATGGCGAACGGCTTGCACTAGGAGGGAGCGGGTGAGGAAAGCCAACCTTCCTCTCGAGTGACAAAAATGAGCAGCTTCGCAGAAAAGCGCTTTACCGAGAACTTACAGATCCCGGAGAGGAAACAGGGGCCCGAAACGATGAGAACCAACCTGGCAACCGTGCTCGATCCCAACCGCCGCAGCAACGACGCTCGTGACTTTGAGGCTTCCCTGCGCCGCAAGATTGTGGGGCAGGATCAGGCGATCGAAAAGGTCGCGGAAATCTATCAGATGTTTCTGGCCGGCCTGAATGCGCCCGGACGTCCGGTGGGCAATCTGTTATTTCTGGGGCCGACCGGCTCCGGCAAGACGCGGGTGGTCGAAGCGGTGGCCGAGTCTCTGTTTGGCGACGCGCGCGCCTGCATCAAGATCGATTGCGCCGAGTTCCAGCATTCGCACGAAATTGCCAAGCTGATCGGTTCGCCTCCGGGATACCTGGGACATCGCGAGACGCATCCGCTGTTGACCCAGGAAGCGCTCAACCAGTGGCACACGGAAAAGCTGAAGGTGTCGATCCTGTTGTTCGACGAAATCGAGAAGGCTTCCGACTCGCTCTGGCAGTTGCTGCTCGGAATCCTGGACAAGGCGACGCTGACGCTTGGCGACAACCGCCGCGTCGATCTTTCGAGTTGCATCATCATCATGACATCGAACCTGGGCTCTGCCGAGATGAATGGTTTGGTGGATGGCGGCTTGGGCTTTGCACCGAAACCGGTGCAGGTGGATAACTCGCTCGACGAGAAGATTAACCGCTCGGCGGTGGATGCGGCGCGCCGCAAATTCGCCCCCGAGTTCATGAACCGCATCGACAAAGTCGTCGTCTTCAAGACGCTACGTTCCGAGCACCTGCAGCAGATCCTCGAAATCGAACTGGGAATGGTGCAGCAGCGGGTTCTGATGGCGGCGGGCGCGCATCAGTTTGTGTTTAACTGCACGCCGCAGGTAAAGAACTTCCTGCTGGCCGAGGGCACCGATCCGAAATATGGAGCGCGGCATCTGAAGCGCGCCATCGAACGCCATCTGGTGTTTCCGCTGGCCAACCTGGTCGCAACCGGGCAGGTGAAGCTCGGAGATTTCATCCGCGTCGACCTCGTCGGCGAAAGCAAACTTACCTTTGTGAAAGAAGCGGAAGGCGCCATGGTGCCCGTGCTGCTCGAGCGTTACGGAGCGGCGGCGGCCATGCCGGCGGTTGCGGCAGCCAGAGCGGCCCGTCCGGTCATCCAACGCAAGGAGTTTGGCGCCGGATCACAAAACGAGAATAAGTAAGTCAAGTTGCTGGTAGGTGGGGCACCGCGTGGGCGGTGCCTTTTTTTATTGCCTCTTGTGCTCCTGGTCGTCGATCTACGTCTTTCGCGCGACTGCAAGGACCGTTTCGGTTTATGCGGGCCGCAGTCGTGCCGCCAGCGCAGAAAGTTCATCCAAGGAATGCGCTGAGTATGGTACAAACGGTTTCGCGATGACTTCCCCCGAAACTGGCCCGGTGCAAACTGGTCCAGCGCGCGCTGGCTTGGTGCGGGCCATCGGCCGTTGGAGCCTGGCCGCCCTGGCGTTGAACTCGATTATCGGAAGTGGCATTTTTGGCTTGCCCGCCATAGTTGCTGGGCTTCTCGCCCAACGCAGCGTGGCAGCGGTTTTAATTGCGGGCGCTGCCATGGGCGTGATCATGGCCTGTTATGCCGAGGTGGCCTCGCAATTTTCACAGGCCGGCGGACCTTACCTGTATGCCCGCACAGCGTTCGGCCGGCTGACCGGAATTCTGGTCGGCTGGATGCTCTATTTGGCGCAGACCGCGGCCCCGGCCGCAAATGCAAATCTGTTTGTCATTTATCTGGCGGAATTCTGGCCTGCGGCAAAAGAACGGTGGCCGCGCTTTGTGGTCCTGACCTTATTGGTGGGAATACTGGCGCTCATCAATGTTCGGGGCGCGCGCCAGGGTACGGCGGTCAGCAACATATTCACGGTCGCGAAAATTCTGCCACTGCTGATGGTAGTGTTGGCGGGAGCCGGAGTTGTGATCATCCATCCCGCCCCATGGGGAGCCGCGACTCCCGTGCCGGCCACCGCGTGGATGAAAGCGATGGTTCTGCTCATCTTCGCCTATGGCGGATTTGAATCGGCACTGGCGCCCATGAGCGAAGCGAAGAATCCAAGGCGGGACGCGGGTTTCGCCCTGTTCGTGGCCCTGCTCGCCTGCACCACGATCTATGCCCTGGTGCAATGGGTGGTCGTGGGAGTGTTGGGCCCGGGCGCAACTACCGATCGTCCACTGGCGGAAGTGGCGCGCGTCACCATGGGCAATCGCGGAGCGGGGCTGGTTGCGATCGGGGCGCTGATTTCCGTATACGGTTATTTGAGCGCCAAGCTGCTGGGAATGCCGCGGGTCACGTTTGCGTTAGCCAAAGGGGGCGATCTACCGAAAATCTTTGCTGCCGTGGGTCCCAAGTTTCACACACCCTGGTTTTCAATACTGTTCTTTGCCGCAGCCGTGTGGGGACTGGCGCTCGCGGGAAGTTTTGCCTGGAATGTGACTCTCTCGGTCGTCGCCCGCCTCTTCTACTACGGAGTCGTTTGCGCCGCACTGATTCCTTTGCGCCGAAGACAGCCGGTGGCTGCCTCTAGGTCCACGGGCCTGCGCCTGCCCGGTGGCTACTTGCTCTCCGTCCTCGGAGTTGCGATCGCCCTCGCGCTGGGCGCTGCCGCGCAAATATCGAAGCAGGTAGACTTGAGTAAGTCGCTGATCCTGGCCGCGACCGTCGGCGCGGCCCTGTTGAATTGGCTGTGGGCACGGAGGACGCAGGTGGTGGAGTAACGAATTGCCGAGCCGTTGAGGCCGCAGCCATACCGCCAGCGCGTACCGAATTCGCCAAATGCTCTCGACCACTCAATCGCCGATGGTTTTCCAGAGTGGCGGCAAATCCATCCGCCTGGATGCCTACTTGCCTGAGGCAGCGAACAGTCCGATTCCCGCCGTCATCGCGCTCCACGGCGCTGGAGGCGGCGTTGCCGGCATGGAGCGCTATGCCGACCTGCTGGCGGCCCAGGGCTTCGCCGTGTACTTGCTTCGTTATTTTGATCGCACGGGCACAGAATCCGCCGACAAGTCGACCATCATGCGCAACTTTCCGTTGTGGACGAAAACGCTTTGGGACGCGACCAGTTTTGTAGAAACGCAGCCCCAAGTCGATGGCAAGCGCATCGCTCTTCTTGGCTTTTCTCTAGGAGCCTACCTCTCGCTCGCCAACTCTGCCATTGACCATCGCGTGAAAGCCGTGGTCGAGTTCTTCGGAGGCATGCCCAAAGAAATGAACTTCTTCATGCGCCGCCTTTGCCCCGTACTGATCCTGCACGGCGAGGCCGATCAGACCGTCCCAGTCGAAGAAGCCTACCAACTGCAAAAATTGCTGGAGAAGAGAGGAGTCCCCTACGAAATCAAAATCTATCCCGGAGCCGGTCACGGCTTCGAAGACCAATCTATCTGGCAAGACGCAGGCAGAAGGAGCCTGCAATTCCTGCAGAAATATCTGACTGCGCCTGAACCGGAGAAGCTCGCGTAGGGACGGCCGCCCTCGGCCGCCCAGCCGGGCGAAGCCCGGCAGCGTCTTCAGATCCGCGAAAGTCGAAACGGTGCGCTAAGCAACCGCGCCGGGAGCATCACAACGGCCCACACCAGGGCAAGCGCTCCGTGGACGGCGATTCCCACCAGCCGGAAGGGTAGCAATAGCAACCAAACGATGGGATAGAGCACCAGTGCCATGAGTGCCAAAGGCCAGCACATGACAAAGAGAAAGCACCAAAGCAGGAAGGCGATCATTAGGCACACCTCCTCCTGAATACGATACGCAAACGGAGAGAATGAAGTTCCGGGGAAACCGCGAAAAACTGA
>JBAWFQ010000274.1:0-2791 GCA_049592035.1 Terriglobales bacterium
ACTTTCAGGCTGTGACACCAGATGCAAAAGCGAATTCGCTCGATAAGATTCCGATTCCATCGTGGTATGGGAGTTTGGGTGCGGCAGTCAGTCCGCCTCGGGTCACGACGGAGCAGGAAGACTGCACCTTTGAGACGATCAAAGCGTTACCGCGCAATATCGGGTGTGTTCGCGTTCCGGATGCTGCAACAGCGATAAGTATTGCCGAACCGGCATTGGCCAAGGTGTATGGGAGGCGGCAAATCGACTATGAAAAACCGCTAACGGCCAAGCTAGAAAACGGGGTCTGGAAGGTGTATGGAACTCTGTGCTGCCCTGACCGCAACGGACGGAGGACGTGCGATACTGGCAAGTGCGACGGGGGTGTGGCCGCACTCGAACTGCGTCAAAGCGACGGCCAAATCGTGTCTATCTCTCATACGAAGTAGATAATTAGCAAAAAATCGCGATAGCACTCATCATGCGTAGGTCTACTTCGAGTCCACCCACCAATAGCGGGGCTTCGTCCCGTCCCGGCCGGGCAGAGCCCCGCCACCACACAAGCTTGCGAACGATTAACGACCAGCGACCATCGACCGATCCCCAAACGGCCACTCGCAGCGCCGCCACGCTCGCACCGTGTAGATCGCGATTCCTACTACCAGAATGACTGCGGCGTAGCGAACCTCACGCTGAAAGTTTCGCCGCGAAATCAAAATGAAGATGAAGCTGGCCGCGGCGATCAGCGCGGGCAGCGGATAGAGCCACATGCGAAATGGGCGCGGCAGGTCGGGACGGCGGATGCGCAGCACGATCACTCCGATGCTTTGCACCAGGAATTGCAGCACAATGCGGATTACAATCAGCGCCGCAATCAGATCGGCCAGGCGGAGAAAACAAAACAGCGCAGCCACTCCCGCCAGCGCCAGCAGCGAAACATAAGGAAACTTGAGCACGGGATGCACGCGGGCAAAGGCGCGAAAGTAATTTCCATCGAGCGCGGCCGCGTAGGGGACGCGGGAATATCCCAGCGTCAGAGAAAATACCGAGGCGAACGCGGTCCACATTACCAGGACCGAGATGACCCGCGCCGCGCCTTGCCCGTAGACGCGCTGCATCATGGTCGAAACTACATAGAGCTTGCTGTTGGTTGCGCCCGACTGCGCCAGTTCCCGCCAGGGGATTACGCCTAGAATGCTGATGTTCATCACGATGTACAGACACGCGACCACCAGGATCGACAGCAACAAGGCGCGCGGAATATTTTTCTCCGGATTCTTGACTTCATCGCCCAGGAAGCAGACGTTGTAGTAGCCTCCGATGTCATAGGCCGCGATCAGCATCGCTCCGCCTAGGCCTCGAAAAAAGTCGGGCGAGAAGGAAAATGCTCCGGGCGGCAAATCGAATGCCTGATGTGCATTGAAGTGAGTAAGGCCGGTGAAGATGATCCATCCGATGGTTGCCATCACGCCCAGCCAGAGCAGGTTGGTGAGGCGCGAGATTGCGGTGATGCGCCGGTAAAGCAGGAACGCGGTGAGAGCGCAGACGCCGATGGCTACCAGCGTTGCCGGCATGGCAACCCAGGTTAATTGAAGAGTTCCGATGAGCGGCAGATTGAGACTGGCAGTGCGCGTCGACCAAACGCGCTCCAGATGCGGCCAGAAGAAAGCCGCATATTGCGAGAGGCCGATGGCGCCCGAGGCGATCGAGAGTGGCGCGCTGAACGACAATTGCCAGATGAAGAGAAAAGATATGAGGCGGCCCAGTTTTTGCGGGCCGTAGATTTCTTTTAAATAGCGGTATGACCCGCCCGAGCCCGGCATGGCCGCGCCTAGTTCGGCCCACACCAGGCCATCGCAGACGGCTAGCAGCGCGCCGAGTATCCATCCCAGCATGGCTTGCGGACCGCCCATGGCGGTGATGATCAGCGGAATCGTGATGAACGGTCCCACGCCGATCATGTCGATCATGTTCAGGGCAGTGGCGGAGCCGAGGCCGATACCGCGGACGAGTTGCGGGGTGGTGGGGGATTCGGCGTTGCTCTCGCGTGAGATAGTCATGAAGAGAGTCGTTGGTCGATGGTCGTTTGGTCGATATTCGTTTGTCGGTAGTCGTTGGCGTTCGCTAGTCGATTACGGGACGACGCGAATTGCTCGCTGCGAAAAGCAGGTCCTTCGCTTTGCTCAGGATGACAAAACTATTTTTCTAAACACTGCATCTCTAACCATGGCCCATAAGTGATCGCCAACGACCAACGACCGTCGACTAGCGACTAACGACCGACGACCAACGCCTAACGACTACCAATCAGATTCACAAACAACCGCACCGCTCCGGGCACCCCTGCGGGCAACTGGCGGAAGAACGCATATCCTGTGTAGATATACAGCCCTCTACCGTAATGTGCCACCAGCAAGCCGCCCTTCTGTTCGCCTTCGCCGGGATCGTGCGATTCCAGCAACGGGGTGAAGTTTGAATCCCACTGCGACATGAAATAGAGTCCTCGCTCCTGCACCCAGCCTGCGAAATCTTTCTGCGTAATTTCGTTGGGAGAATGGAAGATCGGGTTGGCTGGATCGAGAATTTGTACAGGGGCCTCTTCCACTGAAACCCGCGTCCGGCTTAGCGTTGCCGGATACGGGGTGTACTTGCCGGCATTGAAATCGATCGGCGAACCAAAGGATCCCATGGTGTTGTATTGCACGACCAGTCGCCCACCACGCTCGACGTAGTCGAGCAGGCGCTTGTTGTTGTCGATGACATCCTTTTGCGTGTCGTAAGCGCGAATACCGAGCACGATCGTCTGATATTT
>JBAWFQ010000275.1:0-40464 GCA_049592035.1 Terriglobales bacterium
CGCGTTGCGGCGGCGGACCGTAGTTACCGAAACCAGTGTCGACTGCTACGTGCGTGTCGAGCTTGAGGCCGGCGAACTTCTCCAGTTGGGCGGCGACCCAGCGCGCCTCCTGACGGTTGTCGATCATTTCGACGAGCTTCACCTTCCTGCCATCCTTGGTCAGTAAGCGAAGAGAGTAGGAAGCTTTTGTGCCGGGTTGTTGGGCACTGGTGACCGGCAAGATCTGAGTTATCTCGGAGAAAGGATACTCACGAGATGATCCGATGCCAAGCAGAGCCCGACGGAGAACAATCTTTCCGTTGCCCGCCTGGATGCGGAATGAGACCAGCGTGAAGTGAATAAGTCCGTAGATCAAGAAGAGCTCAGCCAGTCCGAAGACCACGGTGAAAAACATCGGAGCTTTGGAATGTGTAAGGAAATAGACAATGCCCGTCCACACCGCGGTGAAGCAGATTAAGCTCAAGATTTGGGACGGATTGCGAAAGGCTCGGAAGTAGAATTCGGCACTGCCGTCCATCCCGATCGTGAACACAACTTTCGGGTTCTGCGGAGCGGGTACGTCGGTGGGATCGGATTGGAAGGCAGGCGGGGCGGTTGGGGCCTGAGCGTCGCTCAGAAAAACAGGCGTCGGCTCCGTTGCTGAGGCCGACGATGGCGTCAGGCGGAAAACCGGGACCTCGAAATCGTCCGTATAATTCACGCCGGGAACGTCGGCTTGCGCGTGCAAAAGCCAGAGCACCTGATCGTTCGGATCGTCGTGATTCGACTCGTAGGCGTCGCTCGGGATGCTGAATTCCACCGGGATCGCGGCGTCACCCATGGGCCCGGGCATGAGCAATTCTCGCGGCACATTCTTGTCCGCCTGCCAGAGAACGCTTTGGAGAGTGGAACGATTTTTACCCGCGCCGGTGACCACCTGGCGGACGCAGGAAAGACTCAGATCGATGCCATGTCTGGCATCGGTGTTGAACCGCAAGTGAATCGTGCCCTTCAGCGTGCGGCCGGGAGAAAAGGGCAGCGAGGCGAACTCGAAATAGGTTTGGCCAAAACGCTTCCGCCGGATGCTAGCCCGCATGGCCGCTCCCGCCAAGATGACGCCAGCCGAACAGAAGGCAAGCACGAGGAAGATTTTGGGGTCGGAGGTGCGCCAGAGTTGGGGCAAGGTCGTGAATGCGAGTGTCAACACAATCCCATTCGCAAAAATCGCCGCCGCCCACAGGCCGAAGGCGCGGTTGCGGTTCTTGCTTTCCGCTCGGCTGGCTGCCCAGTCTTTCCGCCACAGCCAAGGGGATCGGGGATTGGTCACCTCGGCTGCCACCTGCTCCTTTAATTTGCGGTTGCCGTAAATTCCGAAGCAAATGATCCCGCCACCAATTAGAGCGAAGAACGCACTGATCAGCACTCCCACCCACCGATTGCCATGGACGCGGCTGGGATCGCCGAAGAGAAAGCTGCTTGAGAACGCGAGCCCAAAGGCCATGAAAATCAGGCCGAAAACAATGGGGAAGGCCTGCGCGGCTTTGGATGGCCTTGTCATAGCGGAATTATAGGGTTGGCGGAGATTAGAAGCAGAGGAGGACGACAACATCCTTATTACTCAAGTCACGGGCTCGGAGCGGTCCGCCCGAGTCGGGCTGGCCCCCTAAGCGTATGCCATTCGTACTCGGCGTCCGAAATATGCTGCCGACACTAATATGGCGCTCGACACGAAGTACAAGATCGGCCGGCTCGTGGCTGGAGCGGTCCCTATGAAGTCGAATCCTGGCGCGTGGTTTAACGGCCCCAAGTACCACCACACGGTGTAGATCGCCTCGAAGGGCTTAGAGGTTCCGCTCCAAACTCCCAAAGCCAGCGCCAGACTGGGAATAAACAGTGCGCCCGCGAACCACGCCAGCAATGCGGGCCAATCGGCGTTTGCCCGCAACCGCAGCGCATAACCACCGCCGGTGAGCAGGGCAACGATGAAGCCTGCAACCCAGACTGCGGGCAACTGGCGGTGCAACGTCCGCGCGGAACAAAAGATGAGCGACTGGGTCGCGTGGCGCGACTCGCGCGCGCCCATCTGCGACCACACCAGCGCGGGCCAGAGCCATGCCGCTGTCAGCACTCCCTTTCGCGCCGCGATAGTTGGGGAACCGGCGCTGGCGATCAGCAAGCCGAGCGCGACTACATACCACCACCAGCGCTGCCCTTTCAGCATTAACCGTAGTTCGGAACCGACCAGTTGCCAGAACCGGCTTTCTCCTGCTCCCTGCGTAACTGGGGTGAGATGTCGGGCTGAAAGCCGGTCTCCTGGAGTCGCCGCAGTGGGCAATACGTCTCCATTCGTGCCCGCAGCGGCAGGTGATTTTCTGGCCCTTCGGAACGACCATGCTCGCGAGGGATCAAAACGGTGAAAGAAGAACGATGCCACCACCGCTATGGCCAGGGCCACCAGTATCCAAAGCATGCGATGCAAAATTATTGCAGGGGCCCAATCCACCCCGGTCCAAAGAAATCGTTTGGTGGCAAGGGTACTATCGCCGAGGCTAAGGGAGAAATCCTCTTTATAGGCCGGATACACTTTCCTCAGCGCCGCCTGCATGCTGCGCGCTATCACCTCGAAACCGGCAAAATCATCAATGCCTTTTTCGTGACCCAGAGCGAAGCCAGCTACCCAGACGAAAAAATAAATCACATTGCCGACGCCACCACGCAACACGGGCAAGGTTTCAAATAAGACGGCGACAGCCGCGGTAATGGCCATGGCGGGAATCCCAACCCAAAGGAACGGCGCCAGCAGCGCGCCCAGTTGATAATGCGTATCTTCGGCGCGGAAGAACTGGATGAAGGGTGCGGTTGCTGCCAGCACCGCGATCATTAGCGCCAGGACCGCGAAGTTGCTCAGGGTCTTCGCCAGCGTGTAGAAGACGCGGCTCATCGGAGTACTGGCTAAAATTCTGCCCACGCGCGTCTGCTCGTCGCGCAGAATCGCGTTCTTCACGATGTAGAAACCCACGAGTGAGATGAACGAGGTGCCCACCAGGGTCATCATGCTGCCTACCCAGGCCGAGTTGAACACGCCGCGGTACTCGCCCAAACGCAAAACGATGAGCCCGGACGCCGAGCCCCAGGCCAGATAGGCGGCGAAGCTCAGAGTCAGCAGAAAGCTGTAACGCCGCACGCGCTCAAGGAAGTCGGCTCGCACCATGTGATAGAGAACCCGCGCCGGCATCATGCCCCAAAGCTTCATGCCGCAACTCCGGCGCGATGATGAGCGAGGCAGAAGAGGTAGGCGTCCTCCAGGTTCGGCGTGACCGGCTGTGCTCCGACTGGTGGCGCATCCGTCAGCACCCGGGCATGCACGCCATCGCTGCGCCGCGACGTGTTGCTGATCAGATATTTTTGTCTCGCAACATTCAACTCGGCGCTCGGCAATACCCACTCCCAGACTTTGCCTTCCACGCGGCGAAGCAACTCCTCCGGCGAGGCGTGGGCCACGAGCGTGCCCTGGGCGATGAGCGCGATGTCGGTGGCCGTGGCTTCGACGTCAGAGACGATGTGAGTCGAGAGAATCACGATGCGCTCACCCGAAAGATCGGAAAGCAGATTGCGGAAGCGCACCCGTTCTTCCGGATCAAGCCCGGCGGTGGGTTCATCGACAATCAGTAACTGGGGATCGTTGAGCAACGCCTGGGCGATTCCCACGCGTTGCTTCATACCTCCGGAATACCCGCCCAAAGGGCGCTTGCGCACATCGGCCAGGTTCACCAGGTTCAGCAGTTCGTCGATGCGGCGGCGTGAGGTTGCCGCATCCAAACCTTTTACCGCTGCCAGGTATTCCAGAAATTCCACGACATTCAGATTGGGGTAAACACCGAAATCCTGCGGCAGAAAGCCGAGCACGGCGCGCAATTCATCAGGATTCGACGCCACGTCGCTTCCGTTCCACGTAACTCTACCCTCGGTCGCACGTGTGATCGTGGCTAAGATGCTCATCAGCGTGGTTTTACCGGCGCCGTTCGGTCCCAGCAATCCCAGCACCCCGGGGTTCAGTTCGAGCGTGAATCCTCTCAGCGCCCAGTTTCCGCCGCTGTAGCGTTTACTGACTTTTTCGATGACCAGCCGCAATCATTCCTCCACTCGATAGCCCTAGAAACGCACAGCTCGTAACGAAAGTTCCAGCGAGGCGCGACCAACGGATAAGTTTATGCTGCAAATGTGTTCAACGGTGTTTAGTTACGGACGGATGATATGGTTCGCTGAAACTTCGACAATCCGGTGAAACGATCTGGCCGTTTTCGACACTATATCAATAGTGGGAAATGTCGCTCAGTCAGGCGATTGCACCACGGTTTAGGACCTCAGCCCGGCAACTTCCGGGGCTGAGATCCAATTAGGGCGCCGGAGCCGACGGGGAAGCGGCTCCGGTGCTTTTTCGGTGTCTTCCCCGGTGGAACAGCCCATCATTCTGCCAACTGAATAGGAGTTTTTCGACTTCCCTGTGCCTGCCACCCGCCCCAGTTCGACGCCCGGACGCCGCCTTAGCGGCCACAGCACAGCATTTGTCATCGTCCCGGAGAAAGCCTTCACATCGTCACCCGAAATGCTACACTGTGTGCCACTTTCAGGTTCCCGGGGTAGACTCTTGCAATTCCATTCCTTTGACGACGAGTATCTTGGTCGGTTGCGAGATGGCGATTTTGTTACGCAGAACCACTTTCATAAGTACTTCACGGCATTGATGAAGGTAAAGTTGCAGTCCCGGCTAAAGTCTCCGGAAGCCATTAAAGACGTGCAGCAGGAAACCTTTGTGCGATTTTATGCGGCTTTGCGCGAGGGAAAAATCCGGGAACCGAAGAGCCTGGGGTCCTATGTCAACTCGACCTGCAACAACGTGTTGAAAGAGACCTGGCGGCACGATGATCCTGCGATTTCCCTGGACGACGACGATGCGCCGGAACTTCCTGCCGCGCCTTTTGATCTGTCGAAGATGATCGACGACCAGCAGGCGGCACAAAAAGTTCAGAAGGTAATCGAGCAACTTCCAGAACGCGACCGGCGCGTGCTGCGCGCCATATTTTTTGAAGAGCGGGACAAAGACGAGGTGTGCCGCGAGTTGGACATAACGCGCGACAATCTGCGTCTTCTATTGCATCGGGCAAAACGGAAATTCAGGGATCTATACAACGAGGGGGATCTTTCATTGAAGCTTGTCTCGGCATAGGCGTGCAACGCCGGATCGCGGCCGCGCACTATTGGATTGTATGAAAGGCATTCTAAGTATGGATCACAAGGTCGTAACTGCTCAAAATATGACGGAAAGATATCTGCTCAACGAACTTGACCCGGCGCAGCGGGACGAATTTGAAGAGCATTATTTCAACTGCACGTCATGCGCGGCGGATGTTCAAGCGGCGGCTTTGCTGGTCGAGAAGATCAAGGATGGCGCGATTCCAGATCCCGAGTTTCGTCCCGAGCCGGCGCCTCCTCCGTTTGCGGCGCGACCGGCCTGGCTAGCGTGGCTGCGTCCTGCGTTTGTGATTCCAGTGATGGCCATGTTGCTGGCAGTGGTTGGCTATCAGAATCTGGTTACGGTTCCGCAGATGGCGCGCCAACTGAACAGTCCGCGGATTCTGCCGTATGCGCAGGTGAACCTTGACACTTATACAGCGGAAGGGCCGACGATTACACCGCAGCCGGGGCAGGCATTTCTGCTTATGGTGAGGATCCCTCGGGATGGCTTGTATTCCAAGTACACGGCGGATCTGTATAATCCGGCGGGCAAGCTGGAATGGTCGTTTACGTTTGCGATTCCGGCGTCATCCGAGCAGGAGCAGTGGCCGCTGCAGGTGCCGGGAGCGAATCGGGAAGCGGGGAGATACAAACTGATAGTGCGGGGAATAACAGCCGCAGGGGAAAGCAAGGACGTGGGCAGTACATCGTTTGAATTACAAATTCAAAAGTAAGCCCAATTGGAGGAACTAACCATATGTCCGCAAGTCCGAAGATACCTATGATGCCGGAGCCGTACCACGTGTATCACGCGCAAGCTTACTTGCTGAAAGGCAAACTCGAGCACCCGATCCAGCAGCCTATCCAGGAATATGGGGAGGTTGTTCTGGAGAATACCCGCCGCGAAAGCCTGATCACGCAGTCGGTAGGCGAGACCAACATCGAAGGCCTTATTTCTTTCAAGCGCGGACATACGCGCGTGGCCGGCACGCACGTCAACACAAAGACCGATATCTTCGGCAACGACCACGCCGGCTGGGTGACGCTCGCAACGTCGGCGCTTGAAGGATACAACGTGGTCGATACCGTCACGGTCGATCGCGTGGTGGCACAGCTTTCGACCGAGCATCCGATGACGAATGGCAACGTTCCCCGGGTTAGTTTCATCGGCACGCGCTTCGAGAATCTGCGGGTTGGCGGATACCCGGTCGAGGTCGAACTCGATCTGGCCATCTGTGGCCCCAAGCCGGCGAACGACCGTCACTATTTTCAGGACGTCAGCTTTCTCGATAGTGTGCAGCGGCAGCTCGATGGCATTGTCGATTCCAAGGACCTTCCCGAAAGCATGGAAAAAGGGTACGGCGCCGAGATCGCCTACATCGACGAACTCAAGAAGCACGCCAAAGAAGATGCGGTCAGGGTTGTGCCGGTCGAGGGGAACGGCTATCCGAAGCTGCGATTCTCACTGGTCAAGAAGATCAAGCCGATTCCGCTTCCGGGAGTGAGAACGTTTGGCAATCACATCTTCATCCCGAACTTCGGAACGGTGGCGTTGGCCGAGGTCGAAGTCGGCATCAAAAATGAGCACCACGACTTTCGGCACCGAAAGGGTGATCCCCCGACGACGGAGCCTAGCGGCAGCAATTACTTCACGCTGGAAATGATGAAGATGCGTCTGGGGTGTCCGACGACTGGGAACACCGACACGGGGGGCGCCACGTCCAATGGGAGCGACGGCCCCGGGCATTAATAAAGCTAGTGTTAATGATTCGGTGGACCGCGCCTCCCATCTGACGATGATCGAGGCGGACGGGAGTTCTTCTGGCGGCGGAAACACCGGCGCTGGAGGAGCTACAGCTAATGGGGGCAACGGCCCCGGCTAGAAAACCGGCAGGACACTCCAGCCTTAACCACCGCTCCCGGCAAGCGAACCGGGTGCGGTGTTTTGTCTCGGCTTCACCTTCCTGGATAGACAAGGTTTCGCCTTCGGAATTATCCACTTGAAAGATGCCGTGGAAGATTCACAGGGTGATGTGAAGGCCTCGACGTAGCCTATTTGAGTTTCGCGAACCATGACGCCAAAGCACGCGAAATACAGGCACCATTCCAACCGCTACGATCAGCACCATAACCAGCAGGATAATCAGATGAACAGGTTGAAACACTCCCTCGAGCATAAAACCCCCGCGGGGAGATAGATTAGCGGAGAGCTACAGGATTTGTCTGTGGCAGAGATCACCGTTAGCGGTGACATCCCGCAGTGGCGGCTGAGCCGCCGATGGCCCCTCATTTTTTCTGTAGCTACCAGGCTGCAGCACAGACTACATTGAGATTCTTCCGCAGCCATGCAAGAAAGGCGAGGTCGAATGCTTATGGGTCAACAGCGTGGGGCTGGCCGTTCTGGACCCGTGGTTCGGCGCCAGTCTGCCGCTGTCTTTGTCGTTTCTGGCACGTTCTTTCTGTTGCTGGCTTGCCTGTTCGGATGCAGCCGCAGCGGCGATCCGCAGGCGGTTTATGATCACGCTTACAAGGCTCTGGTGCATGGCGATCTGATAGCGGCCCAGAACGAAGCCCATCGCGAATGCCAACGGTTCCGTTCGAACCCGGAATGGGCCTGGAAGTTCCGAACCCTCGAAGCGAGAGCCGTACACCAGCAAGGGCACTACCCAGAAGCCCTGGAGATCCTCAAGTCAGCTCCGACACCCTCTGATCCCGACTTGGCGATTCCGATACTCGCACTTGAAGGAGAGGCCTATACCAAGACGCATAACTTTCCTGGGTCGGAACGCGCGCTTAACGATGCAAAGGCGCTCTGCGCTACTCCTGTATCGGCAAGTTGCGGATATCTTCTCAAAGCGCGCGGTATCCTGGCTGCGGAGCGGCACCAGTCGGCGGTGGCAGAGCAGCTATTCGAACTTACCTCCAACTTCGCGCGTTCCCATGGGGATGCTTTACTCGAATGCTATGCCCTTCTCAATTTGGGATACGAGTCGCTCGCAGAAGGACGTTTCGACGAGGCGATCGACAGGTCGGAAGCTGCTTATCGTATTGCGCAGGGTCTTGGCGCCCAGAGACTCGAAGTCATCACAACGCTCAACATAGGCTGGGCTCACTACAAGCTCGGCGATTCCGAAAGGGCTTTGGAATTGATGCAGGAGGCGGAGAAGCTAGCCTCGCAAATTGCGGATG
The DNA here is from genome assembly GCA_049592035.1 of Terriglobales bacterium. Taxonomy (GTDB): domain Bacteria; phylum Acidobacteriota; class Terriglobia; order Terriglobales; family Acidobacteriaceae; genus Acidiflorens. The sequence continues at coordinate 8,404 of JBAWFQ010000275.1, forward strand.
TCCGCGACCAGGGGAACGCCCTCACCAATATCGGCTACATCGACATGGATGAGCGCAAGTTTGATCTGGCTGCGCAGTCATTTCAGCAGGCGCTGGGCCTAGCCCAAGGAATCAATGCCAAGGAAGACGTTTACAACGCGCGGCGCGTGCTGGCGCGGCTCTCTTTGCAGATGGGAGATTTGGCAAACGCCAGCCAATATGCTCATCAGGCTCTGGAGATGGCACGCCAGGATCGGAACCATCTTGACGAACTTTATCCCATGGTGGTCGAGGGGCAGATCGCGGCTCGGAGCGGCAAGACTGCCGAAGCCGAGACCACGTTTCTTCAGGTCGAGCACGATACGAGCTGTCCCGTGTTTTTGAAGTGGGAGGCAGAGCACTCCTTGGCCCGGCTCTACGAAGAGGAGCAGCACGCGGACGCGGCGGACAAGGAATATCGCCTGGCGCTCGCGACTTTCGAGACCGCGCGCGCCGATGTGCGGCATGAAGATTCGCAGATTTCTTTTCTTACCAACGCGGCGCGAATCTATGACGACTACGTCCATTTTCTGGTAATGCGTGGAAAAACAGACGACGCGCTGCGCTGGGCCGACTACAGCCGCGCACGCACCTTGGCGGAGGGATTGGGATTGCTGGCGAAGACAGGGCCAACTGGCCCTCCCACGCTCGACGCCCGGCAAATCGCGCGGCGCACCGGGGGCACGCTTCTTTTTTATTGGCTGGGAGAGAAGCAGTCCTACTTGTGGGCAATCACACCGCAGAAGAGCAGCCTGTTTACACTGCCTCCGGGCAAGGAGATCGACGAGGCCGTGCAACGGTATAGCGAGGCGCTCAAAGTGCAGGACGTTCTCACCCCGGCCGACAAGGGTGGGCAAGCGCTTTATCAGACGCTGATTGGGCCAGCGAGAGAGTTGGTCAAGAAGGACGCTAAGGTTTTTGTCATCCCCGACGGCCGGCTGAACAATTTGAATTTCGAAACGCTGCTGGTTTCGGACGCGGACGCGCCGGAACCAAAGGTGCACTATTGGATCGAAGACGTGACGATTGCGGATGCCAGCTCGCTGCGGGTGCTTGCGGCAGCGCCTGCGGAGAAAGAAAAACGCGATCGCAGCCTGCTTCTGGTTGGCGACAGTGTGGCTCCGAACGATGCATATCGCGAGCTGCCGAAGGCGGCGGCGCAAATGCAAAGCGTTGCCAGCCATTTTTCGGCGGATATGAAGATACTCACGCGAGAGAAGGCTACGCCTTCGGCGTATCTCGGAAGCGCCCCGGAGAATTTTTCCTATATTCATTTTGTGGCGCACGGAACCGCCAGCCGGTTGAGTCCGCTGGACTCCGCGATTGTGCTGTCTAAGGACGGCGCGGACGACAACTCTTTCAAGCTCTACGCTCGCGATATCATTCGCCATTCGCTCCGCGCCAACCTGGTGACGATTTCGGCGTGCTACAGCGCGGGTGAGCGCTCGTACTCGGGCGAGGGACTGGTTGGTCTCTCGTGGGCTTTTCTCAGAGCTGGCGCCCATAACGTGGTGGCGGCTTTGTGGGACGTGTCGGACGCTTCCACGTCGCAACTCATGGACAGGTTCTACGATGAGCTTAATAAGGGAGCGAGCGTGGATGCGGCTCTACGCACGGCGAAACTGTCATTGCTTCAGAGCAAGGAATTTCACAATGCCTTTTACTGGGCGCCGTTTCAGCTCTATGCGCGGTTGGGGTGATGAGGCGACAAACCCAGAAAATATCCTATGAGGGAACGTTTTCAAAGCGGCGCACTATGGCCAGGATTTCCGGTTCCCGCAGAATCCGGTCGGATTCTTTGGCAGCCAACAGGACGGCTTGAATGAGTTCACGGCTGGCTGCGATTCCCCGCTGCGATAGATAGAAGATGACGTTGGAACCGCCCGACATGGGGCCGATCTCGATTTCCTGGCTCCGTCCAATCAGGCTCGCCGGGACTCCGGAATAGACGAAATCGGTCAGCCAGCGATCGCCCTTCTTTTGGGCTTTGATGATGGCCGCGGCGTGTACGCCGGTGGCGGTGCGGAAGGCATCGCGCCCGACCACTGGAGTATTCGCATGTACGGGAACGGAGGTCGCGGCGGAAACGGAGTCCACATACTTCTGCAAAGAGCTGAGGTCGTCGTGCCTCATGCCGAGCAGGTTGAGATTCACCAACAACAGTTCCATGGGCGTGTTGCCCACACGCTCTCCGATGCCGAGCGCCGTGCCGTGCACGCGGGAAGCCCCGGCCGCGATGGCAGCCAGCGTGTTCGCTAAATCGAGGCCACGATCACGGTGACCGTGCCAGTCGATGCCAATGCCGCTGTCGGCTCCGCTTTCTGACAGGAACTTCTTCACCCATGACACCAGGTTCCAGACTGCCTCCGGAGTGGCGGCTCCACACGTGTCGCAGAGACATAGGCGCTTGGCTCCGGCTTCGATGGCTTCGGCAAACAAGAGACGCAGGTGTTCGGGCGAAGATCGTACCGTGTCCTCGGTTACGTACATCACTTCGAGGCCTTCCTTCACGGCAAAGCGGATGGCTTCCCTTGTGTGACGCAGAATTTGATCGAGGGTCCATTCTTCCGCGTACTGGCGGATGGGACTGCTGCCGATAAACACGGCAGCGCCAATCGGGACGCCGGTCAGTTGCGAGGCCTCGGCGATGGGACGAATATCGACCATCATGGTGCGGGCGGCGCAGTTGGGGCGAATGCGCATGCGGTGATTGGAGATTTCGCGGCAGATCGCAAGAACAGCTTCGCGCTGGCGTGCGCCAGCTCCGGGGAGACCGATATCCGCAGTTTCAATTCCGAGATTCTCCATGAGATGGAGAATCTCGAGCTTCGCCGCTACTGGGGGATCGGTGACGGAGGGACTTTGCAGACCATCGCGCAACGTCTCATCGTCGAGCATGACGTGCGCTGGCCAGGAAGTCGTCCGGGGGCCAGCGCCTGCCCAGTCGAAGATAAGCCCGTTTGCTGCCGAAATTCCCATGGCACGTTCCCTTGTCTACCTGCGGACTTCCGATGCCGCCGGACGCACCTTGCCGAACTCGCCGGCGCGCCGGAGAAGCTCTTCCGCTCCAGCCTCATCGCCCTGCGCGCGACTTATCACCGCGAGGTGGAACAAACTGCTGAGTTCGTGAACTCCCTCTTCCAGGCTCCGTTCGAATTCCCGGCGGGCGATTTCGGTCGCGCCTTCGCGCTCGTGGATCACGCCCAGATGATAGTGGGCCATTACGTATTCGGGTGTGAGGGTCGCGGAAAGCTCGAAGTGCTCGCGGGCTTGGGTGAGCTGTCCCTGGTGAAAGAGCGCAAGCGCCAGCCGGTAGTGGGCGGCATTGTAGTTGGGATTAATCTCGAGACAGCGGCTGAAGGCAGCGGCCGCCTCGGGCATGTTGCCGCGATGGTAATAGGCGACGCCGAGGTCGTAATGGGCCAACACAAAAGTCGCCGAGCCCGCCACCGCGCGGCGATAGTGCTCGATGGCGAGGTCCAGCAGACCTTCGTGGAAAAAAAGCACGCCGAGTTGGTGGTTGCCGAGGACGTTGTCGGGCTCGGCGTCTAGCAAGCGCTGGAGTTCCTGCCTCGCCTCGCGCCCACGGCCGTCGCGTTCGTGCGCCAACGTTAAGAGAAGGCGCTGGTCAATGGCGGCGTCGCGGAGAAAACGTCCGCACTCGGCGCAGAACTTGGCGGCCGCCGTGCCTAGATGGCCGCAGCGGGGACAACGTGCGGAGCCATCAGTCGCTTGTGACATACGATCCTCCTTACCTGCGCGTCAGTCGTCACTCAAGCGCGCGGGGGGCGAGCACACAACCAGGCCGAGATGTTGCGCTGGGGAAAATCCCTCTTTCTTGAAGAAAGCGAGAAGATCAAAATCATCGCAAGAGCATCGAGCGAGGTGGTAGACTCGCTGACCCCTTACTCGCCATAGTATATCGAGGCGGTGGCGAATCCGACTACGCGCCCTTCTGGTGGGACCTATGCCAACGCGGCTCGCGTTTTTCCATGAAGGCACGGAGACCTTCCACGGGGTCGGATTCCGCCATGAGTTCGTCAAGGTACATGCGCTCAATTTCCGGCAAGTCTTCCTGCAAACCTCGCTGCAGCGGGAGGCGGGCAGCGCGTACCGCGTAGCGCAATGCGACCGGCGAACGAGGCAGAAAGTGGTCGCTGATCCAGTCTGCGACCGTCGCTTCCAGCTTTCCCTGGGGCGCGGTTCGTACGATCAATCCTGCTTTCATGGCTTGGGCAGCGTTCCAGGCAATTCCGGTCAACACGAGTTCCGCTGCGCGACTTAAACCAATGCGGACCGGCAATAACACCGCCGCCGCCGGCGGGAAAACTGCCAGCTTGATCTCCGGGCACGCGAACCTTGCGCCTTCCTCCGCGACGATGAAATCGCAAGCCAGGGCCAGCTCAAATCCTCCGCCGAGGCACTGCCCGTGGACGGCCGCGATTGTGACCGCGGGCAGTTCCAGCATCTGCTGAAGCAATCGGCTGAACTGTGGCAACATGGTTCGGACATGCTCTGGCAGGTGCTCCTGTACGCTGGCGCCAAAACTGAAATGCGGGCCTTCGGCGTCGAGAATCATCACCTTGAGCTGCGGCCGGCTCTTCAGGTCGTCGAAGGACGCGGCCAAGGCTTTCATCATTGCCTGGTCAACCAGGTTGGCTTTGGGCGCTGCCAAGGTGACGCGGGCTACGTTGCCATCGTGTTCGAGGGAGACTTTGAGATTGCTCATCATCATTGATTGTTATGATGGTTTGTTGGCGGACTACCCGTCAAGTAGTCTTGTGGTCCGACCACAAGACAGCTGGCTGCCAGCTACTACTGGTCTTGGTAGGAAGACTTAGAACACGGCCCGCCCTATTATTGAATTAGGAGGAAGACATTACCATGGCAATAGCGACCATCAATCCGGCGACGGGCGAAGTCGTAAAGACTTTCGAACCTCTAACCGGAGCGCAAATCGAGCAAAAGTTGCAACTGGCGGCGTCGGCGTTCCGAGATCATCGGCGAACGTCGTTTGCCGAACGCGCTGGCAAAATGATGCGCGCGGCCGAGATTCTGGAAAAAGAAAAAGACGAGTGTGCGCATCTGATGACGCTCGAAATGGGCAAGCCTCTGAAAGCTGCCGTGGGCGAGGCGCTGAAGTGCGCCACCGGATGCCGCTACTATGCGGAACATGCCGAGAAATTTCTGGCCGACGAGATCGTGGAAACCGGCGCGAAACGCAGTTTCATCCGCTATCTGCCAATCGGGCCCATTCTGGCCATCATGCCGTGGAATTTTCCCTTCTGGCAGGTGTTTCGTTTCGCGGCGCCAGCGCTGATGGCGGGCAATGTCGGCTTGCTAAAGCACGCGTCCAACGTTCCCCAGTGCGCGCTCAAGATCGAGGATATTTTGCGCCGCGCTGGTTTTGCCGAAGGCGTGTTCCAGACGCTGCTGATCGGCTCGGCTCCAGTCGACGGCATCCTGAATGATTCCCGGGTGGTGGCCGCGACGTTGACGGGCAGTGAGCAGGCGGGAATTCAAGTCGGAATATCCGCCGCCAAACGCATCAAGAAGGTGGTACTGGAACTCGGCGGCAGCGATCCCTTTATTGTGATGCCGAGCGCCGATCTGGACGCGGCCGTTGCAACCGCGGTCGACGCGCGCATACAGAACAACGGACAGTCATGCATTGCAGCCAAGCGCTTTATTGTGGCGGAAAAAATTGCCGGCGAGTTCGAGCGCAAATTTGTCCAACGCATGCAGGAACTGCGCGTGGGCGATCCGTTTGCGGAGAGCACGCAACTCGGTCCGCTGGCCAATGCCGACGCAGTGGCTTCTCTCGACGCCGATGTGAAAAAAACTGTTGCTGCGGGTGCACGGGTGCTGACGGGCGGCCATCCCCTCAACCGTCCCGGCAACTTTTATGCGCCGACGGTGCTGACCGATATACCGAAAGATTCGCCCGCTTATAAAGAAGAATTCTTTGGCCCGGTCGCGTCCATGTTCCGCGTGCAGGATGTGGATCAGGCCATCCAAATCGCGAACGACAGCCGCTTCGGGCTGGGCGCCAGCGCCTGGACCAACGATCCGGTGGAAACTGAGAGATTTATCAACGAGCTCGAAGCCGGCATGGTTTTTCTGAACAAGATGGTGGCTTCCGATCCGCGCTTACCTTTCGGTGGGGTGAAGTACTCCGGCCACGGACGCGAGCTGGCCATGCAAGGGATCCGCGAGTTTGTAAACATCAAGACAGTGTGGATGCAGTAGGCGGCAGAGACGACTATACGGTATAATGGTCGGACCATTATACCGTTATGGATATTAGAATCGCCAGACTGAGGGGCGTTATGACTAGTGATCTGGTCGATCCTCCGGCCGAAAAGCCGGTGTACCGGGCCGTGAAGACATCTCGGCTGTACGAACAGATTGTTCAGCAAGTTGAAGACTCCATTCTCAAAGGTCAACTCAAGCCCGGGGACCAGTTGCCAGCGGAGCGCGATCTGGCCCAGCGCTTCGGTGTAAGCCGCACCGCAGTGCGCGAAGCTGTGAAGACTCTGCGGGAAAAGGGTCTTGTGGAAGCTTATTCCGGACGCGGCACATTCGTGACGAATGGGACATCGCAATCGATGCGGCAATCGCTGGATCTGATGATCCGCGTCAATCCGGAGGAAGGGTTGGTGAATCTGGCCGAGTTGCGACTGATTCTGGAGCCCGAGATTGCGGGTTTGGCTGCGCGGCGAATTGAGGAACAACTGGTGAGCACGATGAGGGAAGCAGTGGCCGTAATGGATCGCAACCTGCGCGACCCCGACGCGTATGTGGAAGCGGACCTCGATTTCCATCTAGCGCTAGCCGAGGCGGCGGGAAACCCGTTGATTCTGTCGCTACTGAATTCGACTGTCGGCCTTTTGCGGGAGCAGCGCAGCCGCATTTTCAATGTCGACGGAGGGCCCGAGCGTGGGCAGTTCCATCACAAGCGGATTTTGGGGGCCATCGAGCAGCACGATCCCGAGGCGGCCCGAGACGCAATGCGCGCCCATCTGAAACAGGTGCTGGCGGATTCGTCTTCGTTGGGGAAAAAGTAGTTCGCACTTCCAGCAGACTGCGTGCGCGAAAGGGAATGCTTATATGGCCAAACTGGGGTTCATCGGTCTGGGTGTGATGGGCGGCAACATGGTCGCGCGCCTGCTCGAAAAAGGGCACACCGTAACTGGATACAATCGGACGCGCTCGAAGGCGCAGTGGTTGATCGACAAGGGCATGAAGTTTGCGGATTCTCCGAGGGCCGTGGCGGCTGCTTCAGATGTGACGTTCACTATGGTGACGAACGGCGCCGCGCTTACGGCGGTGATTGACGGTACAGACGGACTGCTCGCGGGGATCGGCGCCGGCAAATTTCACATCGACATGAGCACGGTGAGTCCGGAAGTAAGCCGGGCGCTGGCGGCGAAGGTTCGCGAGAAGGGCGCGGATATGATCGACGCTCCGGTTTCGGGCAGCGTCATTACGCTACAGCAAGGCAAGTTGTCAGTGATGGTAGGAGGGCGCAAAGAGACTTTCGAGCATCTGAAGCCGTTACTGCTGGATATTGGGCCGAAGGTGACGCACGTCGGCGACAACGGCGTGGCCCTGTCGATGAAGATCGCGTTGAATCTGCAACTGGCAGTGCAGATGCTTGCTTTTTCCGAAGGGGTGCTGCTGGCGGAGAAGAGTGGGATTGCGCGGGAAGTCGCGGTTGATGTGATGGTGCACAGCGCGATCGCGTCTCCCATGATTCAGTATCGCGGCCCTTTTGTGTTGCAGCAACCGGAAGAAGCGTGGTTCGACGTCAATATGATGCAGAAAGACATGCTGCTGGCGATGGAGATGGGCCGTAAGTTGAATGTGCCCCTTCCAACGACAGCGGTCAGCAATGAATTTCTGACCGCGGCGCGCGGCATGGGCTGGGAGAAGCTGGATCTTGCGGTTGTGTTCGACGTTCTGGCGCGCATGTCGGGAGTTGAAAAATGACGACTGTCTCACAGTCGATGCAATTATCATCCAACCGCAGGCCGCTATCCTGGCGGTCGGAAGAATCGCAGACCGAGTCGTGGCGGTCAACGGCCATCCCGGCGTCCGCCCCATGATAACCTTGACGCTTTCGAGCGATCACCGCGTGGTGGATGGCGCTAGAGCAGCGGAGTTTCTGCGGGACCTGGCCGCGGCAATCGGCAATCCGGAGCAAACTTTCGACAACGCCAGGGCTGGCGATTAGTGCGTATGGCGCCTGCAAGTTTCGCAGTCAGGAAGGGCGCGCCGATTGCATCTATTCTTTTCCTGCGACGGCTAAAGTTCCCGCAGCGCATCCTTTCGGTGCTGCTGTTGTTAGCGATGCTGGCCGCTCTCTCGCTGCCAGCCGCGGCGCAGGGAGGACCTCCCTTCATCACCAACGACCCTGGCACTCCCGGCGATGGCAATTGGGAGATCAATATAATGACTTACTCCGAGCGCCATCCCGCCGCGCGCATTTTCAATGCGCCCATTCTGGACCTCAATTATGGAGTCGGTTCTCGCATCCAGCTCACCTACGAAGTGCCGTACCTGGTGGAGGGTACCAACGGGGGCCCGACTCACAGCGGCTTGGGCAAATCGCTGCCCGGCGTGAAGTGGCGCTTCTATGACAGCGATGAAAAAAAACTCTCGTTCTCGATCTTCCCTCAGCTTGAGTTCAACAATCCCGATGCCTCGTTGCAGCGCGGCCTCGTGAACTACAACACCAGGTTCTATCTTCCGGTCGAGGTCTCCAAGGAGGTTGGGCCGATTCAGGTCAACCCCGAAGCGGGCTACATCTTCGCCAACGGAAAGGGCGCGGGCTGGTTCACGGGGCTGGTAGTCCTAAGGGAAATCAACAAGCGAATGGAGTTGGCTGCGGAATTTTATAACAGCGCCAACACCGATGGCACAAACCGCTGGAACACTTACGACGGCGGAGGCCGCTACAAGCTGAGAGAACACTTCATCTTATTGTTCATGGCAGGACGCAGCTTCGCCGGGCCTTCGAATAGCCAACCACAATTGTTCGGCTACCTCGGCATGCAATTCCTGGTTTCCATGAAACACAAAAAGGAAAGTCCGACCGACAACAACCCGTAAACCCCCAACTGCTTGAAATCCAACTTACTTATGAACGTGTCGATTCTGGCTTAGGTTGGTTGATCCCCCATCTGCCTGGTCTTTTGGAATCAAAGACTTAGCAATTATTTTGTCGCCATGTGTTTGAGCATATTTTCTATCAATGACTTAGGGCGATCAATAGGTGCTTGCCATTTGCCTTCAAAATTTTCCTCTTGACACGTGTTAACCATGTACGCTAAGTTAACGACGTTAACTTAATGCTGTTAACTTAGAGACTATCGTTATGGGCGTCAAGGAAAGACGCGAGCGCGAGAGGTCGGAGACACGCGACAAGATCCTCGATGCAGCCCGTGAGCTGTTTGTGACCGAGGGCTACGAAGGGGTCTCCATGCGTCGGGTGGCGGAGAAAATCGAATACTCGCCTACCGCCATCTACGTTCACTTTGCCGACAAGCAGCAACTGTTCCACGAGCTGTGCCAGCAGGACTTTGCCCGGCTGGCGGAGGTGTTTCAGGGCTCGGCCATATCGTCGGATCCGATTGAGCGGCTCATACAGATCGGGCGGACTTATGTCGAGTTCGGAATCCACTATCCCAACCACTATCGGTTTATGTTCATGACACCGCATCCTCCGATTGAGCCGGATGAGGAAGCGTGCGAAAAGATTGGGAATCCGGAACTTGATGCGTACGCGTTTCTCAAGTGGGCGGTGCAACAAGCGATCAGCGCTGGACGTCTGCGCGAAGAACTGACGGACGTGGAACTGGTTTCGCAGACGCTATGGGCGGCGGTGCATGGCGTGATCTCGCTGAACATCGCCAAGAGTAAGGACCCGTGGGTGGATTGGCGTCCCGTGCAGGAGCGAGCGGAAACGATGCTCGACGTAACCATGCGCGGGTTGCTGCGCGAGGTGAAGTAGCCATGCCTCCTCTGGCACAACGAAATCTGTTTCACGACAAAGTGCGGCTCGCGGTCACGCTGACCGGAATCGTGTTCGCAGTAGTGCTGATCGTGGTGGAGCTGGGATTGTTTGTCGGGTTCACGGTCACTACGTCAGGCCTGATCGATCACTCGGGCGCCAATTTGTGGATTACATCGAAGAACGTGCCGTACGTGGAACAGGGAGTGGCGTTCAGCGAGCGCAAGCTGAATCAAGTTCGAGCGGTGCATGGCGTTGCCGACGCGCAGAAGATTATCGCCCACTGGGCGCAGTGGAAGCGGCACGACGGGGGCGAAGAATCGGTGCAGATTGTCGGGTTCAATGTTGACGACGCGATGGAGCGGCCGTGGAACCTGGTTGAGGGAAGAGTAGAAGATTTGAAATCTCCGGATGCGATCATTCTGGACGAACTGTACAAGAAGAAGCTGGGAGTGACGCGGATCGGCGAGGTGTTTGAAATCGGAGGCCATCGCGCACGCGTCGTGGGTTTTACGCGTGGAATCCGATCGTTCACGACTTCTCCGTATGTGTTCACGACCTTCAAGAACGCGCAGAACTATACAAGATTGGGTGAGGATCAGACCTATTTCATTTTGTTGAAATTGGCGCCGGCCGCGAATTTCGAGCAGGTGCGGCGGGAGCTTCTTGATCGCGTGAAAGATGTCGAGGTCTTTACCACCGCTGAATTCAGCCACATGACGCGTTTCTACTGGATGTTCACGACCGGGGCGGGCGTGGCCGTGCTGATTGCCGCGGTGCTGGGACTGGTGGTTGGATTCGTGGTGGTCGCGCAGACCATCTACGCCACCACCATGGATCACGTGCGCGAGTTTGGAACATTGAAGGCGATGGGCGCACCGAACAGCTACGTCTACAAAGTCATCATGAAGCAGGCCGCCATCAGCGCGGCGATCGGCTACGTTCTTGGGATGATCGTCAGCGTGTTCGTGGTGCGCGGCAGTCAAGCAGGTGGCGCGGCCATTCTGATGCCGATGCCGATGGCGGTGGGAATGTTTTTTCTGACGCTGGCGATGTGCGTGGGAGCGGCGCTGGTTTCCATCAACAAAGTGACGCACATCGATCCGGCCATGGTGTTCAAAGGGTAACCGGAGCTTCCGAGAAAGAGGAAGGGTGAGGTAAACGACCAGATGCAACCGGCAATCGCAGTTCGCCAGCTCACCAAGACGTACGCCGAGGGCAGCACCGGAACCTTGGCCCTGCGTGGAGTCGACCTGGATGTCCACGCAGGAGAATTGCTCATGCTGATGGGGCCGTCAGGAAGCGGCAAGACCACGCTGCTCTCGATCATGGGGTGCATTTTGACGGCGAGCTCGGGAAGCGTGCGGATTGCGGGAAAGGAAATAACTCAGATGCGGGAAAAACAGTTGCCCGCCATCCGTCTGGAGCACATTGGGTTTGTGTTCCAGGGATTCAATCTGTTCCCCACACTGACGGCCAGCGAAAATGTGGAGCTTATGCTCGACCTAAAAGGGGTAGCCGCTAGGCTAGCAAAAAACCGGACGGCAGAATTGCTGGATCAGGTGGGCCTGGGCGACAAGCACGACAGTTTTCCCTCCGATCTGAGCGGAGGACAGAAGCAGCGCGTGGCGATTGCGCGGGCGCTGGCGGGGGACCCCGGAATTATCCTGGCCGATGAACCCACTGCGGCGCTCGACTCGCACACCGGCAAGAACGTGATGGAAATGATGAGCGAACTGGCGCACAAGCGCAACCGCGCGGTGGTGATCGTGACGCACGATTCGCGCGTGCTGAGTTTCGCCGATCGTGTGGTGAGGATCGAGGACGGAGCCATTGCCGGCGCGGACGCAGCGCTCCTGGAGCCGGTTCCCGCCGGAATACTGCCGCACAACTTTCTGCACCCGGCAGTGAACCTGGCTTAGACAGGGCAGCGGAGAAACGAAGTCGCAACTGAATCTATGGAGTCGCGGTCATGACGGAAAGTATTTCTCGTGCGAGTTTAGGGAAGAACAGAACGATGGTCCTCGTCGGCGTGGCCGCGTTCCTGCTGACGATATCGTTATTATTCGCAACCCGGCGTGCTCATGAAAATGCCGCGGTCGGACCGGCTGCGTCGGCTACTCACGAGCCTAGTCTGATTGCCGGCCCGGGACGCGTGGAGCCGTACTCCGAGGACATCAAGATCGGCTCGGAGCTGAGCGGACGGCTGAAATCCGTTCTCCTCGAGGAGGGAGACGCGATTCGTCGCGGTCAGGTTCTCGCTGAGCTTGAGAATGGTGACTACCGGGCGGAGGTCGAATCGGCAAAGGCGAGTGTAGTGGCTAAGGAAGCGACCCTGCGCAAGGTGATCAACGGCGCCCGGCATCAGGAACGGGATGAGGCGTGGTCTTCGGTGAACGAGGCGCGAGCGGTGATGGAGAACGCGCAATCGGAATGGCACCGCCGTCAGGAACTCTTCGCCGCGGGCGTGGTTTCACGCGAAGAATTGGATCGTTACGCGCGCGAGGCGGATGTCGCCGCGGCGAAGTATCAATCCGCGGTCGAGCAACACTCTCTGGTTGACGATCATGCTCGCGAAGAAGACCGCTCTCTCGCCGAAGCCGATTTGCAGCTGGTGAAATCGCAACTGGAGGAAGCGCAAGCACGCTACGAGAAGACTTTCATCCGCTCGCCGATCGATGGGAGCGTGCTGCGCAAGCATCATCGCAGCGGCGAGAGTGTTTCGAATTCGTCGACCGTTCCCGACCCCATCCTGACCGTCGGCGACCGGAAGACGTTGCGTGTCCGCATGGATGTTGACGAAACCGATGTCGGCAAGGTGCAGATAGGGCAAAAAGCCTACGTGACTGCCGACGCGTTCGGAAAACAAAAGTTCTGGGGACGCGTGGTGCGCGTGGGTCAGCAACTTGGTCCGAAGAACGTGCGCACCGATGAGCCAACGGAACGCGTGGATACGAAGATTCTCGAGACGCTGGTAGAACTCGACCCTGGTGCGCAGCTTCCCGATGGGTTGCGGGTGGATGCCTTCATTGTGCCCGACGGCAGTGAAGAAGCAAAGGCACAGCTTGGGCGATTCTAGCCCCGCGCGGAGTTTGCAACTGCCCGAGAGAAGCTTATTGCGGCAAGATCTCCTTCAACGCCCACTCAATCCTGTCCACCTCTTCGCGGATGAGCCGGATGGATTGCTGGTTTTTTACCGGGTGGGCCAAGGGAGTGATTCCGTCCAGAGCGCCGCGGATTTGATGATTGCGCGCCCAAATGAAGTTGAGCCGGTCGCGCCTCTGCTTGCGATTGCGGTAAACATCGCCGACAAACCTGACGGCGAGCCAGGCAAAAACCAAACCGAAAAAAGCCTCGATCGGAAGGCGATCCGTGGCGCCGTCAAACTCGGAAAACAAGATGCGGTAGACCGCTTCCCCCATCCCGAGTGCTGCAAACAGCACAGTTACCCCGAAAAAATAAACCTTCAGGCGTTCCATGGGTTGAAAACGCAGGGAGTCTTCGCCCCCGTCATGTGTCCGCAGAAACTTGGTTGCCATACCTACTCCAGAGTGATCGGTCACTGATCCCGGACTCTCGCCAACGGTACAGTGCGAATTTTCTGAAATGATAACTTGAAATTGCAACTCGTGGAGCCATTTTTCTTTAGGCTGGATTCAGCCCACGATCTTTGCGCCGTCCGCTGCCTGGAGTCAACATCCCAGGTCAGTCACGGAGTTCGAGGGCCGCCGACTGCAGGTGTGGCGGAAGAATTCGTGGTAAATCCGGGTTGCTCCTCCTGCATACTTGTAGGGCGGGTGACGGTTTTCAGGCGAGCGAGAAGTTCTTCTAGCGCAGCTTCCACGCTGATCCCGTATTTGGCGCGCAAAGCCTCAGGTTTGCCATGCTCGATGAACTGATCGGGCCAGCCGATACGCACGACCGGAGTACCTAGCCCTCTATTATTCAGTTCCTCAAGCACCGCGCTTCCGAATCCGCCCTTCAGCACGTGGTCTTCAAGGGTGAGGATCACATCCACGCTGCCCGCATAAAATTCCAGCATCTCCACGTCGATCGGTTTGGTAAAACGCGCATTAATGACGGCCGCTGAGTAACCTTCGCCCTCCAGCTTAACGGCAATTTCTTGCGCCATGGGAATCAGAGCGCCGAGGGCAAAAATTGCCACACGGTCATGATCGCCGTGCTGCAGCAGCTCCGCTTTGCCGATTGGGATCGCCTTGGGAACATCCTTCACGGGGGTACCCGGTCCGACGCCGCGGGGATAGCGCACGGCAATCGGCCCGTTATACAACATGGCGGTAAAAAGCATGTCGGCAAGTTCGTCCTCGTCCTTGGGAACCATGTGCACCAGGTTAGGAATCGACCGCAGGTAACTGATATCGAAGAGGCCATGATGGGTGGGACCATCGTCGCCGGAAAGGCCGCCGCGATCGAGGCAGAACACGACCGGAAGATTCTGCAAGCAGACGTCGTGCACGACGGGATCGAAAGCGCGCTGCAAGAACGTCGAGTAGATGGCGCAAAAGGGTTTAAAGCCCTTCACTGCCAAACCAGCGGCGAACAGTACCGCATGTTCTTCGGCGATTCCGACATCGAAGTATCGGTCGGGGTGATGCGGACGGAAGCGATCGAGACCGGTGCCGTTCGGCATGGCGGCGGTGATCGCCACGACCTTTTCGTTCATCGATGCGAGCTTCACCAGCGTGTCGGCAAAGACCTCGGAATAGGTTCTGCGGCCCAGGGGTTTCGTTTCGCCGGTCTCGGGGTCGTAGGGGCCCAGGCCGTGGAATTGCTTTTGCTTCTGCCGGGCGGGCTCAAACCCCTTACCTTTCTGAGTGAGCACGTGCAACAGCACCGGCCGTTCCTGAGTCTTCAAAAACTCGAAGGTTTTGATCAAGGTCGAAATGTCATGGCCGTCAATCGGACCGTAATACTTCAGGCCCAATTCTTCAAAGATCACGCTCGGCAAGAGAATGCTTTTGGCTGCTTCTTCCGCTTTCCTCGCCATCAGTAGCGCACTTTTGCCGCCCACTTTTTCGACAATCTTTCCCGCGCGTTCGTGCAAATAGTCGTACTTCGGATTGGTGACGATCTTATGAAGATAACTCGCGATAGCGCCTACGTTTTTATCGATGGACCACTCATTGTCATTCAGCACGACCAGCATCCGCCGGGTGTGATGCGCAATATTATTGAGAGCCTCATAGGTGATGCCGCAGGTGAAGGCGGCGTCTCCGGCCAAGGCCACCACGTGTTCCGTACCACCCATCCGGTCGCGAGCCGCCGCCATCCCGAGTGCCGCGGAGAGCGCGGTGCCGGCATGGCCAGCGCCGTAACAATCGTGCGGGCTCTCGCTGCGTAGCATGAAGCCGTTCAAACCTCCGGGAGTGCGGATGGTGTGAAATTGCTCGCGGCGTCCGGTGAGCAGTTTATGGACGTAAGCCTGATGGCTGACATCGAATAGAAAGTGGTCTTCCGGTGTGTTGAAGACATAGTGCAGGGCGATGGTCAGCTCGACAACACCGAGGTTGGGACCAAGGTGGCCCCCGGTTCTGGAAAGCACCGTGATCAGCTCCTGCCGAATCTCGTCAGCCAGTTTTTCCAGCTGCGAGATTGAGAGCCGCTTTACGTCCGCGGGCGAATTGATGTGGTCCAGTATGCGATCCATGCGATTTGCCCGGCACCCTCGGAAAACGGCAGCAGTGGCACTCAAAATTCTCGGTTTGAGCACACCTACAATAATAGATGCACAATTGAGGAATAGATGCACAATTGAGGCCCGATGAGGCCGTGGCCACGATTGTCCTCTGCGCGGTCGGTCGCCGGATTCGGCGTCCCGTTCGATCCCTTGGACGCTAAACGCGAAAAAATGCATTTTCTCCCATATTAAATTGATTTAATATGGTGATCTCTTTCGCGCAAGGAGAGATCATGCTGCTTGCCAGCTCACGTTTTTCGAACCAATTTCGAATTGTTTCAGCCGCTGGCATCTTGCTTGCGCTGCTTGCGTGCACCGGGCACGCTTCGGCGCAGTCTGCCTACGTGCGCGTTAATCAAATTGGCTACGAGGCCAGCGAGACGCCCTTTCGTGCTTACCTCATGTCAACGGTGGCGGTGAGCGGAGTTCCATTCAAGGTGGTCAACTCGAAGGGTGTAACCCTGTTTTCGGGCCACGCCGGCGCTTTGCTGGGCACGTGGAGCCATAGCAAGACAGTGACCTACCATGTGTACGCCCTGGACTTCAACGTTCCGGGAGGCGACCTATACACAATTTCGGTATCGATGTCCGGGTCGGTGGCGGCGGTTTCGCCGCGCTTTGCGGTGGATAGTGCGGATACGCTCTATTCCGGCTTACTCTTGAATACTTTGTTTTTTTACGAAACCGATCGCGATGGCGCGAACTTTATCCCTAACGCGCTGCGCACAGCACCCGGACACCTGAAGGACAAGAATGCGCGGGTTGACGAGACGCCTCCGCTCGACAGCAACGACTTTATCGATAACGTGCCGCCGACGCCGCCGCTGGTATCGGCGCAGCTTCCGAACATCGATGCCGCCGGCGGTTGGTGGGACGCCGGCGACTACATGAAATATGTAGAGACAGTCAGCTATACCACAGCCCTAATGGAAATCGGAGTTCGCGACTTCCCGAATCAAATGGGCGCCTACGCTCCAGTGAACCCTCCCGCGCCGCCAGGATCTGTATCTTATGCGCGGAGCAGCGGTCCGGGAGCGCCGGCGTCGTCCGACTTCACCGACGAGGCGAAGTTTGGGATCAACTGGCTGATGAAGATGTGGGATTACCAAACGCAAACCCTCTACTACCAGGTCGACAACAGTCAAGACTGGGATTATTACGGCGAAGGCGATCCTGCTTCAGCCACGGGCAACTGTGGGGGAACGTACCAGACACCCTACTGCCTGATCACCGAGTACGACATATGGACTCTCCCTCAGGCGGCCGACCATTTCGAGCAACCGGGAGATCCTCGACCTTGCGATCCGTATACGACGTTTTTCATCTGCCATCGCCCGGTGTTCGTGGCAGGCCCCGCAGGTTCGCCAATCAGTCCGAATCTGGCGGGGCGTTTGGCGGCAGACTTTGCCCTGTGTTACCAGCTCAACCGTACGACGGACACCGCTCTCGCGAATCAGTGCCTCAAGAATGCGGAGGATATTTTTGCGCTCGCAGATACGTCGTATCCGGACCCCGCGCCCACCGTAGGATCAGGCACGTGCGCTACTTGTCTGCTGACGATTACTCCATTTGACGGCTATCCCGAGAACGTTTGGGAAGATGACATGGAACTGGGCGCGACCGAACTGTATTTCGCGCTGCAATTCGCGGCGGGAGCTCAAAACATCCCGTCTGGATTGTCGGATACGAATCCCATGGACTACCTGCGGCAGGCGGCACAGTTTGCCAGTGGTTACATCACGAACATCTACGATGCCAGCTATACGGACACCCTAAACCTGTACGACGTAAGCGGCCTCGCGCATTTCGAGTTGTACCGGGCGCTCAAAATGGCGGGGAATTCGAGCGGCCTCGCGGTTTCGGAGTCGGGCATTCAGAAACAATTGTTGCGGCAGCTTGGGGACGCGATCCGCCAAGCCGGCAACGATCCCTGGGGCTTCGGCTATCAGTGGAGCTATGGCGATACGACTTCGCATGGCGCTGGTCTCTCGGTGATGGCGAATGAAGCGTATTACCTGACTCAGAACAAGAAGTACGACACCTACGCGCAGAGATGGCTGGCCAACATTTTGGGCGCAAACTCCTGGGGTTCGTCGTTCATTGTGGGCGACGGAAGCACGTTTCCGAATTGCATCCAGCACCAGGTGGCGAATCTAGCGGGCGCGCTGGATGGGACTTCCGGAGGCACGCCGGTGCTTTGGGGCGCGGCGACCGAGGGTCCAGCCGGCTATGCTACTTCGGGCGTGCTCGATGGCATGATCCCATGCCCGGCAAACGGCGCAGATCCGTTCAAGAAATTCAATGGAAACGCTGGCGCTTTTGATCCGTCGCAGCGGGCGGTGTATCGGGACAACACGCAGTCTTACAGCACCACCGAACCGGGGATCGACCTCACCTCGACATCGTTCCTGATGTGGTCGTGGAGGTTGGCGCAACAGCCTGCCTTTTGAGATAACTCCAAGGCTTCGCAAGAATCGTTTTAATGCAGGCTTTTCTTGTTGACATAATCTCTCTTCCGTATAGAATGCCAGTTGATTTTGCGGAACTGCGGTGGGGTAGCTCTACTCCCGCGAACCGCAAGTGGTCCTCCCCTAACCCCGTTACCTTCGCAGGATAATGGGGTTTTGTTTTGAGAGCGTGAATGAGGCTTTGTGTCCAACCCGCCTGCTGACGCCCCGCGCCTTCGGCGCTCGCTCACCCTATGGGACTTGATCCTGTACGGCGTCATCGTGATTCAACCGGTGGCGCCCATGTCGGTGTTTGGAGTGCTCAGCGACCGTGGACACGGGCACGTAGTCACGACCATCTTGATCGCGATGGTAGCGATGCTGTTCACCGCCATCAGTTATGGACGCATGGCGCGCGCGTACCCCAGCGCCGGCTCGGCCTTCACCTACGTAGGCCAAGAAATTAATCCTGCTCTCGGTTATGTCACCGGCTGGAGCATGGTGATGGACTACATGCTGAATCCCATCATCTGCACCATCTGGTGCAGCCAGCAGGCGCACGTGTTTGCTCCGGGCGTGCCATACGCAGCGTGGGCTGTGTTCTTTGCCTTGGTGTTCACGCTATTGAATATTCAAGGAGTGAAAACTTCGGCGCGGGTAAACTCGGCTCTGGCGGCGGCGATGGGCGTGGTGATTGCAATTTTCTTTGTGGTCGCGGCGCGCTATGTTTTGGGACATCCGCACGACGGCGCTGGCTTCTATACGCGACCTTTCTACGACCCCAGCCTGTGGAATACGAAAGCAGTGCTTGGAGGAACGTCGATCGCGGTGCTCACTTACATCGGCTTCGACGGCATCTCCACGCTCTCCGAAGAAGCCGAGAACCCGCGCCGCAATATTTTGCTGGCGACGGTGCTGACCTGCCTCGTGATCGGAATCCTTTCGGCGGTTGAGGTCTACGCTGCGCAGTTGATCTGGCCGGCAACGCAGCCTTTTCCAGACGTTGACACCGCTTTCGTTCACGTTGCTGGCCGCGCCTGGATGCCGATGTTTGGCATCATCGGATTCACGCTGTTGGTAGCCAACTTCGGTTCCGGCATGGGCGCGCAGATCGGCGCTGCCCGCCTGCTCTACGGCATGGGGCGAAGTAACGCGCTTCCGAAGTCTTTCTTCGGAGTGGTGGACGCGAAGCATCGCGTACCGCGCAATAACGTGTTGTTTGTCGGCGCCATTGCGCTGATTGGCGCGTTTGTGATGAGTTACGGCCTGGGCGCGGAGATGCTTAATTTTGGCGCGCTCATAGCTTTCATGGGCGTGAATGCTGCCGCTTTCGTTCGCTATGTGATGCGGGAACGAAAATGGACGGTGTCGTTTGTCGTGCCGCCCGTGCTCGGCTTCGTGATCTGCTTGTTGCTCTGGTTAAGCCTCAGCGCTCCGGCCAAGATCGCCGGCAGCATCTGGATGGCTGTAGGCATCGCCTTCGGCGCCTGGAAGACGCGCGGTTTCCGCGGAGACCTGGTCAACTTTGATCTGCCCGCGGACGAGTAGAAGAAATTTTGAAATTTGGAAATCTAGAAACCTTCGCGCTCGCCGCTGCTTGTAAACTACCGACCCTGACGACGTTTAGCTATTTCAAGAAGAATCCCAACTGCTCAGGCGCAGGCAGGCTCTTGGTAGTTTCATATTGACGCTCGGCTTGTTGCACAGCCACAATCTTCGCCTGCACCTCCGACGCCAGAGTGTCATAGCGAACGAGAACGTTGTCCAGCCAATAAGGATTGTTCTCGCGCGCCCAGCCTTCCGCAAACATTTTGCGTATCTCGGTGATCGAATCGCGCAGGCTCTCTAAGCGCCCGTTGATGTCAATCATTTCATCCAGATCGATTTGCACACGAATCTTGTCCGCCTGATTCTGATAAGCGTCCCAATAGAAATGGCTGATTTCAGATGTGAACTGGATTTTCAAGCCCAGCGTGTCGAGGTGCCAGGCAGCGAGAAGCATATCGTCGAGAGTTTCAGCATGGAGGTGCGCCTTCGTACGATTGCGCAGAAGCGATTCCGCGGCGCGCTCTGCGCCGATGCGCAGATCGTGGGTGACCGGCAGCGCTTGGGCGGCCAAGTTGGCGCCGACTATGGTGAAGGGGTCAGACCAGAAAAGCTCGTGGCTCGCGTTGTCAAGTTTCACTCCGGCCAGAAGCGTGTGAGCGCGATCGAGATTATTCATCACCTCAGCAAAGGTTCTGTCGTCATCATTATCATTGCGGTAGAAAGCCCAATCGTAGCTGTTTTTGAAATCATCAATGCCGGACTCGCCGGGCTGCCAACCGGCAGCTGCGCCAAAAATCAGCGCGGGCCATGTCATGTCGAGCAGGGATTCCCCGTCGTCGTTCCAAGTGGAGTTCAGAGCACCGATCGCCTGATGCTTCTGGCCGTCGCGCACAAAGTTTCGGACGTTCACGAAAGCGGTTTCAAGGTCAGGCCAGATCACGCCCCAGTTCCCTGCCCCGGGCGCGACGACTACTCGCAGACCGGCGTTGGTGTATGGGGTAATTATGTCTTCGTAGCTGGGCTTAGGGGCATACTCCCAAGGGACGGCGATCATATCTTTCGGAATCGTGCTTAGCAGTTCGGGATATTTGACCGCGATGTCTCCCCAGAACATGAGTTGCTTGTGATAAGGCCGCATGATCTCGAAAACTTTCTGGAGGTGATCGAGATATACGCGGCCGAGGCCCTCCTGGTCGGCGAGAGCTTTCGTCTGGCCAAGGCCAAGCTCGATGGTTTCGTCGGCTCCGATGTGAAAAAACGGGCCGGGAAACAAGGGAACTATCTCGCCGTAAATCTGACGAATGAAATCGTAAGTTTTGGGATTGATGGAGGTAAGGACGTGTCCGTGAGGCGTTTCGGCAACGTCGGAATAGATTTCGTACTTAAGAAACTGATGAAGATGTCCGAAGGCCTGCTGCTCGGGCAGAAGAGTGATGTAGTACTTGCTCGCGTAGGCTACCAGCTCCTTGATTTCAGCGGGGGTTAATGCCGCTCCTTTCGGAGGAACGAGCGGCTGGGTCTGGAAGTCGAAGACGTGCTCCATGTTGAATCCAACGAGGTTGATCTTGTACTCGGCCAACGTGCGCATCTGCGTCTTCAAATAATCGAGCGTAGGGATGGGACCACGGCTGATGTCGTCGCTCACGCCCCGCCATTCCATGCTCGGCCAGTCGCGGATGACCAGAGCGGGGATCGCCAACGTTTTTTTGCCGGGAGCTTCGGGACGCAGCAACTGTCGCAACGTTTGCACTCCGTAGAACAGGCCCTGCGCTGCATTTGCGGCGACTATTATGCCGGACTCGCTCACACGAATCACATAGCCCTGCTTTTCGAAGTCAGGTTTGGCAAGATCACGGTTGCCGGCTTCGTCTCCAGTTTTTACTCCCTGCGATTCGAGATAAGACCGCAAGCCCCGGTCGGTCAAGCGGCCAAGCGAGATGTGCCCCGTCGTTTTAGGCACAGCGGTCACTGCTTCGATCGACAGCTTCACCCCGGCGCGGTCGTTGATTTCTTTTTGCAGCGTTTCGGCCGCAGTCCGGTCTTGGACATTGCCGATGAGGATGCTGGTCGAGGGCTTGATCACGAACTTGCCTTCGGACAGGCGAACCTCCTTCGGTGCCGGCAGAATTTTGAGCGCACGACCGGCGTCGTTGACCTGGGCATGAGAAACAAGCGGCAAACAAGCAAGGCAGGCGAGAAAAATGCATTTCGTGATTTTCATTGGCTGAAGGGCGAGAGTAGCAGTTAGGCTGCTGGTTTTAAAGTAGCCAGCCACCAAACGCTGCGGTATTCAGCTTATCTTCCGGCGCAGACCAGCGCACTTCCACGGACGGGACAACCATTTCCGCTTGACTTGGAAGCTGAAATGTATCAGTATTCATACGTTTTAATAAACAATTTTAACCTCATGAAAGCCTGGCTACAAGACCGGAAGGGTGGGACGCGACGTGATCGGCGGGGTTGACATTGGCGGCACCAAGATCGCGGTGGGAGTGGTCGACCAAGCAGGCCGTGTCCTAGCCAAAAACGAGTGCGCCACGGACGTGCAACGTGGTTTCGATCACGCCATGCGGCAGGTAACGGCGTTGCTTCATCAGTGCGCGGAACAGGCCGAGGTCAAGCTGCGCGGGATTGGGATCGGTTGCGCCGGCCCGCTTGACAGCGCGACCGGCACCTTGGGCAACGTAAATAATTTGCCGGGATGGAAGGGCGGCAATCCGGTAGAGATTTTGTCGCGGGAATTTGCGGTCACGGCAGCTTTAGAAAACGACGCGGATGCAGCCGCGCTGGGCGAACTGCGCTGGGGAGTTGGACGGTCAAAGACGCGCATGCTCTACGTGACCGTAGGAACAGGCATTGGCGTGAGCCTAATTCTGGATGGCAAGGTGTACCGCGGCGTTGACGGCTGCCATCCTGAGATTGGCCACCATATCATCGATCCCGCTGGGCCGCCCTGTACGTGCGGCGCGCGCGGATGCTGGGAAAGTCTTGCGGCCGGGCCAGCGATGACGGCGCTGCTCAGGAAAGATACTCCCGCAGCTGACGGGAACGGCAATCTCAATGCCCGCGAAATCTGCGCGCGGGCGCAAGACTCCGACGAATGGGCGCGACATGCGGTGGAACGCGAGGCTTATTATCTCGGGCTCGGTCTGGCCAATCTCATTACTTTGTTTGCTCCAGAAGTCATCGTACTCGGCGGCAGTGTGATGAAAAGCGCACACTTGTTTCTGGATCGTATGCGCGAGGTGATCCGGCAGAATTGTAAGCTGGTTCCCGTCGACCGCGTAGAGATTAAGCTGGCCTCCTTGGGGGCGGATGCCGGGTTGATCGGCGCAGCGCAGGTTTGGCACGATCGTTTTGGAGATTAGGTTGGACACGAATACACATCCGATCATCGAGGGCCAGTATCTTCGTGACATTCTGGATCAGCCGCGAGCGTTGACGGCAACGCTCGCGCAACTGGAAATTCCGAAGGAGCTGAGTGTCCTCGCCCGGGGTTTGCGAGAACGAAAGATCAAGCGCGTCGTCCTGACGGGCATGGGAGCTTCTTTCCATGCTCTGCATCCGCCGTTCTTGCAACTGAATGAGTACGGTTAC
Source organism: Terriglobales bacterium (assembly GCA_049592035.1). GTDB lineage: Bacteria > Acidobacteriota > Terriglobia > Terriglobales > Acidobacteriaceae > Acidiflorens. Next base: position 31,727 of record JBAWFQ010000275.1, read on the forward strand.
ACTGCGGTTGCGATTGAGACTTCAGAACTGGTGCACTCCGTGCAACGCTGGTTCGAGCCGGAGACGTTGATCATTGCGATCTCGCAGTCTGGAGAAAGCGCAGAGGTAATCCGCCTGATCGAAGAAAACCGTAGCCGGGCATCGATTGTGGGTGTAACCAATGCCGCCGATAGTGCGCTAGCGCTCGGAGCCAATGCTTCGATTCTTACTCTCGCCGGGAACGAGTTTTCCGTTTCCTGCAAGACGTACGTGACATCTTTGATGGCGTTGCACCTGCTCGGCGCATTTCTGTGCGGTTGCGATGCAAGCCAGACGCGGGATGAACTCGCGCAAAGCATACCTGCAGTTGCATCGTATTTGCGCGAGTGGAAGAACCACGTCTTTGAGATGACGGCAGAGATTGGGCAAGTCCGCGATTTGTTTTTGCTCGGACGTGGGGCGTCTTTGGCTGCGGCTGGGGAGGGCGCGCTGATCGTGAAGGAATCGGTCCGGCTGCACGCGGAAGGCATGAGCGGCGCGGCATTCCGCCACGGCCCGCTGGAGATGGTCAACGGTGAAACCTTCGCCGTGGTTTTTGCGGGAGCGGAAACTACGAGACCGCTGCAGGCCAGGCTGCTGGATGACATTCGCCAGGCTGGCGGAAAGACCGGCTGGATTGCCGAAGACGCCAGTGGGGGAGCGTGGAGATTGCCCCCAACGCCGTTTTCTGTGCGCGCCATTGTTGAAATCCTTCCAGTGCAGATGATGACGCTGGCACTGGCTGCGGAAGCGGGCATTGAAGCCGGACGGTTTGCGCGCATTCCAAAGATCACCACGATGGAGTAAGTCTCAGAAGCATAATTGTTGCCTCGATCCGCTGGAGTCGAGGAGTTTTTAGGGGGTAAGGTCTTGCCAAATATTCAGAGCTGCGCTCCGCTGTTTAACCTTTCGCACTTTTTCTTTCTCGAGCTGCGATCTCATTTGCTGGTCTCAGTCGCCGTGTTTCTGAGCGTTTGCTGCATGTCGACCAGTGCTCTGGCTGCTGACCAGTCCACGAAGATACTGCTTACGGAAAATTGGCAGATTCAGTCTTCATGCGACGTGAAGGCGGACGGGCGAGAGATTTCTACCGTAGGCTTTCGCGCGGATGGTTGGCACAAAGCCAGCGTGCCTACGACCGTCGTTGCGGCGCTGGTTGCAGACGGTACCTATCCTGACCCTTATTTCGGAATGAACCTGAAATCATTTCCCGGGATGGACTATTCCTCGAAGTCTTTCTTTGCAAATCAGGCGATGCCGGCGGACAGTCCGTTTCGCTGCTCTTGGTGGTACCGGACTGAGTTCAGCCTTCCCCCGCAATCGAATCAGTCGACAGCTTGGCTGCATTTTGATGGCATCAATTATCGCGCGAATGTCTGGCTGAATGGCGAGAAGATTGGGGACGCTCAGGACACCGCCGGCATGATGCGGGTGTTCGAGTTTGAAGTGAGCAAGCGTCTCGCAGCCGGGAAACCGAACGCTTTGGCGGTGGAAGTCTTTGCGCCCGATAAGACCGATTTAGCGATGACCTGGGTTGATTGGAACCCAACTCCACCCGACAAAGACATGGGGTTGTGGAAAGACGTCTACCTGAGGACGAGTGGCGCCGTTGCCTTGCGCCATCCATTTGTGGGATCCAAGCTTGAACCGGGCTACACGACAGCATCTCTCACTATTACTGCGGATCTGCACAATGCTGCTGCCCATCCAACCACGAGCATCGTTAACGCCGAGATTGACGGGATTCAGGTAAGCCAGAAAATTGAACTGTCGGCGTCGGAATCGAAGACGGTCGTCTTCGCCCCCGATCAGTATCCGCAACTGGGGATTGCTCATCCGCGCCTCTGGTGGCCGTATCAGATGGGCAAACCGGAAATGTACACGGCGCAACTGCGGGTCGAAGCAGACGGACAAGTCTCCGATTCGACGAGCGTGCCGTTTGGCATTCGTGAAGTCACTTCGCAGTTGACGGAAAAGGGCCACCGGTTGTTCAAGATCAATGGCCGCAACCTGCTCATCCGTGGAGCAGCGTGGGCTCCAGATATGCTGCTGCGCTGGTCGCCCGAGCGGGCCGCGGCGGCGATCGATTACGTGCGGGGCATGAACCTGAACGCGATCCGCCTCGAAGGGCGAATGGAGCGGGATGAATTCTTCGACCTCGCCGATCGCCAGGGCGTCCTGATCATGCCGGGATGGACTTGCTGCGACTTCTGGGAGCAGTGGAAGAAATGGACTCCGGACACTACAAAGATCGCTGCCGCTTCGCTTTCCGATCAGGCCATGCGTCTGCGGAACCACCCCAGCGTGTTCGTCTGGCTTTACGGCAGCGACAATGCGCCGCCAGCCAAAATCGAAACTCTGTACTTGCAGGCTTTGAAGGACGCGCGCTGGCCTAACCCTACGATCTCCTCGGCGAACTCCCAGCGCACCAAGGTGACCGGGGATTCCGGGGTAAAGATGACGGGTCCCTATGACTACGAGCCGCCAAATTACTGGCTCATCGATACAAAAGCCGGCGGGGCATTCGGATTCAATACCGAAACCAGTCCGGGTCCGGTGATCCCAACGCTCGAGAGCCTGAAGCGATTTATACCGGCCGATCACCTGTGGCCGATTGACGATTACTGGAATTACCACGCCGGCCTTGAACGGTTTACTGACATCGACAAGTTTGTGAACGGCATGGAACGGCGTTACGGCAAGGCCGCCAACCTGGAAGACTTTCTGCGCAAGTCCGAAGCCATGAACTACGAAGCTCAGCGGGCAATGTTTGAGGCGTATGGGCGCAATAAGTACGAATCCACGGGCGTGATCCAGTGGATGCTCAACAATGCGTGGCCTTCGATCATCTGGAACTTGTACGATTACTACCTGGTTCCTGGCGGCGCGTATTTCGGGTCGAAGAAAGCCTGCGAACCGCTGCATGTGCAGTATTCCTATGACGACGATTCCGTGGCAGTGGTGAATGGCTATGACCACGCATTTGCTCGGGCGAGCGTTCGGGCAACGATCTACGACATCAACGCGGAAACCAAGGCGCGGCAGGATGTGACGCTCGATATCCCTGCTGATAGCAGCGTCCGGGCCCTGAAGCTATCGAAAGTGACCGGCATCTCTGCAACTTATTTTCTGAAACTCGAACTGCATGATGCCTCCGGCAAGCTGGTGAGCGAGAATTTTTACTGGCTCTCGACCAAGCCCGATAAGCTGGATTGGGCAAGGAAGTTTGAGGAGGTTTACACGCCACAAAGCGCATACGCCGACCTGAGTGGGTTAAACACGTTGCCCCCGGTAACACTGGCGGTTCGTAGCTCGCTCCGGCAGGAGGGGAAGGAATCGGTGGTTCATGCTTTCGTCGAAAACCCGAGCTCCAGCCTTGCCTTCATGGTTCATCTGCGGGTAGCCAGGGGCGGCAGTGGCGAGGATGCCGTGCCAATATTCTGGGACGACAACTATGTTTCCTTGATGCCCGGGGAAAAGCGCGAGTTCAGCGCCCGCTTCGAGTCTGACAAAAACCACGGCGACGGACTGGTGCTTGCGGTCGATGGATGGAATGTGGCGGCGGCGAGCAAACCAATCGCAATCGAAGGAGAACGCTGACGCGTTCCTCGCCAAATAGAGCAAAGAAGGGCGAGGGTGGGCGAGTATGATAGGAAGGCTCGATCATCGGATTAGCGTTGAAGACGAGTTTTCGAGAGCAACCGAAACATCGCAAGACATTCCATATTAAGGCTATAGGCATGGTGACAATTCGCGATGTGGCGAAGGAGAGTGGGTTTTCTTCCACTACGGTCTCCATCGTGCTGAACAACGCTCCGCTGGCCCGTTATATCCCTACCACCACCAAGAAGCGCATTGAAAGCGCCGCCAAGAAGCTGGGCTACCGTCCGAACCTCTTCGCGCGCTCTCTGCGCAGCCGTCGCAGCCACACGATCGGCGTGATGGTGTTCGACATGACCGATCCTTTCTGCACGCTGGTGCTGCGCGGCATCGAGAACTCGCTCTACCAAGCGTCTTATCTGCCCATCCTGACCGACGTTCATAACGAGCGGGCGCGCTTTGAGCGTTACCTTGAGATGCTGCTGGACCGGCGCGTGGAAGCTCTGATTGTGCTGGCCAACTGGCTGTTCGTGAATATCGATGTGCTCGGCGATCTGGAAAAGAACAACATCCCTACCGTGATGATTGCGCGGGAATTGAAAAATGATGCGATCAGCTCGGTCATCGTCGATAACGAACTCGGGGCTTACACCGCCGTGGAACATTTGCACTCCCTTGGGCATCGCAAGATTGCGTTCATTCGAGGGCCTAGGACTTTGAACGACAGCGCTGCCCGCTGGAAAGGCGTGCGCTCGTTCGCGAAAGCCCGCGATTTGGAATTGGACCCACGGCTGATTGTGGATCTTCCCGAGTCGCGCGACCTGATGTCCAGTTTTGAGGCGGGCTACAAGCTGACCGAAGAGATGCTTAAGGCGAAGCGTCCTTTTACGGCGTTGATGGCGTTCGACGATATGACGGCGTTTGGGGCGGTTCGCGCCTTGACCAAGGCCGGACTACGCGTGCCGGAACAGTGCTCGGTGATTGGGTTTGACGACGTTATGGCGTCGAGTCTCTGTACGCCGCCTCTTACTTCGGTGCGGCAGCCCATGGAAGCGATGGGGGCAATGGCGGCCAGCATTGCCCTAGAAGGAATCAACGCCGCGCTGGAGAAACGCGACCTGCCGGCAGTACATCGCAAACTGGCTCCGGAGCTGGCCGTGCGGGATTCCACCCGCAGTCCGGCGTAGGAAAAAAGAGCGAGCGGGCCTTTCAAGCCCGCTTGCACGCCAACCAATCGATCAGAAGGTAAACCTTGCCCCGAACTGGAACTGGCGCGGGGTGTTGACGTTCACCGTGATTGCGCTGAAGGGCTGGTTTAGGCTCGACGTCAGGTCCTGCTGGGGGGGCATTCCATATTGCGCCCAGTTCGTTACGTTGTACGCGGAAACGTCGAAGCGAAGGTTCTTGCTTTCTCCTATCGGGAAGGTCTTGAAAAGGGAGAGATCCAGGTCCCGCGCTCCCCGGGTGCGAACGTTGGCAAGATAGGCTGGGGCGTTGCCGGGAATGAGCGGATTCGCGTTGCCGCCGTTCTCCGTGCCGGGTATTGCGAAGCAGCTATTGTTGACCCAGTTCGCAGACGTGCGCTGAAAGCCCTTCGACGGATTGCAGATCAGATCGGCTCGCTGATTGAAGAAGCCAGGAGTCGCCCCCGACGACGGTGACGGGATGGGGACTCCGGTGCTGAGATAGACGATGGCATTGGTGGTCCAGCCGCCCAGAAATGCGTTGGAGACGCCATGCAGATTCACTCGTTGTCCCTTGCCGACCGGCAAGTCGTAAGAAACCTGTCCGGTGAACTGAAACTTGACGTCCTGCGGGCTGATGGAATGTTCGTACCGTAGATTCCTCCAGTCCTGAGGCCCGCCTGGGTTGTGAGAGCCCACGAAACCGAGGGGCGGATACCCGTCGTCGGTCATGATCTTTCCCCAGGTAAAAGTGGAAAGCGTGGTGAAGTGGCCGGTCAGCCTTTTCTGCACCTTGGCCTGCAAAGAACTGTATTCCGAATCGCCCGCGGGGTAGCCCCACGCTAAGATGCCGTTACCGGTGCCATAGCTCCCGCTGCCGAATTGCGGGAACGGCTGGAGGGTTGCCCATGGCGGAACCGTGGATTGTCCGCTGAAGTTTTGGTTCAGGCTCACCGGCCCAGTGTTGGGCGCCGTCTCGCAGCTCGGGGTATTCATAATGCACAGCGCGTTCCCGTAGCGTGCGATCGTGGACAGACTAAGCTGGTTCAGATCGACGTTGCTGAAGGGTAGGAAAAGCCCCCGGCTGCCGACGTAGCCGGCAGTCACCACGACCTGATGCGGCAGTTCATACTCCAGGGCAAAATTGTAGTTGTAGATCGTGGGGGTGCGCTGGGAGTGGAGCACGGTGCTCAAGGTGATGCCCAGGTTGTTGGCCAGGCCCGTCGGCGGAGTGGTGAGAACCGGGATAATTCCTCCGGGTGTGCCGGGCGGGGTTGGGAAGGGGTTGCTTAGAGAATAATTGCCAGTGTAGACGCCGGGGGTGGGCGTCGGGCATGGTGCGCCATTCAGTCCGAACACCGAATTGTTGTCGGCGTTAAAGCAGGTGCCATTCCATGGGCTCCCGGACGAGAAGCCATCGGTGTTAATGGCGTTAGAGACGTTGTGCGTACTGGGCCCGTAGTAGAAGCCTGCGCCGCCCCGCACCACCAAATGGGCAATGGGCTGCCAGGCGACAGCCAGCCGAGGTCCAAAATTGTGCAGATTCGTGGTGAATGGCGAGCGATTGCTACCGTTGACGTAGACTTCAGCACCGGTATACGAGACGCCGTTCAAGGTGTTGCTGATAGTGGGGTTGAAATATTCCTGACGGTTGTGGCGCTCATTGCGCCCTCCGAAGATGTCCCAGCGCAGACCGGCGGTGATGGTCAGAATCTTCGAGGCGTGGTACGTATCCTCGACAAAGGCCCCGTAGTACGGGTTCGACTCGGCTAAGAAGACGTCTTTGGAGAAATTCCCCGGGTAGCCGAGAGTGGCTTCGGACCCCGGCGACATGCCCATGCCCACGAGGATCGATGCAAAATCGCTGCCGCCTACCGGAAGGCCCGACGCGGACGTGGGCGTCGTTTGTTGATCGGTTGCACTGAGGTCGAACCCGTACGCGCCCGCGGGCGCCGGCGGCTGGCCGACGTTGAGATATCTCTTCATGAATTCAAAACCAGTCGCTATCAGATGCTTGCCCCAAACCTTATTGATAGCGGCATTAGCATCGCTGTTCTCGCTGGCGTAGACAAACAGGTTGTAGTTAGCGGTGCCGCCCACCCCGTTGCCCGGCGTCGGTAGGTCGTTGAAGACCATGAAGGGAAGCTGTTTGAAGACCTCCTGCGCGGCCAGTGAGGCGGGAAAACCAACCGTGGCGCCGTTAACTGTACCGAGATTGGTAATATCTGTGCTGCTGTAGGCGGGATTACCCTGATTCTCATGATGCCGGGTAAAGGAATAACGCAAATTCAAAACGGTGGTGGAATTGAGGGTCAGGTCGTCGGCCAGGATAACGTTGCGCGCGTTGGTTGTGTTCTGCGCATAGTTTAAATCCCAGCCGCTGGGGAAAACGTTGGCGGTGGAGAAGATCAGCTTGTCATAGGAAAAGCGGGTGAAGAGGCGCTGCCGTTGACTTTTAGCCCAGTCGACGCGCACATCGAACCGGTGTGCGTTGAGTGGATCCAGGCCGGGCAAGCCGAAATTATTCGTTTGGTCAGTCGTCGCTGAATTGCAGGTGGAGGGGCTAGGGAAGTTGCAAAGCGGCATTTTCGATAGATATAACAAGCCGATGGGATTCGGGTTGGTGATCTTGTTCCCCGGAAACGCCTGCCGACACATGCCCGATGTCCCGGCGGGACAAGCGACGTCGGGCTGGGTCGGATCGTAGATCTGAAAGCCCATGGCCGAGAAGTCTCCGGTCCTTTCGGCAGCGGTGGGGACGGTGAACGTGTCTATACCCTCGAACTCCACCTGCTGGGTGTCCTCGTAATCCGCAAAGAAGAAGAGTTTATCGCGCTTAATCGGGCCGCCGATGGCTGCGCCCTCCTGATAACGGTGAAAAGCAGGGGGCGTGTTGGCGAGGCCGCTCGATAGCTCGCTTTGTTTGTTGAAATAGTCGTTCGACGCGAGGACATCGGGCCGAAATATCGCGAAAACGTCGCCATGAATTTTATTGGTGCCGGACTTACTCACCAGGCTGATGACACCGGCCGCACCGCTTTGGTAGGAGGCTGGCGTATTCTGCGTTTCCACGCGAACCTCTTCGACACCATCCTCCGGAATATTCATTGCCGGAATGATCGCGGCGGAGTTATTCTCGGCAATCCCGATCGGACTGCCATCGAGCATGTAGTAAACGGAGCCCACGATGGCGCCGTTGATGGTGTCGGCGGAAACATCGACTCCCGGGCGCCCGACCGATATGTTCTGAATGCTCGCCATCGAGTCGCTGGAGTTGGGCGCACCATTGACCGGAATCACGCCTGCACTCAATTGCACCAGATCGTAGACGTTGCGGTCGACCAACGGGACGCGATCGATGGTGGCGGAATCAATTAACTGGCCTACGGTGGAGTTGCTGGTATCGACCAGTTCGGGCGCTGTCGACACCGTAATGGTCTCGCTCACGGCGCCGACTTGCAGAGCGATATTCACGGTGCTGACGTGGTCGACCGTTACCAGCACGTTATCTTGCGCGACGCTTGCGAAACCCTTCTGACTGGCAGTGACTACGTAGTTGCCGGGAGTCAGCGATATAAAGCTGTATAAACCTCCCGCGCTGGTCACGGTGTGGAGTGAGACTCCGGTGGCATGGTCGAGTGCGGTGACGGTGGCGCCGCTGACGATCGCGCCCGAAGGATCGGAAACCAGGCCGCTGATGCTGCCTCGGCCGGCTTGCGCAAGCGCTACAGAACTGGCGCAGAGGAAAAGAATGCAGATAGAAAGAAAATTCCGCGCCGTCCTGACGATTGCATTTCTGGTATTCATAAACAGCCTCCTAGCCCGAAGTCGCCACCCGATATTCCATCGCTGCCGGTACAGAAACGGTAAAATACCTTTATTAAAACGTATCAATACTGCTCCAGGTCTTTCCCTCTGTCAACAAAAAATGTATGG